>BNUV01000001.1 GCA_025997615.1 Spirochaetia bacterium
GCCGGAAACCGCCTTGGTCAAATCGACACCCCGGAAAAGAAGGCCGAAACTTTTCACCGACAGCGTCAGGGTTTTCCACGATTCACCGGCGCCCCTGGCGATGGCCATCGGAATGGAGAGCCGGGGGTTCATTTTTTATCACGCTGGATTCGGAGGGAACTATCGCATGGCACGATCCCCAAACGGGAAAGGCGCTGGCTCTGCTGCGTTTGTTTGAGGATCACTGGACACTGGTGTCTGGGACACAGGTATCTGCGACACTGGTGTCCGGGACACTGGAAGCGGAAGGTTTTTTGCGGCAGGGGCCCGTCAGTCGTGGCTCGGATTCTTCCGAATCTTCTCAATAGCGGCAAAAACCGCGAACCGGATACTGTCGGCGTATTCCTCGTCTTCCATGGCTTTATCCGCATAAAGGGTCCCCAAAAGGGAAAAGCGGTAAAAAGGCTTTACGTTGTTAAGAGCCATGGCGGCCATATCCGCCACACAGTCGTTGCAGAGACAGATCGCGCCCTCATAAACTTCCAGCTGCCGCCCCAATTCCTCCAGCACCAACTGTTCCGCCTGATTGCTCAATAACTCAAAATCATAATTATCAATAAATGCCATAATAACACTATACTCAAAAGGCCGCATTTCCGCAAGCCTGAATTGAGAAGGGGCAATGGCCTAAGCCCGTTTCCACAAAGGCAGCGACATGAAGTCGTAGGTTTCCTTTAGCCACTTGCCGCCTGACTCGGTGCGTTTGTCGATGACATGGGTCCAGTTGCCGGGGGGCAGATAATACTCTACAACACCATCGGCGCTGAATACCGGCGCCACCAGGATCTCCGGGCCCAGCATATACTGACGGTCCAGGTAGATGCACACCGGATCGCCGGGGAACTCAAGCAGCATGGCCCGCATGATGGGGATGCCTTTTTCGTGGGCTTCTTTGGCACATTCCTTGAGATAGGGCAAAAGCGATAGTTTGAGCCGGGCAAAGGTTTTGCAGACTTCCACCGATTCTTCGTCAACGCTCCAGGGTACCCGGTAGGAGCTCGAGCCATGGAGGCGTGATTGGGAGGAAAGCAGACCGAACTGAAGCCAGCGTTTGAACAGGGCCGGATTGGGGGTGCCTTCAAAACCGCCAATGTCGTGGCTCCAGTAGCCGAAGCCCGAAAGCGTCAGGGAAAGGCCGCCGCGTAAAGTTTCGGCCATGGCCTCGAAGGTGGATTCGCAATCGCCGCCCCAGTGGACGGGGAACTGCTGGGAACCGGCGGTGGCGGAACGGGCAAAGAGACACGCTTTTCCTTTGCCTTTTTTCTGTTCAAGGAATTCATATACCGTCTTGTTGTAAAGGAAGGTGTAGTAATTATGCATAGCCTCAGGGTCTTTTCCGTTAAAATAAACGGCATCGTCGGGAATGCGTTCGCCAAAATCCGTTTTGATATAATCAACGCCCATGTCAAGAATCGGCCCGAGTTTTTCGGTGTACCACTTGCACGCTTCGGGATTGGTAAAATCGACAATGGCCATGCCGGATTGCCAGAGGTCTGTCTGGTGTACCGAACCGTCTTTCTTTTTCAAAAAATAACCCTTGCTTTTGCCTTCCTCAAACATCCCTGAACGCTGGGCTATATACGGATTTATCCACACGGAGATTTTGAGGCCCTTGGCCTTGATACGTTTGATCATGCCGGCGGGATCGGGGAAGGTTGCCTCGTCCCAGCGGAAATCCGTCCAGTGGGCGCCCTTCATCCAGAAACAGTCAAAGTGAAATACCTTAAGCGGTATATCCCGTTCCAGCATACCGTCAATAAAGCCCATCACTGTTTTTTCATCATAAGAAGTGGTAAAACTTGTGGACAGCCACAATCCGAAGGTATCATCTTCCAGCACCGGAGGCCGGCCGGTAAGGGCGGTATAGTTCTCGATAATCTCTTTGGGTGAGGGCCCGTAAATGAAAAAATATTCGAGGGATTCCCCCGCCGCGCTGAAGCCAACCCGTGAAGTTTTTTCACTGCCCAGTTCAAACTGTACCTTGCCGGTTTCATTAACAAAAACGCCGTAGCCTTTGTTTGTCAGATAAAAGGGGATGTTCTTGTATGACTGCTCGCTGGCGGTGCCGCCGTCGGCGTTCCATATATCAACACTCTGCCCGTTCTTGATATACGGCCCGAAGCGTTCACCAAGGCCGTAAACATACTCCCCCACGCCGAGGGATAGTTCTTCTTTTATATACACACCGGGGGGCGGCCCATTATCGGCAAGGGGAAATTCAGTATAGGGATTTTCACGGAAACCGGGTTCCCGGCGGCTCACCATATAACCGGTTGATCGGGAGCTGTTTTTGCTGAGCGTTTTTTCCCCGGCGCAAAACCGCACATCCCAGGCGCCCCCCAGCGTAATGTGAGCGGCAAGATCGCCGGAACGGAAAACCGCCTCCCCAGCCTTCCCCTCCGCCGCTTCAGTGATAACGATTTCGCTCTTTACCGATTTGTCTTCGGCAATATCAAAATGCGGCTCCGTATCGTTCTGCCCCTCAAAGTGGGCGATGCGGACCCGGATCACATTTTTGCGCGGCGAGGAATAGCGGACGGTTAATTCAACGCCGCCCAGGGTATCGCCCCGGCTCCTAATCTGTTTTTCCGGAGCGTAAACGACCAAGCTCTCCCCTTCCCTTTTTGCCTCATGGGCCGATGCGGCGTAATGCGCCTCGACGCCTTCTTTTGTCAGCCAGTATCCGTTGGTAAATTTCATGGAGCCCTCCTTGCGGCAGGGTTTCAGTATATCACCCATTTTAAGGGGGAAAAAGCCCTTCGCAGACCAAGGTCTGATGAAACTGCCTTGCGTATCCGGCCGCAACAGGGTATTATCAGTATATCGTTATATAATTTTATCCAAAGGAGATACGTATGGATTTTGTAAAGGAAATGCGGGCTAAGGCCAAGTCGCTGCAGAAAAAACTGGTATTGGCCGAGGGAACCGAGCCCCGGACTATTATGGCCGCCCGGATCATTGTCGATGAAGAACTGGCCTCCGAAGTGACCCTGGTGGGGGCGGTGGCGGAGATTCAGAAGGCGGCGGAAAAAGCGGGGGTCCACCTGGGGGGCATCAACCTGGTCAACCCCGTGGCCTCGCCCCTGATCGGGAAATACGCCCATGAATATTATGAACTGCGGAAGCACAAGGGCATTACCGAGGAACAGGCAAAAACCGACATCGCCCATTTCCTGCGCTGGGGGGCCATGAT
The DNA here is from genome assembly GCA_025997615.1 of Spirochaetia bacterium. Taxonomy (GTDB): domain Bacteria; phylum Spirochaetota; class Spirochaetia; order Treponematales; family Breznakiellaceae; genus BNUV01. The sequence continues at coordinate 3,233 of BNUV01000001.1, forward strand.
GGTCCGCATGGGCGGCGCCGATGCCATGGTGGCCGGTGCGGAAAGCGCCACCGCCGATGTGCTTAGGTCGGGGCTTGCCATTATCGGCACTACGCCGGGTTCAAAAACAGCTTCATCCTGTTTTGTGGTCCAGACCACGGACAGCGCCTGGGGCTCAGACGGGGCGCTGATCTTCTCCGACTGCGCCGTGGTGCCGGATCCCAACGAGGAGCAGCTTGCGGAGATCGCCCTTTCGGCGGCCCAATCCTGCCGGGAATTCCTGGGGGTGGAGCCCGTGGTGGCCCTCCTCTCCTTCTCGACCAAAGGTTCCGGCGGGGATCATGCGGATGTGATTAAAGTACGGAACGCCCTTAAATTGGTGCAGGCCAAAGATCCTTCGTTAAAAATCGACGGGGAAATTCAGGCCGATGCGGCGCTTGTGCCTTCGGTGACGGATAAAAAAGCGCCGGGCAGCCCAATCCGCGGCAAAGTAAACACGCTGATTTTCCCGGACCTTGGCTCGGGCAATATCGGTTACAAACTGGTTCAGCGTCTTGGCAAGGCCGAGGCTTTCGGTCCTTTCCTCCAGGGGTTCGCAAAACCAATCAGCGATCTTTCCCGGGGCGCTTCGGTGGAAGACATCGTCGTTACCGCCGCCGTAACCCTGGCCCGCTCAAAGTAGCTTTATCGCAGGGTAACGCCCCGGCGTCCTGTGGATGATGGTTTAGCGCCGCCCTTTCGGGAAGCCCTCGGTTTAGCTTCTGCGGGCGCTTCGCTTGCCTTTGTTTTCTTTGCCGCCGCCCCGGATGATTTTTTCGGGGCGGTGTTTTTTTGCCTTGCGCCCGCTGGTTTTGCAGCGGCCCCCGCAGGGCGTTTCGCCGCTGTTTCTTTAGCAGCCGCCTTGGGTTTTGCCTTGACAGGCACTCTACCCGGAGCCTTTTTGGCAGCTTTTGGTTTGGCAACCACCACAGCCTCCATCTTTGTCACCGGTTTAACAGCGGCCCTGGGTCTCACCGTGATGATAGTCTTATCAATCGGCGCCGCAGGCTTTACGGCGGGTTCGGCCTTGGGAGCTGCGGCTTTTACCGGAGCATCCCTGGCTGCAACAGGCTTGGCCCTTGCAGTTGTTCTTGCGGGAGCTTTGGGTTTAGCGGCCGCTACAGGGGCAGCAACAGGTACTACAGGTTCAGCAGCCACGACGGGCTTTGTAACAGGTACTGCAGGTTTAGCAACGGCAACGGGTTTGGCCCTTACCGTTGTTCTTGTGGGAGCTTTGGGTTTAGCGGTCACGACGGGCTTTGCAACAGCCACTACACGTTCAGCGGTTACGACGGGCTTAGCAACAGGTACTACAGGTTTAGCAGCCACGACGGGCTTTGTAACAGGTACTACAGGTTTAGCAGCCACTACAGGTTCAGCGGTTACGATGGGCTTTGTAACGGGCTCGGGAATTGCCGCCGCAGGAGCCGCAGGAACCGGGGCTGCGGGGACGGCAACCGGGGGCGGGGCTGGAACAGGGGCAGCAACAACCGGGGCGGCCGGCGGGGCAGGAACCGCGGGTTCAGCTTTCTCCGCAGCAGGTTTGGCTTCTTCAACCACGGCTTTTTCGGGGGGGGCTTTTCGGTTGATAACCGTGGTTTCTTCCGGCGCGGCGGCGTGTTGGGGGTAAGCGGCAAAGGCCGTGTCATGGAAGATCTTGTACACGGCGGGGATAAATTCGGTAAGGGCTTTGGACACCGCGGCCAGGGTTGTTTTTTTCCGTTTGATGGATGTGATGTCCAGATCCAGAAGAAGTCCCGGCTCCACATGATACGGATTTACCAGATGATCAAAACGATCGTATTGCCGCCGGAGTAAATCCAGCCTGTCTTCCAGAGCCCGGCGTTCGGCGGGTTTTATTTTCAAGTCTATTTCGCCAAGGCGGTTCTTCATAAAGCTTATCTTTTGCCGTATGTTATCCTTTTCATACTGATAACTGCGGTTCTGTCTTTCCGCTTCCGTTTCGGCGGGTTTCACAAAGCTGAATTCATCCCAGACTTTTTCGATGTTTTCGTAGAGGGGTTCGCCGGTTTTTTCCTTTTGCTTTTCTATATCCCTTTTTTCTTTCTGTGCCAAATCCTGAAAATCCACAGCTTTGAAAAAAGGTTTTTTTCGCTGATAGATTATATCAAGCACATCCCAGGCGTGGCGCACTTCAATCTCGAAACTTTTCATCTGCACATCGTAAGACTTTCGTTCTTCCAGAAGCCGGGCATCATCGTAATAACGCAGACGGAGCTGATACCGTTCATCGGGCAGTTCCCTTTCGTCCATATCCTCATATTCGCGGACCACCAGCTCCCGGAGATTTTTAAAATTTTCGATGAACTGACAGCCCAGGGATGTGCCGCACAGCGACTCCGGAAGGGAATCTGCCAATGCGTCAAAACTTTTGCTGCGGATAGTTTCGACATCCAGAATTTTATTGATATTCTCCCGCACCTGCTGATCTTTAAAATTCACCGAAAGATTCCCCGGCTCAAAATCGCCCGGCTCAAGGCTGCCGGGATTTTCAAATTTCTTGTTTTCAAGCGTCTTTTCTACAGCGGCGGTAATATGATTCGCGATAAGATCCCGGATAAAATATTCCGACACCGCCCGGTAATAATAAGCCGGACCGATGAGATCCGCATCGCCGATATGGAGGGCCAGCTTTACATCGGTAACGGTTTTGGGGCGGCCCGGGTTATCCTTATAGGCATTCTTGATCACCTGCCAAGCGGCATCTTCGGTTTCTTTGTGGGCAAGAAAGCTTCGGATCCTATCCGCTCGGATCCTATTCGTTCGGATTTTATCCGACTGATCATCACCGGCGGCGGTCAGATACCGGTCAAGCAGGTTTTGATAATTCGTATTGAAACATTCCCGAAGCTTTGTTTTAAGCCCCTCTGCTTCCGCTTTTTTGAGCAGCCCGCCGGGCAGCTTTTCACCGATGCGGTTTAAAAGCCTGGCGGTTTCCTCATCCAAAAGTCGGGAAATTTCGTTTTGCTGATTCCGGAATTCCAGGCTTAGTGTCTTCCGTGCTTCCCCATTGTTGGGTAGATCCCCTGTTCCCATATCAAAACTCCTTTTCCTGCTTTTTTCCCTTCATTCTACTTATAATATCGATCAATTATCAAGGGTTCTATAAACTATTTTATTTTTGTGTTAGACTTATATTATGAAACTATATAAGCCTCGAAAATTGATTATCATCCTGGCTTTGGGCCTGTTTTTCCTGTCTTCCCTCGTTGGTGCGGAGGATAAACGGCAGGAAAGTATCGATATGTTCGTGGTGATTGACGGCTCGGCGGCCCTGAAAAACGCCCGGCAGGCGGTTCTGGCCTGGTTCCAGGAGCAGATCCTCAACGGCATCTTATTAGACGGGGACCGCCTTTCGGTCTGGATCGCCGGGGAAAAGGCCGAGTTGATCTTTTCGGAGACCCTTTCCGGGCCGGAAAGCCGGAACAATTTACAGGAAAAGCTCAATTCCGCCCCTTCCGAGGCCAAAAACGCCGATTTTGCCGGGGCTTTGCGGGAAATTTCAGCCCGTAAAGGCAGCTCCAAGGGAGTTTTGCCGATCAATACGCTGCTCATCACCTCCGCCACCGGGGGAGTTTACACGTCCCTGGGGGAAAGCATAGGGCGCATCCTCCGGTATTCCCGGGTGGAGGATTTTTCAGGCTGGCGGGCCATACGGATCCTGACTAACATCGGGCCGCAGGTAGAGGATGCCGCGGGGGCTTACCTCCGGCAGGGCAGTTAAGGCGGGGATACGATCTTGATGTGGCGGAATCTGCTGGACTTTATTGACAGGCACGAATCAATCATCCTGACTACCCACGAAAACTCCGATGCGGATGGTCTGGGGGCGGAAATTATCTGTTCCCGGCTGCTCCGTCATCAACAAAAAGAATTTTACATTTTTAACCCCGGCAAGGTGGCGGAGCGTTTTGCCTTTATCGACAGGGAAGGATTAATAAAAATCTGGGATGGGGCAAAGGCGGCGGATCTGCCCGAAAAATCGGCACTCCTCGTCATGGACGCCTCCGACGAATACCAAATCGGCCCCCTGCGGGAGATTATCCACCGGGTACGGGAAGTGTTTGCGGTGGATCATCATGATACGGGCCCCTTGTCGGGGATTTCGGGGTGTATAGACCCGACGGCTTCATCAACCTGTGAGATCATGCTGGAAATCGCCCAGGCCGCCGGGGTAAGCATAGACCTTGACGCCGCCAGGGCGGCCTTTGCGGGGATAAGTTACGATACCGGCTCCTTTGCCTATTCAAAAACCACCGCCCGGACCTTCAGGACGGCGCTATTTCTGACGGAGGCGGGGGTGAATCCCAATGAGATACATCTGGCCCTGAACGAAAGCGCCCCCGCCGGGGCCTTGCTTCTGCAAAAACGGGTTTTTTCCACGCTGGAGCTCCACTGTCACGGAAAAATCGCCGTGCAAATTCTCCATAAAGAAGATATTGATGATACCGGGGCTTCAATGGAAGACGCTGAATCGCTGGTTAACATACCCCTGAAAAGCCGGGATGTGTGGGCATCGGTGATGATAAAAGAAAACCGCGACGGCCCTCTCCGTTGTTCCATCCGATCCCGGGGCGGCCTGAACGTGGCCCGGATCGCCCGGGAATTCGGCGGCGGCGGACATCTGCAGGCGGCGGGTTTCAAAAGCGCCCATCCTATTGGCCAGACGCTGGCCCAAATTCTGGAAAAACTGGAACAGGCTCTGGAAAAAATATGACACGGAAATTTGCAAGAATTTTTTCCGCGCTGGGTTTTATCGCGGCGGCTATCATTATCGTTATTCTGTATTATTACGGCGGGGATTTTTTTCAGGTCCGCAAGGAAGGGGAATGGCGGCAGCCCCGGATCATCACTGCCCGGCCCCTCCCGGCCCCGGGAGAAGACCCTTCTGCAGCTTCGGAACGGCTGGCCCGTGAAGATCGCCTGAATGCCCGGGTAGCCCTTGACGAGGGGGAAATATTGATCACCGCCCTGAACGGCAATTTTGACGGCGACCCCCAGGAAGAACAGATCATCGCCTACCGGAAACTTTTGCCCGGCGCCGGGCGGGGGGAAATATCCGATGCGGAGGACCCCATCAACATTACCTACATTGATTATGATGAAGAGGCCGGCGGTTTCAGGCGGATATGGAACGGCAGCGCTGCGGTAACGAGGCCCCTCACGCTATCGCTGTATACTCAGGACCTGGTGGGGGACCGGGGGGTCTGTGTGCTGGTAACGGGCATGAACGGCGCCGGTGAACACATCATGGCGATATTCAGAAAAAACGCTGCCGGTGCAGACCCGGTCGTAGACCCGGTCTTTGAAAAAATTGCCGAGATAACGATAGACGGATCCATTTCGATAAAAGAAACGGAACGGTCCGGAGCCTACCAGATGGGACAGGCCCGGGGGGCGAGTTTTCCCATCGTCGCCTACGGCAGGGATCACAATTCAAAAAACATTCTCGATCAACTGGAAATCACCTACGTTTTTAACGAGGAGCGGAACCTCTACGAACAGCGGCAGATCCGGGCGGTGCCGGGGGCGGAGCTGGAACAGCGCCGGGTAAGGGAACTTTTAAGCGGAAACCGGGGGGCTTTTGAGTCTTTTATCACCGGCCTTTGGTACTATGTGAGTCCCCAGGGAACGCTGGACAGCCGCCAATATATTTATTTTGATCCGGAGGCGCGGGAGCTCATATTTTACGGCGATGAAACCCAGCAGGTTTTTACCTGGCAAAATTCCAGCATTACCCGTTACGGCCTTTACATTTCGAGCCAGAATATTTCCGTCACCACCCTCCGGCGTTTTCTGGATATTGAACTGGAATCCCTGGAGAGTATCCGGGTAAAAGTTTTTGAAGATGTCCGGCTCAAGATCGGGGTTAACGCGCCCTGGGACGGTTCCTACCGCCGGGCCTCTCCCACAGAAAACAGCTCCGGTGATAAAGGGTCCGCCATCGTTTCTTATCAGGATGCGGCTTATGAAGGGGCCATAGGCCGGCTCCGTTTTTCCCGGGACGGAAGTTTTGAGATGAACGCCGCCGGCAGCAGTCAAAAAGGCAGTTACGCTTTTTTTGTTTTGGGGAAAAACGAAGTTTTGGAACTGCGTTCCCCGGACGCCGCCGGCCGGGATATTTTCCTCGTAGAACGTTCAAAAAACGCCGAAGGGGAAGAAAAATTAAGCCTTAAGCGTATACGCATCGGCGCCCAGGGAATCAGCGAACTGCCCGAGCCGGCGCTCTCCTTCACCGCCGTTCCGTGGTAAAGAAATTTTTGCGCAAAAAAAGCCCTGTCCGGCGTTGCGGACAGGGCTTTAGGAAGGCAGGGGAAGGGTGAGGCATCAATGGGATGTCATTACATAATCAGCATAGGCCAAACTAATACCTTCCCGCAGTCCGGTTTTCGGTGTAAATCCCAGCGCTGAAAGACGGGATATATCCAGTAGCTTCTTAGGCGTCCCCGTGGGTTTTGTGGTATCCCATGCAATCTCGCATGAACGGCCCGCACTATCCGCATACACAATATCCCGGATTATCCCGGCCAAGTCCTTGATACTCAAATCCTTACCGCTGCCAATGTTGATAAAATCTCCGGCGGTGTTACGAAGGTCTTCCGCGTTGTACCGCTCCATAAGCAGTATCACGGCGTCCGCTACGTCTTCGCTGTATAAAAATTCCCGGTAGGGCGAACCATCTCCCCATAACACTACCTTGTCTGTGCCGGATACCTTAGCCTCATGAAACTTGCGGAGCAGCGCTGGCAGTACGTGAGAGCCGTCAAGATCGTAATTGTCCCCGGGACCATACAGATTCGTCGGCATGGCGGATAGATAATTGGTCCCGTACTGTTTGTTAAATGCCGCACAGAGCTTGATGACGCTGATCTTTGCCAGTGCGTAGGCATCATTGGTGGGTTCCAGCAATCCCGACAACAGGTATTCTTCTTTCATCGGCTGAGGAGCAAGCTTGGGATAGATACAGGAAGAACCGAGATTCATCAACTTCCTCACCCCGCTTTTATAGGCGGCGTGAACCACGTTGAAACCTATCATGGTATTCACATAGATAAAATCCGCAGGGTATGTTGAGTTAGCGCCGTTTCCCCCCACCTTCGCGGCGGCGAGAAACACGTACTCAGGTTTCTCCTGCTCAAAGAATGAATACACCGCCGCCTGATTCAGCAAATCCAGTTCAGCGTGAGTCCGCGTAATGATATGATCATACCCGCTCTGTTGCAGTTTCCGCAGGATCGCGCCGCCAACAAGACCCCGGTGTCCGGCTACATAGATTTTCGCGTGTTTATCACCGCGTCAATATCCCCATCATATATAGTATCGATAAACGACACAATAAAAGCGTTTGAGTCCCGGCTGTCTACCAGTAAGTAGTGTTCAATCAATAATAACTACCGCTCTTTCACCGGTTTTATCGCAGGCCTTTTTGATTGAACTCGTAAATTGAGTAATAACATCCGTTTTCTCAAGTAACAATTCTTGCTTTTCAACATTGTCAAATTAACTATTGAACAACGATTCATATTTTGAAACAATCGTATTCCACAGGTATCTCTTACTTGCAATTGATTTCATGTTTTTGCTTATAATATCAAGTTTTAATTTATTATATTGTGTAATATAATTGTATAATTCATCTACATTCGACCAATATATACACTGGTTTTCAGTTGTATGGCGGTTATAAATACAGTCAAATGCAAATATCGGGAGGCCTAAAAACATTGCTTCTACCAATGAAGGGTTAGTACCACCCGCAGAATGGCCATGTATATATAGAAGCGCATGTGATCGCAGAAAATTAATCCTTTCAGAGTCATATATGGGATCTACTAGATGGATATGGTTAAACTGTTTATACTTCTGCAAGAGTTCTAATCCATAACTGCTATTTTTCCAATTTCCTATAACTGCTAAAGGAATACTTGTCTGGTAAGAGAAAGCCTCTAATATAAGATGCGTATTATTTTCTGGTTCTATCCTGCAAACGGTGATCGCGTAGGGAGTTTTATAGAAAGGATATTCTTGAATATTTATCTGCATTTTATACAACATGATCCGCACCATATTCAATTAATACGGCTTTTCGCTTATATTTTTCTATGATGTAATCAAGAATCCCCTGATTATCGCCAATCACTACATCAGAAAACCTAACAGCTGCTTTTTCCGAGAGGCGCAAAATAAACCGTGCCGCTTTTCCCCATTTTTCCCGTTTCCATTCAATACCATCAATGTTAGTAATAATTTTCCCGCGATAAATCAACCGGATTATAGGCAGAAAAAGTGAACCAGAAACGCCAAGAATGAGCATAACATCGGAACGCAAAGACAGCAACATGCAAATCAAGTCATAGAATATACTGCTTATACCATTGGCGTTCAAGTTTATGTATCGCAGTTTTACATCAAGATAGTTTTCCAGTTTTTTTTGATACAGTTTAGCCGAACAAAACACGGTATATTCTATACCGTCTGTTTTATTTTTTACGAGGTTTTCCACTAATGTTTCAAATCCACCGTACCTCGCCGGAATTCCGGCAGTACCTATGATGGAGATACGCATAAATCGAATTAATCCCACTTTTTATTAAGCGAACCAATTATTATTAGCCCATTAGAAATGGTACTAAAATAAAACATTTCTTTAAGATGCAATTTTCTTTTTTTTTGCCTTAATATTTTTAATATATATGGAGGATTGCCATAAAACAATAATTCTTCCGGGTATATTCTTGCTTCGACACATACTTTAGCAATTGTATATGGCGAAAACCAATAACGATGATCAGAATTGATATTTTCACGCTTAAACAAACCGTTAAACATTTATCTAACTCCGAAGGCATACGGAACCGTAATAATAATCTTTTCTACACCATCTTTTAAGTTTTCTTTGATGTTTTTCAAGAAAAAAACAGGATCATTTACATGTTCAACAACTTCACCTAAAATAGCATAATCAAACTTTTCATTTTCCAATTCTTTTGGCATCATTACGGTAACATCCGCATGATATAAATTATGAGAATGTAATGGGGGGGGGTAACACATTATCTATGACATATTATATTGCCTCACCATTAATATCAATTCCTGCAACAAAAGGACAATTCTCTAAAAACAAACCATGTAACCATGTTTTGTTTCTTACTTTATCCATGATATTAGGAATATGATCACAACACCCGATATGTAAAACCCGTTTATTTTTTGTAATATCCAAAAAAATTCAATTCTTGAGGATAAAGGATTATTGCTCAATTTTAATTTATACCAGATGCTGAATTTTTCACCTGATAAATACTTCATATCTTCATCGGTAAATTGCATAATGCTCTCCTGTTTTACATATACATTTGATATATTTTTGCCATATCCGCAACTGAATTAGTAACAGAAAATATCTGTGCGTCAGCAATGTTTTGCTCACGTATGGTTTCCCGCAAAGAGTTATCAGTATATAATTGATAGAGATATTCATTCATTTTAAACGGATCATCAAGGTTAAAGAGAAATCCGTTTACTGACTGTTTAACAATATCAACATGACCGCGTATTTTTGAACATACGATCGGAAGCCCGCAAGCCATACCTTCAACTAGATTTTGAGGCATCCCCTCTCGCTTACTTACAGATATTAAAATATCGGATATAGCATACAAATTTTGTATATCAGTTCGATAACCCATAAAGAATACTGTGTCTTGTAGTCTACCATCTCTAATTATATCTTTATATTTTCTATCAAGCAATGGATAGCCACCTCCCACAAATAAAACTTTTAAATTGTTAATGTTTCTATTTAAAAATGGTATTTGCCTGATTAAAAAAAGATGATTTTTATCGTGAGTAAACTGACCAACATATATTACTATAAAATCATCATGTTCAAAATTATACTTATTTCTCAATGCTATCTTGGCTTCATCATCTATCGGCTTAAATCGTCCTAAATTGACCCCTACGCCGTTAATTTTAAAGACACGTTTGGCATGGAATTTTTGCGCCATAAGATAATCTTCCTGATTTATGGTTACTATACAATCCGTGTAAGACGATAGTATTTTTTCTATAATATAGTAAACTACCCAACTTAGCAATGAAGAACCTTTATAAAAATGAAAACCATGAGCAGTATAAATTACCGATATACTTTTCTTCCTTGCTTTTATTGAGCATAACCTTCCTAGAACACCACCGACAGGCGTATGACAATGAATTATATCGTACTTATTTTTTAATATACTGTTTTTTATTATTTTATATGCGCGTATGTTTTGCAAAGATAGAGGGTTTCGCGTTATTGGAGTGTCTATTTGATTATCCACATAATCGGCTATCTCTATTCCTGGTGAAATATTATCAACAATCCAGCCCTGTTCCTTAAACCACCGCATATAAGGCGCGTTAAACTTCGAGAATCCCGCATGATTTGATATAAACAACACCTTTTTCACTAGTACTCGCCTTGTATTTCGTACATCTTTCCGGTAATTCCGTCATGAACAGCTTTCGCAAGCAATCCCGTGCTATTCTTTTCAATCAAACATATTCCCAATGCCTTTATACAAATATCCTTAAGAAAAAAAATCCGTTCAAAAATAGTTAATGCATCAGTATGTAAAATGATAAAGATGCCATTACGAATTAAGTAATAGTATCGAACTCTGCTGCGAATGGTAACTTTTTTATTTCCGATTTTTCTTACCCTGTCACCCATTTTATGTTCAATTGAAACACCCGGAATAGATACTATTTTGTAACCATGTTTCAACGCACGACAACACCATTCAAAATCCACCCAATCAATAAACAAGTCTTCCCGCATAACACCGACAACATCAAGGCATTTTATTGGAATAATAGACCCAGATGAAATAGCATGGGCGACATGGTATACTTTATCATCGTGAGGAACGATATATTTAAACTTATTAATAGCAATTTTCGTTTTGCGCATTTTATTCTGATCATAAAATCGTGGAACAAGTGCGCCTATTTCATCTTTGTTAAAATAATATTCATAAGCATCCATCATTTTTGCAACAAAGTTTTGGGGATAAATCGTGTCCTGATCGCTAAATAAGATAAAATCAACGTTATTCTGTTTGGCCAGATTGATCCCGATATTCTGCGCGTATGCTATTCCATAATTTTTTCCAAGATTAACAGTAATGATATTTGATTGTTTAAAGGTAAACGTATCGCTATCATTATTCACGATATAGCAATTACGGACTTGACCGATTATACCGCTAATGACGTGCGACAATAATATGGTATCCGGTTTATATATGATTAGGACACAATCAATATTAGTCATATGCTGAATGATGATTCATAAAATAAAACGCTAGAGCAAGGGCAGTAAAACCTGTTGGATTAGTTAATAATGGGTTTGTACCAGCAATAAACAAATATGCTAAATATGAAATTGCAATTGAGAATGAAAAAAAATTGCGCTTTGTTAATAACATAATAAAGGGATAAGCATAAATACCTATTATAACAATAGCAAAAATAATACCAAATGTCCGTATCAGTTCTAAATATGATAACTCTGTTCCAACTCCGTTCCTTGCAAATTCTACCAGTGAACCAGGGCCTTGCCCTAAAAGAAAGATACTTAAATTATCATAAAAAAGATTAATATATGAAATTAAATACCAATCTTTCAAAACACTAGAAGAATCTTTGATAGTAATGAGTGAATAAACGAGGACAGAAAAAAGAAAAAACCCAGTCAAGAACAACAATACGGCGGTTGTAATGTATTTCTTTACATAAAATATGTAGTATAAAAGAATAATAAACAAAACCAGTAATACTGCTAATAAATTAGCTCGTGTACCGCTTATAGAAAGAATATAAAAATAAAATATCGATATAAAAAAATATTTAATATTTTTATTGCATAAAAAATGATAAAATTTTTTTCCGAATACAAGAATAAGTACCGGAGAACTTTTATGAAATACGCCCCATATTTCAATTGATAATATCTTTCTTGGCCCACTGCTAACCTGAAATGTTTCTTTCATCATATCATTGTTAAAAAGAATAATTACTGATTCAGGAATCAGTAATAAGAGTATATGAACCAATAAACATATAACACCAATAATGAAAGCCGTAGCTTCCAATGGTTTTGAAAAATCTATTTGTTTACTGTCTGTAAAAATAATAATACCTAACAAAAATATCGCAACTGTTTGATATTCCAGTAAAAAGGGACTATACTTTTCTCCTGAAAACAACATTACTATTGTACCAATTAGATGACATAAAAAATATATGAAAAAAGGAAACATTACTGATAATAATGATCGATTAAATCGTAATTTTTTGATATTGAACAAAATAAATAATAAAAAAGTTGCAAATTTAAGAATAAAGAACAAAGCACCATGTGCTATCAATAGAGTAAAAATAAATAAGTTAGTAAAGAAAACAGAAGGCTTCATATTCCTATTTATATCATTAGCCACAACAAATGCAAAGGATTATTATTCAATAGCAACCTTTCTGAAATATATTACAATGTCTCCAGGTTGTACCTACTATATCTTCATTCAATATTTCTTTTATCCAATATTTCTTTTATCGCAGGGATATATTTATCCATAATTGTATCATTCTTTACATCATTTTTATTATGATTATAAAAGTCTTGCAATGGTCTTTTTTCATTTTTACGAGCTGTTGCGATTCCTCTATTGCGTTTTAATAAATATTCTTCATAGGATTTGCAAAAATAATGATTTATTCTCATTTTATCATGAATAGCTTCGCGATTGTGAAAGTAGATTATATTTTCTTCTTTATGTATATTAACGCTCCGTTTTCCAGAATAATATACAGCATCATGTACGCTTATATAAGAAACTGTTCTTGGATTCATTATTGTTTTTACATTCCTATTTCCATCAAAATCTAATAATGAATGATCCTTAAACCGTTCTATAACAAGCCCCTCTGTTTTCTTTTCCTGACCAGAACTACCATAGCAAACCCAATTTATCTCTACTGCTACTATATCTTCAAAATCATATAAAAATTCTGTTATTGTTCTTGTAGAAATCGGAACAATGAATTCATCTAAATCTATTACAGCAAGCCAAAATGTTTCTTTTTGTGCATATTTCAGAACATCATTATATGCCCATATTTGTTTTTTTTCACCAGGGTAATAAATATACTTAACGATGTCATCGTCTATATACGGCTTAAGTAATTGTTGAAGATTATCCTCAGATCCATTATCATAAATATAAAATTTTTCAATACCTACAAGTAAGTGATATTCTATCCATTCCTGAATGTATGGTGCTTCATTTTTTACAATAGCAACAATTGATAAATAATGTCTGAAAGATGAAGGATGTTTATTTCTTGTAAAAACAAAAGCACAATAATTAAATGGATTGAGCTTTGTAATTTTTTGTTTTATAAACGACTTTATACGAGTGCGTATTGATATTTCTTCCATGTTACCCTTCCTTTGCGTTTATCATACATTGGTAAAAAAAACACCGGATCACGTAATACGCATTTTAACAAGTTTGCCGATCGCGAATTTCATGAAAGCATTTCGCGCTTGAATTCCCGTCATTGTATTCACAATATTTAATAATAGTATTATCGGAAACCGGATAATAAGTTTCATTCTCTAAAATATCACATAATTCCGGCCATGTTTTCGCTTTTATTCCTTCCATGTTCTTAAAATAATCAAAATAGTGCGCACGGGCCTTTTTGATATAAAACTCATAATCGAAAGGAGCTAGGATTACCGGTTTTCTTGTTACAATAAAATCAAAATAGACACTTGAGTAATCGGTTATAAGAATATCAACATTATTCAACAAAACATATAAATCGTCAAAGTCAATATCTCTAACTTGCATAAACCGTTCATTATGCAATCGAACATCAGATGCTTCATCACAAAAATGTAGTTTATATAGAAAAACAAGGTTCTTCTTTTTCAAAATATCAAAAAATGCCGTTTCATCAAATCCAATATCTAAAAAAGGATTATATGGTACACCGTCATGCGACGCGGTACGAAAAGTCGGCATATAAAATAATATAGTGCAGCCGGAAAACTGGGTTCGTATGGCATTAATTAACTGTTCCCGCCTATTTGAAAAGAATGCGTCGCATCGTGGTAAACCAGTACATAATATTTTTTTATTTGACAGATGAAATGCACTTTGCAGCAATGGTACAAAATATCTACTCGCAGTAACGGTCGCGTCTACCCGGAGGGAATGATGTATTATCCATCTGGAAAACAACTTTTTTAAAGTATTCTTTTCTCCAAAATTATCATCATCATACCCGATTTTTTTTAACGGCATGCCATGCCATAACCATATCCGCTGTATACCATTGATACATAATTCATTAAAATCCTTATTTCCATTACTTACAATCGCAACACCTGCATATAAGCAATACTGAATGCCTTTAATTGAATTTGCCATCGCAACCGGTCTGTTTTCATTTAAAAGGCGTGTATACACTACCGGATTTTTGGTAATCCATACGCACGTATATTCCGGGCAATTTTCAAGCATATATTCATATAGTGCCCTGGAATTATCAGAATACTTTTGTCCCGACCATGCTCCAAAAATCCAGAGATTTTTCCTGCGCGGTATCAGACGTTCAATGAACCACAATGGAAGGAAAAGAATATATAAAATATTTATAAAAGATTTCTTTGTTATATTCATCTTATCTCCTTTTTTAAAACCTTTTACGCAGCTCCCGCAGAACACAACAAGTCCGTATCGTAAATACGATACATTCCGTACAAAAAGTGAGCAATGCCAGGGCTATGAAATTCAAATGTCCCAGAAAATAGAGAGAAAATAGTCCTGCAAGATGAAATACAGAAGCAATAATAACACTTGAGTTTGCTATTTTTATTTTTCCTAACGCACCCATTACTGGATAGCCAAGCAAATAGGTAGGTAAAGAAATGGCAATCAACGGCAGCATAGCCCGGAACACCGGTACCGAATCGGCGTATTGATTCCCACATAACAACACAACAAAGGATTCCGCAAAAATAAACAAACCTATACACGCCACGCAGATAAGCGGCTCAAGAATCAGTATTATTTTCTTTACCAGTCTGTAATTCTTTTTCACAATCATATACGGATAAATACTATTCGAAATCGGCGAGAACAACCCGCGCCCGCTGGAAATCAATGTATTTGCCGCGCCGTACTGCGCTATACTTGCGCTTGAGAACTGAAATCCCAGGACAACCGTATTTAATGACTGATACATATTGACAGCAACATTTGAAAGAAAGAAAACAGATGAATCCTGCAAATAATGTACTGTTTCTTTCAGAGAAACATGGATAAATTGTATATGTAGTTTACGGATAATTTCATACCACATAAGCAATACCGCAATTAGATTTCCTCCGATTACGGCAACCGGTACTTTTAGATAATCATTGTCATTATGAACCAGCAGAAAAACAAGCCCCGTATATACCAGCTTTGAAAATAGTACCCGGTAGGTAATAGTACTCATCTGTTCAATGCCACGGAATAAATAATCAGGCAAGAGAGCCGAAAGCATTATGCCGATATACGAAAGAGCGAAAAAAGTCTTTTTATCCTGAAAAATAGGTACGAGCAGACAACAGAAAAACAAAATAACCGCACCGAGTAATACCAACACCATTTTTGCCTGAATAACACCGAATGTAATATGCGCTAATTTAGTTTTATCATCACGATGTATGGAACAGTTATTTGTTGCCGATAAAATAAATCCGAATTCTATCAGCATTTGAAAATACGACATTACCGCATTGGAAAACACCACCACGCCATATTTGTCCGCTCCCAACACCCTTGTCAAATATGGAAATGAAAGGAGCGGAAAAACATATCCGCTGATTTGCATTACATATAAAAACAGGGTATTTGATAATAATTTTTTTTCAGTTTGCTGCAATTTTTTAGTAAATTCAAGGATAAAAATAGGTGGGCAACCAGTTGACTGGAGTTCCTGTACAATCGCAGCCCCTATTTCATTGCTACCGCCAATGACTACTGCTTTTTTATTCTCTTCGCGGGTGATTATCCGTTTCATAGGATAACCGCCTCTGTAGGAACAGTAACAAAAACAATATATACAGTTATTCTATACTGATAACGTGGGGGGCAACAATGCCCTTAACGAAGGAACAATCAAGTCAATATGAATGTCCGCCTCCTGTACATCATCACGGGTTGTTTCTCCGCTCAATACCAATATTGACTTTATTCCCGCATTTTCCGCCAGTTTCATATCTGTATACATCCTGTCCCCTATCATTGCCGCATGTTTTGGTTGTATTCCATTTTTTTCCAGAATATGATATATCATAGAAGCATGGGGCTTGCCAAAAATTTCTTTCGGCGTTTTTCCGGTAGCAGCCTCCAATAATTTAAGCATCGAACCGGCATCCGGTATTGCTCCTTCCGGCGTGGGGCATACCATGTCACAATGAGTTGCAAGTACCTCTATTCCCCGGTTAATAAAAAGGCCTGCCTTAGCCAGTTTTTCATAGGTCAGTTCCGTATCATAACCAACAATAACATATTCAGGATTTACATCGGAAACACTAATGCCGCTGTTTTCTATCATTGCAACAAGGGCTTCTGTTCCCACGACATAGACTGACTTTATACCTTTTTCATTAAGGTAATGCACCAATCCATCGGTTGAAAGTATAATGTTATCTTCTTTTGCTTCTATATTAAACATTTTTAGTTTTTCAACATACTGCTTTTTATCTTTTGATGAGTTGTTTGACAGGAAGTATATGCTCTTTCCGGCTTTTTTCATCTTTTCGATGAATTCCCTGCTGCCGTCAATGATAGTATTCCCTAAATATACGGTTCCGTCAAGATCAAGGAAAAGCAGCTCAATATTTTTTAGATTGGCATCAATATCAGAAAAAAGAGCATCAGCGATGCTCAAATCGGCATAATTATCGATTTCTACCCAAGGCAGCCTGTTTGTATTGATAGGTTGCATCTTTATTGCCTGATTCTGCAGCAATAACTGTAAGGCAACCTCTGTCCACTGGTTACGGTTTTTCTGATTCTCTATAATATCTTCTATCGTGTCAAACAAAATTTTTGATGTCCGGCTTGAGAATTTATAGTAGTCGATGGAACAGCCGTAGGCATCCTGTTCTGATATTTTTTTTGATATGTCGATGATATCTCCATTTTCATTAACCCGTATCTTCATTGATTCATCATTATACTGAGACGTATCAACCATAATAAGGTCAGGATGGGTATCCTGAACCATCATATTTACCATATTTCCATCAATTATTAGATCGGCATTATTAAGAATAAATGCCTCATTTTTTACATAATCCCGCGTCAAATAGAGAGAATACATATTATTAGTTGTTTTGTAGTCAACGCTTTCAATTACATGGATATTCAGATCGGCTATCCGGTTACAATAATCCCGTATGGCCTGCGCTTCATATCCTGCAACAATATAAATGTCCTTTACATTTGCCCTGCGGTATGCATCAAGCTGATATTCCAGTAAAGGCTTATTACAAACACGGACCATGCATTTTGGTCTATTGGTTGTTAACGGGCGCAACCGGGATGCAATTCCTGCGGCTAGAATAACAGCTTTCATATAAAATCTCCTATGGCATAACGTTAAACTCGTCTGTCGAAAGTCATACAGTTATAAATTCTAGAAATTATTCTATGGACAACGAGGAGCGGGTACTATTTACGTTTTTAAAACCAGCAGGATCAGTATATACCGGAAGTAGAGCATGAGGGTGTTGTGGGCCATACTGGTGGTATTAGTGTGCAATTTACTCCAAAACGATTTGCTGATTTATTCCAGCCTGTAGATATTCTTCAGAAACTTTTTTGCGCCTTCAAATTGCACAGAGGCTAAATTCGAGACCATTTTGGCCTGTATATTGGCCCCTGACTTGATTTTATACAACGAAAACAATTGCCCATCATGGACAATTAATTCTATGTAATTTTCAATATCAACTTTGAATTTTACATATTTTTTGACCAGACCCCACCGCTATTCTTAACCGCGAAAAGCACACAAACGCTAAACCTTCGATAAGACTCGGGTATAACTGTTTGTACTTACGCCAATAGTTTTCACAATTCGGCGGCAGCGAAGGTCGGCCCGCAGAGTCCCGCGAATCTACGCGTAGATACCCGCTATCGGTAAGTTCCTGGATAACGTTTGTAATACGCAGCATATTTTCGCATATCCGCTCGCAATGCTCAACAAATATGGCGCGCCTGGAACGCTCTTCATTAGGCTTGGCATCGAAGACAAACAGGACCGGTTTATTTTTCACCTCGAAGTACACAGTAAAGGGCATTCGTGGATCAAAGGCGCCGGTAAAGGCACGGAAATACGGCGCAAGGGGATTGTTCAGTATCCGGCCTTCGGCTGCCGCCGCGAGTTGATTAATAATGTCTTTTTTAAAAATATTCGGAAGCATACACGCTACACCCTTCGCACAAAGGTATCAGGGCAAATTTTCTCCAATGGTACGCACAGTAAAGGATTTATTGATCCTCTGTACCCGCTCTTGGTAAATGCATGAAGGCCGAACTACTACTCGTGCGCCGATAACAGCATCGAATAGGTTATCCGGCTGCTATCTACGGTTTTACTAAACCGTCCGGCTCTTGTAAGCCGCGCTTTACTAAGCTGCTCCCCCAGCATTTATATGGAGGAGAAATATAAAAAAGCCGGTATTCCAACAGGGAACCCGGCGGTTTTCGAGAAAATAAAGTATCAGTTGAGTGAGCTAATTCTTTGCTATATAAGGAATTACATAGGGGGGGGGGGTAACGTTAGATAAAATATGATACAGAGCAAGCGCGGGCATACCGGAACCATACGGCAAAATGCCATAGGTCATTTGCTTCGCCCCGTGTAAAGATACTCCACAACCCCATTCCAACATATAAAACAGTATAGCCTCTGCAGCGAAAAAGATCAAGCGCTTTCAACCGTGGTTTTTTCGATTTATTGACTTCTTTTGAAATAAAAAGCTATGATGCTATAAACACTTTTACAAAGGAGCGGATAATGAACGCGAAGGAAGAATTTGAACGGCTTGGGAAGGAAGAGGAAGAGCTGGCTTTTACCAGTTTTTCGCACCGGGATGCCTGGAATATAGCTGCAAGCATCGTTGAAAAAACAAAGAACGATCCCCAGCCCCTGGGTTTTGAAATTTACCTTAACGGCCTTTTGATTTTCCGGTACTTTCCCACGGGGATAACTCAGGATCATGAATATTGGCTTTACCGGAAATACCGGACGGTGAAACTGCGGGAGATGAGTTCCATGCGCATGAAATGGATGGCGGAAATGAACAACAGCAAAATCACCGACTGGAAACTCGATCCCAATAACTATTGTCTCGCCGGCGGCGGCTATCCTATCAAGATAAAAGACACCGGCATGATTGGCGCAATTGTTGCCACCGGCACCAATGATACCGATGAACACAACAAAATTGTGGAGGCCATAAGGGAATATCAAACTGGCCGGTCATCACAGTAAACCCGGATTCTGCAATAGCTCCGCCCTTACCCGGCCGACAGGTATTGGCGGAGTTTCCCCAACACTTCCCCAAAATCCAAAGGCTTCCCCACATGGGCATCCATCCCCGCTTCCAGACACTTCTCAATATCCTGACGGAATACATTGGCGGTCATGGCAACAATGGGGATATGCCCGGGAGTCACAAAACCCTTTTGTAAACGTCAAAAGCGACCACCCCCGAAAAATCAGAGGGTGATGTTCCAGGGCAGCAGTTGCCCCCAATCGTCACCGGGGACCAAGGTTGGCACTTTTTCAAAAACGGTTTTCAGGTAACGGTAGGGGTTCAGGTTGTTAGCCTTGGCCGTCTCGATAAGGGAATAAAGAGTGCAGGCAGTTTTTGCGCCCTCCGGGGAGCCGCACATGACCCAGTTTTTTCTTCCCATAACAAATGGCCGTATCCCCCGTTCGGCAGCGTTGTTGTCAGGGGTCAGTTCCTCATGACAGAGATATTTGATCAGAGTGGGCCATTGGTTGAGCGTGTATTTGATCGCTGCTCCTAAGGCAGAGCTGGGCAATACTTCTTCCGACTGTGTTTCAAGCCACTTATGAAAACTTACTATTATTGGTGTGCATTTCAGGAAACGTTCTTCAAGGAACTCCTCCTGTGATATGACGTGCGCCTTCACCTTTTCCCGTAAATCTTTTTCAACGGTGTACAGTCCCTTTATGTATGAGACAGCCTCTGCTGCGCCGCATGTTTTCTGAGCCCCTGCTGCCTCCGCCGCTTTCATCGCTTCAAAAAATTTCCGCCGGGCGTGGGCAAAACAGCCGACATGAACAACATCAGGATATCCTTTAAGTGCAGTATGGTAACTGCCCCATCCATCCGTTTGCAGGTATCCCTTGAAACCCTCAAGAAAGGGGAGCACATTTTCGCTCGCACGGGTTTCATGGTATTCATAGAAAAGCGCCGGTTTGTCCGGCGGCCCGCCGCGGGCAAGCCACATATACGATTTACTGGTGTTGTTTCGGCCCGGTTCGCGCATCACCTCCATCGGCGTTTCATCCATCTGCATCACTTCGCCGCTTTTTACATGAGTTTTTAGTTTTTCTATCAGGGGTTCCAGCCGTTTCCCTGTTTTCATCTGCCAGTTACTCATGTCCTGCCGGGATATATTCACCCCGATTCGTTCAAAACCCGCTTCCTGGCGATAATACGGTACATAATCAGCATATTTCTTCACAAATATATAACTTAACAATCCCGCCGTCGCTATGCTTCCCGGCATGATAGTTTCCGGCGCCTTCCCGGTTCGTACTGCTGGTTTATCTTCGTCCCCGGATCCTTCACAATGATGGCACGCATATTTTTTTATGTGATACTGCTCAACATATACCTGTTCCGGTATTATTACTAATCGTTCTGTTATGTCTTCGCCAATGCAAACCAAGGGGTGGCCGCAGGCGCACTGTTTGTCTGCTTCGGGTATGTCTACCGGTATTGCTACGCGGGGGATTTTGGGGTCAATCGGTTTCCGTCCTTTAGCGTTCCGAATGTGGGCTTTTACCGGTGTGCCTGCAGGTTCAGGTGGTTCTGCTTTACCCTCCGGGATTTCTTCATTTCCAAACAGGGATTGCTGTCCTTTCCCGATGAACCGTTCGCTTGCCCGGCCAAATTGCCGGTACAGGGCCAGCCGTAACTTTTCTTCAAGCCGCTGGTTTTCCGCTTCTAAGGCTATCACTCGTTCGTTATATTGTTTCGTAGTACGTTTTAATTCTTTATTTTCGTTTTCAATTCGAAGGATATAGTTTTTTATTTCATCGCCTATTGCGGCTGCCGTTTCCATGACAGTTATTCTACCACAATAGGCGACCTTGTAAATACTTGCGAACCTTCGGTTCGATTTAACTTGCCCGTTTATATTTTACCGCTTTATGCGCTTTGAAAAAATCGATCCCCCGCAACAGCATCCGGATTTCTTCGCCCGTTATCTCCAGGGCTTCCTCCGCCGTAGACGGCCAGGGAAACCGATCCTTCTCTAGCCGTTTCTGGCTCATCCAGAACCCGGTCTCGTCCCACCATACCGCTTTTAGCAGTTTCCCGTTCCGGCTGCAAAACAGATATACACTCCCGCTGAAGGGATCCTGCTCCATCTTTTCTTTCACCAGCAGGGTCAGCCCGTTGACCGCCTTCCTCATGTCCGTGTGTCCGGGCCGGATGTAGATCTTTGCCTTGCTTAAATCTATGGTCATAGCTGCCATCCCAGACTTTGGATAACCGCACGTAAATCCTGCCGGTTGATGGCCACCGGGATGTGAACCCTGATGTCCCCTTTTTCTATGAGGATTTCCGGCACGCATCCCATGGAAACGGGCATTGGGGGCTTTATTTCCACGAAATCCTGGGGCCCCTCGGCTTCTCTCACCCAGTTATTTAAGGTTGCCGGGTTTAGGCCGTTCCTTTTTGCGTAGGTGTACCGGCCCGTTCCGCTTTCCTTCCAGTCCTCCACCCACATCCGCTTCTCCTCTTCGCTGTAACGCTTCATTTTTTTCCTCCGAAAAGTTTGTTTTCCGGAAGTTTAGGGCCGTGACTGTTTTTTTATAAGGTGGGGCGCTTTTGACGTTTACCTTGTAACGAAGGAAAATACTGCACGGAGGACACCCCCCGTGCAGCACCCTTAAAGGGTTAAAGAGTTAAAGCGTTAAAAAGCCCGGACAGCACGGACACAGTATGTATTTTGCTTGTCGTAGCTGTTGTACTGCCCCGTGCTGAAATCCTGCGCATCCGCGATAGTCGGAGCAAATTCCATGGTCTGCGTCGAGGCCCAGTAGTGACTGTCAGTAAAATTACCTATAACAGCTTTACGTTGGGACATATAGCTCAGTTCAAACGTGCTGGGGAGGAACCAGTCGTTTTTGCCGTTGTTTGTGTATTCCTTGCAAGCCAGCGCCGGGGGTGCGGAGGGGTCTCTCGCCAGTATCGCCGCAGTATTGGCATAGCCCGCCCCGATACCGCGTTCGAGCGCGTCGGGTATGCTGATATAATTACCACTACTAGAAATCCACATAAAGGTTCCTGGTATATCCTCCGGAGCCGCTTCAAGGTAGTGGCAGGTTATGCCGTTTACGGTAAAGCCGGCTTTATCGTAATAGTAAATTACCCCGCCGCCCGGACCGGTTTCGCCGATTAAGTATGCGGTAATGATAACAGGGTCGCTGGTCTTGCTTATGTAGCCCGCGATGCTTGCGGTCACGGTGTATACTCCCTCTTCTGACGGCGTGTACGTTTTGCCGGTTCCCCCTGGGGTAATATCAATTCCGTCCTTTTTCCACTGGTAGGTAACGCCGCTTTCAGTACCGTCGTAGACGACGGTAAACTGGTCTCCTGCCTTGAGGCTAGGGTTGCTGGACTGACTAATCGTAACGTCACCGGTCAGAATCCCAATGACGGTAATGGAGTAGCTGTCCCTGCTATTGTAGCCTACGGCACTTACGGTATAGTAGTAGACTCCAGGCTCTGATGGCGTGTATAAGCGGCTGGTTCCGCTTGTGGTAACGGCGGTTCCGTCCTTGTACCACTGGAAGAGGGTTTTTTCATTGCCGTAGTAGGCGCAGTAAAGTTCGATGCCTGTATAGATAGTACCGTCAATAATAGAGCCGGTACTGTTGCGGCCGATGTTGGGCCACGCCTCCAGATCGGAAAGGTCGACGGTAACGGTGTTGCTGTTCACGCTCTGGTAGCCTGGGGCGCTCATAATAACGTAGTAATCTCCAGCCTCTGACGGCTTGAAGTTGTAGCTGGTTGCACCTTCAATGGGACTTCCGTCCTTATACCACTGGTAGCTCCTGGTGTATACAGGGCCTGCTGCAGGGCTTGAATACTGGACCGTCAAGTACCTATAGGTAATAGAGGTGGTACCGGGGATGGTGACCGTGCCCAGTATGGCAAGGACGGTAACGGGGGCGCTGTCTATGCTCTGGTAGCCCGAAGTGCTCACGGTAACGGTGTAGCTTCCGGCTTCTGTCGGCGTGTACGTTGGGCCGGTTGCAATGGGATTTCCGTCCTTGTACCACTGGTAGGTAACGTTTTCACTGCCTGTATAGGAGGCCGTCAACGGCGTTTCGGCAGTAACGGGACTGGGAAGGTCGATGGTGACCGTGCCGGACAGTGTGGAAAGGACGGTAACGGGAGCGCTGGTCTTGCTCTGGAAGCCCGAAGCGCTCACGGTAACGGTGTGGCTTCCGGTTTCTGTCGGCGTGTACGCTGTGCCGGTTGCACCTGCAATGGCGGTTTCGCCCTTGTACCACTGGTAGGTCCTGCCGCTTTCACTGCCTGTATAGCCGGCGGTTAGTTGTGTACCTATGATAACGCCGCTAGAGGGACTGATGGAGATAGAACCGGACAGTGTGGCAAGGACGGTAATGGGGGCGCTGGTCTTGTCCTGGAAGCCCGAAGCGCGCACGGTAACGGTATAGCTTCCGACTTCTGTCGGCATGTACGTTGTGTCATAGGCAACGAGGGTTTCGCCCTTGTACCACCAGTAGCTAACTTTTTCACTGCCGCCTGTATAGGAGGCGGTCAACTTCGTCCAGGTGATAACGGGACCGGGAGGGTTGATGGTGACAGCGCCGGACAGATCGTGAAGGTTAACGGTAACGGCGTTGCTGTTTTTGCTCTCGTGGGCGTCGGATTTTGCGGTAACGATGTAGATTCCGGCTGTAGCCGGCCAGTACGTTTCGCCGGTCATAATTGCAATGGAAGCCCCGTCCTTGTACCACGAGTAGGTAACGTTTTCACTGCCTGTATAGGAGGCGGTCAACTTCGTATCGACGGTAACGGGGCCGGGGGGGCTGATGGTGACCGTGCCGGACAGGGGCAGAGCTGTACTGACAATGTCAACATGAGTGCTGGTCTTGGTATCGTAGCCCGGAGCGCTCACGGTAACGGTGTAGCTTCCGGCTACAGACGGCGTGTACGTTGCGCCGGTTGTACCTGTAATGGGATTTCCGTCCTTGTACCACTGGTAGGTCTTGCCGCTTTCACTGCCTGTATAGCTGGCGGTTAGCGGCGTGTTTATGAGTTGGTTGGGGCCAGAGGGGGTGATGGTGATAGTGCCGGACAGCGGGGAAACGACGGTAACGGCGTTGCTGTTTTTGCTCTGGTAGCTTGCGGCGCTTGCGATAACGGTGTAGCTTCCGGCTGTAGACGGCGTGTACGCTGTGCTGTTTTCACTTGTAATGGGATTTCCGTCCTTGTACCACTGGTAGGCAATGCCGTTTTCAGTGCCGCTGTAGACGGCGGTAAGCGGGGTTCCGGTCAGGGCGGTGGTAACGTCAGCGGGAGGGGTACCGGACTGAATCTTAATAATCCCGGCCAGAGTGGAAAGAGTAACGGCAACGGCGTTGCTGCTGGGTTTACCCTCGTAGATGGCGGCGCTTACGGTAACGGTGTAGATTCCGACTTGTTGCGGCGTGTACGTTGAGTCGGTTGCACCTGCAAGGGCAATTCCGTCCTTGTCCCACTGGTAGGCGTAGGCAACGCCTTCAGTGCCGTCGTAGTTGGCGGTCAACGGCGTACCGGTGGTAACGGGGCCGAAAGGTTCGATAGAGACCGTGCCGGACAGGGACATACGGATGTTGTAAACGGTAACGGTGTTGCTGCTGGTTATGCTCTGGTAGCCTGGGGCGCTTGCGATAACGGCGTAGGCTCCGCCTGTAGACGGCGTGTACGTTGGGCCGGTTGCACTTGCAATGGTATTTCCGTTCATGTTCCACTGGTAGGTAACGGTTTCACTGCCGCCTGTATAGGAGGCGGTAAGCGGGGTTCCGGTCAGGGCGTTGGTAACCTCAGCGAGAGGGGTACCGGACTGAATTTTAATAGTCCCGGCCAGAGTGCGAAGGGTAACGGTAACGGTGTTGCTGCTGGTCTTGCTCTGGTAGTCTGGGGCGCTCACGGTAACGGTGTAGTCTCCCGCTTCTAACGGCGTGAACTTTGTGCTGTTCCCGCCTGAGAGAATGGCAATTCCGTTCTTGTTCCACTGGTAGGCAATGCCGCTTTCAGAGCCTGAGTAGGCGGCGGTAAGCTCGGTGCCGGCTTCGGCGGCGGTAACCTCAGAACCGCCGGACTGAATCGTAATAGCCCCGGCCAGCAGGGGAACGGTGACGGTAACGGCGGGGCTGGTTATGCCCAGGTAGCCCGCGGCGCTTGCGGTCACGGTGTAGATTCCGACTTCTGACGGCTTGAAATTTGTGCCGGTTGCAATAGCAATTCCGCCCTTTTTCCACTGGTAGGTAACGCTGCTTCCACTGCCGGTATAGGTTGCGGTAAGCAAAGTGTTTGTCGTAACAGAGGTGGTAACGTCAAGCAGAGGGTTGCCGGACTGAATACTAACAGATCCGGGCACGGACTGGGTGGGAAGGGCAACGGAAACTGCGGCGCTGGTTTCGTTCGGGAAGCCTGGAGCATGCACGGTTACGGTGTACGATCCCACTACTTGCGGTGTATATTTTTCGCCGTTTCCCCCGGTGGTAATAGCAGTTCCGTCCTTGTTCCACTGGTAGGTAATGCCGCTTTCGGGGCCGTTATAGAGGGCGGTAAGCTGGATGCCTGTCACAAAGGCGGTAGCGCCAGAACCGCCGGACTGAATGGTGATATCGCCTGACAGACGGTAAAGATGCTGGGTAACGGTAACGGGGTCGCTGGTTATGCCTTCGTAGTCTGTGGCGCTTGCGGTAACGGTGTAGCTTCCGATTTCTGACGGAGTGTAGGTTGTGCTGGTTCCACCTGGGGCAATGGGGGCTCCGTCCTTGTACCACTGGTAGGCAACGCCGCTTACACTGCCGTTGTAGGAGGCGGTAAGCAGGGTGTCCGTGGTAACACCGTGATCGGGGCTAATGGCGACAGTGCTGGGCAGCAGGGGAAGGTGGTTGGCAACAGTAACGGCGGGGCTGGTTATGCTCCGGTAGTTCTCGGCGCTTGCGGTCACGGTGTAACTCCCGGCTTCCTGCGGAATGTAGGTTTTGTTGGTTCCGCCTGGGGCAACAGGGGTTCCGTCCTTGTTCCACTGGTAGGTAACACCGGTTCCGCTGTCTGAGTAGACGGCGGTAAGCTCCTTGCCGATGATAACGCTGTGATTGGGGCTAATGGCGACAGTGCCGGACAGTAAGGAAAGAACGGTAACGGCGGCGCTGGTCATGCTCTCGTAGCCTGAGGCGCTTACGGTCACGGTGTAGTTCCCGGCTGTAGACGGCGTGTACGTTGTGCCGGTTCCCCCTGAGGCAATGACATTCCCGTCCTTGTACCACTGGTAGGTAACGGTTTCATTGCCTGAGTAGGCGGTTTTAAGTTGAGTTCCTGTAGTAGCACCGATAGAGGGACTGATAGTAACCTCGCCGGACAGGAATTGGGGCAGGGGTTTTAAAAGGTCCTGAAAGTAATTGTCACAGGACACGGTTAACAGGACAAGAGCCGTTATAAGAGCGGCCCGGCCAAATAGTTTTTTTAACGTCATTTTTATCTCTCCTTTTTTTGGTTTAGTCATCCACCAGGACCACAATCTCGGCCCGGCGGTTCAGAGCTTTGTTTTGGGATTTCGGGTTTGCCGCTATCATGTAGTCGGCCCCAAACCATCCCACATCCATCCGTTCCCGGGATATGCCTTTTCCCGCCAGATACGACGCAACCTGTTCGGCCCGCGCCCGGCTCACCTCTTCCCGGCCCTGGCTGGTTCCCGCCATAGCCGTGTACCCGGCTATCACAATGCGGCTTCCTCGGTAGGATTTGAGCATCACCGCCGCATGATCCAGTTTGTTGATGTCCTCTTTGGTCAGGTCACTCCGGTCGGCCTCGAAGTATTCGGAAAACTCGGAAAGGATAAATCCCTTTCTGCCGTCCTGCATGGTTACCAGGGGATGGTCACCGGGTTCCATTTTGGGGCCCGCAAGAGGGGGCGGCTGCACGGTAATGTCAAAGACCTGGGAAATATCTTGCCCGGTTCCGCCGCCCCCGGACACCGTTCCCCGTACCTTAAAGGTAACCGCCGAGTTTGCCCTTAAGGTCGTGGTTAACACACCCCCGGCGCTGAGTTCCGCCGTAAGGCCCTGGGGCAGGGGATCCGTCTCTATGTTCCAGCGTATGGTCCGCCTGGTGGAATTTTCCGGGCTAACCTTTCCTCCCAGGGCATAGGGCGTGCCGTCCCCGGTTAGCTCGGGGGCGCCGATGGCCAGGCCCGCCACGGGAATAAATTCAGGCGGCGGGGCGAACACGGTCAGGTTAAAATCTTTGATAAAGTCCTTTCCCGGTTCAATGCCGTCGGGAACGGTGGCCCGCAGGGTAAGGACGGCGTCTGCTGCTCCCGGCGAGAGCGTGGCGGTAAAGACCCCCTCGGAGCTTATCGATGCGTTCAGGCCGGACACGGGGGCGGAGACAATATCCCATTTAACAATTTTTCGTGTGGCACTTTGGGGATACACGGCCCCGTCAAGGGCAGAGGGTGTTCCGTCCCCGGACACGTCCGGTGGGCTAAAGACAAAGTCCATTACCGGAACTACCTCGGGGCGTGATGATTTACTCAGGGTATACCGGATGCCCAGGCCCACCGAGGGCAGGGTGATGGTTTCCCCGGTCTGGAAGGCAAAGTCCGCCCCTCCGTTAAAATAGGCGAGCCAGGCATGTTCCGCCCGGACATTTCCCAGGCGGAGCCCTGCGTGCAGACGCGGCCCGATAAAGGGGGTAAAACCCGGAGTAACATCCTCGGCGATGTCGATAAACCCGCCCGCTACGAACCCGCCGCCCAGGGTAAAACGGCTTCCCAGGGGAATGTCGTATAGTCCCTTAAAGGAGACGGGTATAACCTCGGCCCAGGGGGAGACGGATTGGTAACCCGCCGGCGGGTCAATATCCATGCGGTCAAAGCCTGTTTCAAAGCCCAGGGAAAGAAGGCCGGGCCCCAGGGGGAGGCCGTATCCGGCGCCCAAACGCAGGAAGGGAAACCTGCTGGGGAAGGGGGTTTTGAAGGGCTCGCCGGGGAGGAAGTAATATTGCACGGCGCCGTGGAAGAACAAACCGCCGGACAGGGGGACAGTCTTCGGGGGTGGTTGCTGCGCGTGAAGGGAGAGGGACAGGGCAAAGAGGCATACAAAGAGCAGACCGCGGCAAGCCGCCGTCCTTAATGGTTTACGGGGGGGGTTATACGGGGGTGGGGGGAGGTACAGTTTCATTTGATATTCCTCCGGCAGCATCCCGCAAAAATGAACAATGCCGTTGTCACTAAAACGGCAAAACTGATTTGTGAGCCATGTTTCCTTTTCATGGTTTTCTCCTTTTGGTTTTTATTGGGTAAAATTATAATCCACACTTTGGAAAGTTGTAAAGAGGCGGTTTGGGGGGGAGAGCCCGGGTTTTAAAAGCGCCACCCGGCGCCGGCATAGGGCGTTAAAAAGCCCTTACGGAGTATATATCTGAAACTCAGCCGTTTCATTGAGCGAATTCGCGAAATAATACTGGTTAACCTCGGTGAGCCAAGCCGCCGGGCTGGCGTAGCCGGGGCAGGTGAAGCCGGCAGGTACATAGACGAGAATACTATCGGCGGCCGGGTAGTTCCCTCCTAAAAGTATATATCCGGTAATAGTGGGTGCGGTTGGCCCCAGGTATAGGCTGTCGATACTGGAGCAGCCCAGGAAGGTCGGACTTTCGATGGATGATAGCTCGGGGAAGTACAGGGATCGGAGCGCGGCGCATTCCTGGAAGGCGTTCTCGTCGATCTTTGTTACCTTGGGGGCGACCACACTTTGGAGATTGATGCAGTCGTAGAAGCTGCCTATTCCGAGGGAGGAAGCCTTGGGGATGTGTACGCTTTCGAGGCTGCTGCATTTATAGAAGGCCGATTTAGAAATGGCGGAGCTAAAATTCGGGAAGCTCACGGCGCTCAGGCCGGTGCAATAGGAGAACTGCCCCCGGCCGGTCAACGTGGCAAGCTTCGTGAAGGATACGCTGATAAGGCTGGTACAATAGGCGAAGGCCTGATAGCCGATGTCGGTAACTTGCGGGAGGTTCATGCTGACCAGGCCTGTGCAGCCTGCGAAGGCGCCTTCGGGGATGCTTTGCAATTTTGGGAAATCCACGCTTTCGAGGTTAGCGTTGACGGCGAAGCCCACCCCCGGGACTATATCCCCAGCGCCATCAGTCCAGGTACCCAAGGTTCCTATGTCGGTTACATTGAGGCCCTCGATTCTCCTGATAACCGAATTGTCCTGCGCTGTTATGCGCGCGCCGACTCCAGGAAATCCGGGGTCCTGATAATAGCCCGTCCCAAGGACCGGCTGCCATAGCGACGTCGACACATCATAGGCCGGTCCTGTAAAGCCCCCGCTAATGGCCGTTACCGAATCGGGGAGGGTAAGGCCCGTAACCCTGGCTTTGCCTAAGGCGGCGTTGCCGCTCATTCCGTAATCGTTGTTGTTCCAGTCGGTGATGCCGGAGCAGCCGGAAAGGTCCAGGTCGAAATCATCCCCGGCGGCGGCTCTCCGGTGGATTTCGTCGTAGAGCGCGTTCATCAGGGCTTCCGGACCGGGGGCGGTACCGGGATCCAAGGTGCCGGTCAAAAGCTTAATGCCGGTGATGCTTACTGGTTTGGGCGTCCCCGGCAGCTTGGCCGCGGCTATGACGGCATTGCGGATTATCTGTTCGTCCGTGAGGAGGCCTGTCAAACCAGAGCCTGCGCCGGATTTCGCCTTATTGTACAGATCGGTGATAGGATCATTACAGGTCCCCAGCAGGACCAGGGCGGTAAATACCGCCGCAAAGATCATCGTTCTTGTACATTTTGGCATATTCATTCCTCCTCCTTTATGGTCTGCAGCGGTATCCGTATTCCCACCTCCGCCACGGCCAGGAATATCGAACGGGGATATTCCGGCGTTATATCTATCCCGGTCTCTGCATAGAGGCGGATGCTTTTCTCTGTCCCGGTGATTTCCCATTCCCCGGTAAGGCGCGCCCCCGTCATATAGACGGGTCTCACCTCGTTATCGCCTATCACCAGGATGCCGCCGAAGAGCAGGGAGAGGCCCAGGGAGAGGCCCTTGTTATGGCGGACAAAGGCGGCTATCCGGAGATTTAGGGGGATAAGGCAGGCGCTCAAAACGGGAGGATCAAAGTTTAAAGGGATAAAGCCTGATTCAAAGCCCCACCGGATAAGGAGTGCCCCGTTTCCCGCAGTCCACTGTAAACCCAGGCGTCCCCCGGGCAGGGCATTGAGGTCCGGATCCGACCAGATAAGGGCCGGAACGCCGACGGAGATGGAAAGGGCGGGGGTATCGGCCGGGGTCTGGGCATAGGCGGGCAAGGCTGTAAGCAAAAAGATCGTCGGCAGTAACAGCGGCGCCGCTAATCTAACGGAACATTTCATAATATATATCAGAGAATAAAGTCCGAGCGGGGAAAACCCAAGGATTAACAAAGGAAAAGAAGAGTTATTTTCTAATTTTAAAATTACACTGGTAAAATACCGTGCCAGGTACTATACTTAAGAGGCGAGGAAATGAAAATTCGGCTTGGGCCGGGTAAATATTTTTTGAAGAGAGGGTTTTACTATGAAGAAATGGGTTTGTACAGTCTGCGGTTATGTTCACACGGGCAACAGCGCCCCCGATGCCTGTCCCCAGTGCAAGGCTCCGGCGTCCAAGTTTAAGGAACAGACCGAAAGCGGCGGTTTTGCGGCGGAACACGTGGTCGGCATTGCCAAGGGCGTGGATGCGGAGATCGTAAAGGACCTTCAGGCGCACTTTAACGGCGAATGTTGCGAAGTGGGGATGTACCTGGCCATGAGCCGGGTGGCGGAACGGGAAGGTTATCCCGAAATTGCCGATGCCTACAAGCGTTATGCCTTTGAGGAAGCGGAACACGCCTCCAAATTCGCCGAGCTGCTGGGCGAAGTGATCACCGACAGCACCAAAAAGAACCTGGAACTGCGGATCGAGGCCGAACACGGCGCCTGCGCCGGCAAGACCGACATCGCTAAACGGGCCAAGGAAAAGGGCCTGGATGCCATCCACGACACGGTCCACGAGATGGCCCGGGACGAAGCCCGCCACTGCGCCGGTTTCAAAGGGCTCTTGAAGCGGTATTTCTAATTAGGAATTTAACCACGGGCCGCACGTGCGTGGGGAGCCCCCGTGTGGTCTGTGGTTGATTATCCGGATAATGAAGGAGCAGTTTTACAGCTTTTCGACTGTTTCCGGGGCCAGACCGGTAATGGCCCGTATCTGCTCCGCCGAAATACCCGCTTCTTTCATTTTACGGGCAATCTCAAACGAAGCCTGCTCGTAACCCTTAGCGCTGCCCTCAGCTATACCTGCAATCTTGCCCTCTCTCCGGGCAATATGCATCCCTGAACGGTAGTCCATTTCGGCTTTTTCACGGTATAAGGTGTGGGCCCACTTCTCGTAGTCCCGGCTCACTTTCGTTAATGCCCGTTCTGCCCGCATGATTCCCTCCTCCCTGCACAGTTCCGCTATCAGCCCCTGCGCTTCCGCTTCGTGCCGGTACTTCATATATATACACCATTTTTCTTCCCGCTGCAAGTTATTCTCCCCCGCAAGATACGCCTGTACTTTTTGTTCCAGTTTGGGCATCTCGTAGAAGATAATTTCCATCACCTCGTTCAGTTTGTCGTGTTCGTCCTCCTCCATCATAAAATAACGGCGGGGCAGTTTATCGCTTTGGGGGAACAGGACGCCGTTGAGAAAGAAAATCTGGTATACCCGTTTAATCTCATCGTAGGCTTCGCCCTTTTTTGCCTGGGCGGACAGCAACCGGGCGGCGTAAAAGGCGGAGCGGGCTTTCAGGTCGTCCCCGGATTTGTCGATCTGCATTTCCAGGTCGGCAGCCTCGCCATCGTTAAAGGTGACATGTACGTCCAGGCGGGAGCTCTTGCCGGCAAGGTATTCTGGTAAGATTTCGGAGTTCATGACTTGCACCCGGGAGATTTCCCGGTGGGTGCAGCTGGAAAGGAGAAGGCGCAGTGCCTCACGGGAATCCTCGGTATCATCAGAGAATACGGCTTTGAAGACCGTATCATTCATGATGTTGAGGATCTTGCCTTGGGTGGCGTTTTCCCGTGCCTGACGTTTGATGTCCCCGGGAAGAAACCAGGGTTTTGCAAAAGGTAATTTCATACCCTCTATATGGCCCGTGGATGCGTGGCACTTTAGTGTTTTGATGAAGTAATTTTTGGGCAGCCCCTTTTTTTATTTTCCCAGAGGGTGTAAACTGCATCATCATATATCATAGGAGATACGTATGGCTGATTATGTAAATGGCGGGGATTCGGAGAAGATCGCCCGGGAGTATTTCGATTCGCTTTTGCTGGAGATGCGGCATATCGATGCGGTGGAGCCTTCCACGGAACTGAAGCTTTTCGGGAAGACTTTTTCCACCCCGGTGATGATGGCCGCCCTGTCCCACCTGAACAATACCAGGCCCCAGGGGATGGTAGAGTCCGCCAGGGCCTTCCATGCCGCAGGAGCTGTGGCGTGGTCGGGCATGGGGGAGGACAAGGAGCTGGAGGATATGCGGGCCACCGGGGCCGAGGTGATCAAGATTATAAAGCCCCACAAGGACAACAAGGAAGTTTTCCGGAAAATCGAACACGCGGAAAAAATCGGCTGTTTGGCGGTGGGTATGGATATTGACCATCAGTTTGGGGGCTCCAACGAATGGTACAAGGCCGGGGGGCTCCCCATGGCCGCCAAGAGCCTTTCTGAAATTCGGGAATTTGTTAAGGCCACCAAGCTGCCCTTTATCATCAAGGGGGTTTTGAGCGAACAGGATACGTACAAGTGTCTGGATGCGGGGGTAGGGGGCATTCTGGTTTCCAACCACCACGGCATGGTGGATTATTCTTTGCCGCCCCTGCGGATTCTGCCCCGCATCGTCCGTATCGTGCGGAAACAGATCCCCATTTTTGTGGACTGCGGCATCAACCGGGGGCTGGACGCCTTCAAAGCGCTGGCCCTGGGGGCCGACGCGGTGTGTCTGGGCCGGGTTATCATGAAGCCCCTGAAGGAAGATGGCGCCGAAGGGGTAACGAAGCTTATTGAAACGATCACCCATGAGCTTAAATGGGCCATGGCGGTAACCAGTTCGCCCTCCATCGGCAAGATCGATCCGGGCGTTCTCTGGCAAAAGTAACTTTTAGAGATTTTCTTCCAGTTCGGCGGCTTTTTGTTCCAGACCCATGGCCCGGAAAATTGCCGCTGAACGGTGGTAGGCCGCTTCGGCTTCGGCGGGGCGGTTCATTTTGCGGTATACGTCTCCCAGGGCCCGCCAGTCTGCGGCCAGGCCGAAGCTGTTTTCCTGTCGGCGGTCAAGGTTCCGGGCCTCTACCAGGGCTTCCAGGGCGGCATCGTAATGCCCCGCGGTGGAGCGGACCGAGGCGATAAGGTACCAGTCGTAGGCGGCCTCTGCCAGGTAGCTTTCCTTTTGATGAATGTCCAGGGCTTTTTTTATTGCCGCCTCCGCCTCTTTCCAGCGGCGGCTTTCTTTTTCCGCCATGCCGATGACGGTCCAGGCCAGGGCGGCGGCAAGTTTATCATTGGTGATAAGGGCCAGGTCTTTGGCCACTTCGGCCCGGATAGTGTCGGCATTACCGGCGCCGCCCCCGACACTGGTGTCCGACAATAGTTTTGCCCGGTTCATATACACCCGGCAGAGGGCGGCCAGCTCCTTGTCACCGGCTCTATCCGCTTCGGCTAGTGCGGCGTTCCATGCTTCGGCGGCCTCGGCTCCGAGCCCCTGGGCAAAAAGGATGTTACCCCGGGCTAATGAGCAGCGGATCAAAAGGGGAGGATCGTCGGCGCTGACTGCGATACGGCGGGCTTCCTCCAGAAGCGTCAAGGCATTGGTAAAGTTTCCCCGGTCCGCCTCCTGATTGGCCAGATCCAGTTGGCTTCGGGCCGTGGTCCGTTTGGCGGTAATTTCTACCGGGCCTTTCGGCGCAGAGCTGCATCCCCAGAGAATGACCATCAAAAGAAAAATGAGAAATGTTTTTCCGGGCGAAATCTTTTTCAACACATACCTTCCTTGCGCCGCTCCTGTCAGAAAGAAATATCCCGGGGGCTGGTGCCGGTGGACTGGGAATTTGCCGGCTTGGGAACGCCGTTCTTCAACAAGGGGTTACGGCTCAGGGCCACCAGCACATCATCGGCATTTTTAACAGCGGCCCGCAGCTCGGTCAAAAGGCCCTCCACCTGGGACAGCTCCGAGGGCAGCATGGCGGAACTCTTGTCAAGGTTGGCAAGAATTTCCCGGACGGCCTTGAGGGAAGCTTCCACGTTGACCTGCACAAATCCATCTTTATCCGTGGCGTTCATAAGCATCTTGTCCGGATCCGCCAGTTGGCCGGTAATGGTTTTGATGTCCGCCAGAATAGGGTCAAGCTCCCGGCGGGTTGTTATCAATGTGTCATTGATTGTTTTTGTTAATTCATCCACGGTGATATTGGTTCCCTGGATAAGTTTTTCGGTATTCTGCACAATGCGGCCCAGGGAGCTGTCATTGGTACCGGTCAAAGCCTCCTGCACCTGCACCATGGTTTTGTCGACATCCTCCAGCAGCGTTGTTGCTATGCTGACCATACGGGTGATGCTGTCATCATGCCTCGTGAAATCCGCCAACCCGTTCTGCCTGAGCCTGTTTGCCTCGGGAGAATTTATCGTTGGGATAAAGGCATTTTCTTCCAGGTGCTTTTCCCCTTTACCGGGGTGAAAATAAAAGTGATTGCCCAGACCCACGGGGCTGACGGCCAGCTCCACCACCGAGCCTTCCCGGACCCGGTCGTTGTAGGTATCATATATGGCAAAATTTACCTGCACCTGGTTATCATCGGTAAGCTCAAAGGATTTGATATTGCCTATGGTAAAACCTTTGTACTGTACCGCCATGTTAAGGCCGAGGCCTGCGGCGGAATCCATATAGGTGATATAAAGATAGTCCCGGTCAAACCAGCGGTGACGGTGGCCCAGCAGCACCACTACAAAGATCAACACCGCTATGGCGATGACGATGAGGGTGCCCACAACCTGATCCGAAAAACGGATGATAAATCTCATGAGGCGATTCCCTTTTCCACCTGCCGCGCCAATTCCCCATTGCTTTCAAATTCTTCCCGGGTAATGTTCAGTATTATTTGCCCGTCCTGCATCATTATTATTTGATCGGCTAAATCGCGGATGATTCTTAAATCATGGCTGACAAAAATAACCGTATGATGAAGCTCCTTTTTTTCTTTTACCAGGCTAATGAGCCTTTGGGCGCCTGAGACATCCAGCGATTCGGTCCATTCATCAAGGTAGAGGAGGACGGGGCGGCAAACCAGGGCCCGGGCAAAGGCGACGAGTTTTTGCTCCCCCATGGAAAGATTACTGGGGCGGATGGAAAGTTTTTTCCGGTAACCCACAACCTCCAGAACCTCCGCTATGCGTTTTTTCCGTTCCGCCGGGGCCATGCGGGGAAAGTGGAGCCGCAGGGGAAGTTCCAGAATCTGGGAGATGTCCTGGTTTGCCCACAGGGCCGAGTCCTGAAAAACCACCGCCGTTTCCCTGCGGAAGGCAAGATTTTCCGCCCGGTTCATTTTGACAATATCCTTCCCCCGGAAACGCACCGCCCCGCCTGAGGGAATGAGCAGCCCCGCCGATAGTTTTAACATGGAGCTTTTCCCACAGCCCGGCGGCCCCGCCAGCGCGGTGGTCTTAGCTTCCTCAAAAACACAGGAAACCTCCCGGAGTATATCCTGATTCTGGGCCGAGAAGCTTACCTTGTCCATCTCTATGAGGGCGCTCATACTTACATTATACGACAAGATAATACACGGCGGAAAGCAGTATATCGACCACAATGCAGCCGGCGAAAGAAGCGCCCACCGCCCTAAGCCCCGCCACGGGAATTTCCGTCGAGGCCCGTTCCACCGAAAAGCCCTGGATCAGCGCCACGGTGGAGATTATCATGCCAAAAAAGATACTTTTGACGATGGAAATGATGAGGTCCGGCACGGTCAGGGCCCCCAGAAGCAGGTCAAAATAGACTGCCGCCGGCAAGGGGTTGAAGATCCGGGTGACGACAAAGGCCCCGGCCAGGCCAAAAATGGAAAAGTATATGTTCAGCAGAAACATGGAGATGGTAACTCCCAAAAAACGGGGCACCGCCAGATAGTCTATGGGGTCCACCCCCACGGAAATGTAGGCCTCCACCTCGTGGGAAATCACCATGCCGGCGGTTTCGGTGGCAATGGCCGTGGCTGACCGGGCAATGATGATGAAGGCCGCCAGCAGGGGCCCCATCTCCCGGGTAACGATGGTGATAAGCAGGGGGTAGATCAGCCGTTCCTGCGAAAAACTGGCCAAAAAACTCATCCCGATGATATGCACCGCCGCTCCTATGCCCAGCGCCAGGAGGGAGGCGGTTCCCAGGGCCTCTACAAAGGTAAAAAGGATCTGCATCAGCAGAACCCGGCGGGCCACCTTTCCCCGGAAGAAAAAAAACAGCGATCCTTTGAAGGTTTTGGCAAAGAAACCAAGATTATAGGGGATGGAATTCAGGGTTGATAACAATGCCATCATCTTACTATACTATATTAGTTGATATGCAGGAAGAGCCGGAAATCATCAAACTTAAAGCGGAGCTGCAGGCCCTGAAAAAACGGCTCAAACAGGACGAGCTCATGTCCGCCATCTCCAAAAGCTTTATCACCGAGGGGAATCTTTCTACCCTCATCCGCAATGCCCTGATGATGACCGGCTTTTTTATGGAAATAAGCAGAGTTTCCGTAGCCGTTCTCAACAAAGAAACGAATGAGCTGGAATTTGAATACGAATGGGTCAATGCCAAACACGGGGTTCCTGGAAGGCGCCACCAGTCCTATCCTTTTTCTCCGGGTGAATATATCTACGATACTTTTATTACCCGGGGCGAGGTGATACTGGCCTGCGATAATATCGAAGACGATCCTTCGCTGGCCCTTCTGCTGCGTTCCCTGGGGATAAAAGCTGCGGCGTATGTTCCCATCCATATTTACGGATCTTTCTGGGGCATCCTGATCATGGATCATTACCCGGGAACGCGGCATTGGGACAGGGGGGATGTCCAGGTAATGCGGCTCATCGCCGATACTGTTTCGGGTCTTGTTATCAGAAATGAAGGGGAAAAAGAGCTTGTCCGCCTGAAAGAACTGGCGGAGCAGTCGAGCCAGGCCAAGAGCAATTTTCTTTCCCGCATGAGCCACGAAATGCGGACCCCCATGAACGCTATCATTGGTATGACCACCATTGCCCAGGCCGCCGGGGGAGATACGGGGAAAATAGCATCCTGTCTGACAAAGATCAACGAAGCTTCGATTCACCTTTTGGGGGTGATAAATGACATACTGGATATGTCAAAAATTGAAGCGGGCAAGTTTGAAATCAGCCCGGCGGAATTTGATTTTGGAAGGATGATAGACCGGGTTGTCGGGGTGATAAATTTCAGGATCGAAGAAAAGAAACAGCAATTTATCATTGATATTGATAAAGAAATTCCGCCCCGGATTATCGGTGATGAACAGCGGCTGGCGCAGATCATCGCCAACCTCCTTTCCAATGCGGCGAAATTTACCCCCGGCGAGGGGACCATCACCCTTCAGGTTAAGCAGCTTAGCCGGCAGGATAAATTTTGCGATCTCCGTTTTTCCGTGGCCGATACCGGGATCGGTATTACCAAAGAGCAGATGGGCAGACTCTTTTCCCTTTTTGAACAGGCCGACGGTACCATTGCCCGCAGATTCGGCGGCACCGGACTTGGCCTGTCGATTTCAAAAAATATTGTTGAACTCATGGGCGGGAAAATCTGGGTGGAGTCGGAGCCGGACAAAGGTTCCATTTTCATTTTTGATGTAACGCTGGAAGAAGGCGCCGCCGCGGCGGAAGCCCCTGGCAAAGCAGAAGACGACAATGATAATGATTTCAGCGGCCGTCATATTATTCTGGCGGAGGATGTGGAAATTAACCGGGAGATAGTCATCTCCCTCTTGGAAGATACAAAGATTGAAATTGAATGCGCGGAAAACGGCATCGAAGCGGTAAAGCTGTTCCGGGCCGCCCCGGAAAAATACGATCTTATTTTTATGGATATCCACATGCCCGAGATGGACGGTTACGAAGCCGCCGAAACAATCCGTGCTATGGATATGGAAAGGGCAAAAACCATTCCGATAATCGCCATGACCGCCAATGTGTTTAAGGAAGATGTGGAAAAATGCCTCGTCGCCGGAATGAACGGCCATCTGGGCAAACCGCTGAATATTGAGGAAGTGTTAAGTACACTTAATGTTTATTTACGAAATTAATTTCCCGCGATCTTTTCCCGCAGAACTTTTATTTGACGGCGCACTTCTTCCGGGGCAGGGCCGCCGGGAAGATTCCGGGCTTTGACACAGGCCGCCGGGCTCAACATTTCGTAAAGGTCATTTTCAAAAAGCTCCGACCTTTTTTTCAGCTCCGGCAGCGGCCGTTCGGCGATGGTTTTTTGCCCTGCGTTTATGCAGTCCCGCACGATGAGGGCCGCCGCCTCGTGGGCTTTGCGGAAGGGCAGTCCCCTGCGGACCAGATATTCCGCCGCATCGGTGGCCTCCAGAAATCCGCCGATACAGGCCGCTTCCATACGTTCGGTGTTAAAAACCGCGGAGCCGATCATCCCCCCGAAGATCCGCATAGAGGCGCGGACCGTATCAAGGCTGTCAAAAAGGCTTTCTTTATCTTCCTGTAAATCTTTATCGTAGGCATAGGGCAGTCCCTTGAGTAAGGTTAAGAGCGTTACCAAATTTCCCGTGGTTCGCCCCGCCTTGCCCCGGATAAGCTCCGCAAAATCGGGATTTTTTTTCTGGGGCATGATGGAGGAACCGGTGCTATACGATTCCGCCAAATCGATAAATTTAAATTCTTCGCTGGCCCAGATCACCATATCTTCGCAGAACCGCGAAAGGTGCGTTTGGGTGATGGCGCAGGCGGAAGAAATTTCCAGCGCAAAGTCCCGGTCCGCCACGGAGTCCATGGAGTTAAGGCTTGGTTTTGCAAAACCCAAAGCGCGGGCGGTTTCTTCACGATCCAATGGAAGGCCCGTTCCCGCCAAGGCCCCCGATCCCAGGGGACATTCTTCGCTTAACCGCGCAAGGGCATCGGTAAAACGGCGGTGATCCCGTTGGAGCCCTGCAGCCCAGGCGCATAGGTGATGGGCCAATGTTACCGGCTGCGCCCGCTGGAGGTGGGTATAACCGGGCATCACCGAATCAATGTGTTTTTCTGCCTTGTCCAAAAGAGCGCTTATGGCCGCCGCAATTTCCCCTTGTAGTTCCGGCACTACCCGTTTAAGGTAAAGCCTTAAATCCAGCGCCACCTGATCGTTCCGGCTCCGGCCCGCGTGAACCATGCGCCCGGCATCTCCCAGCCGTTCGGTTAAAACACCTTCGATAAAAGAGTGAATGTCTTCGGCGTTATCATCAATAAAAATTTTCCCCGCTTTCAACTCTTCCGCGATGCGCCCCAGCTCATTGTCCAGCGCCGCCGCAATTTCCGCCGGGATGATCCCCTGTTTCCCCAGCATGGCGGCATGGGCCCGGCTTCCGCGGATGTCATCCTCTGCCATACGCCGGTCCACATTTATTGATGCCTGAAACGCGAAAGCTTCTGCCTCGGGTTTTTCCTCAAGCCGCCCCGCCCAGAGAACGCCGGAATTTTTCACTTTTATTTTGTTCCCTGTTCCATGAGCGCCCGTACCAAAAGGGGCAGACCGTAGAGCCGGATAAAACCTTTTGCATCGGCATGGTCGTAAAGTTCCCCCGTGGTAAAGCTGGCGATATTGGCATTGTAAAGCGAGTAGGGGGAGCTGACACCGGCGGCGCTAATCGAACCTTTGTAGAGCTTGACCCGCACTTTGCCCGTAACCGTTTCCTGGGTTGAATCCACAAAGGCGGAAATGCTTTTTCGCAGCGGCGTAAACCAGAGCCCGCCGTAAATCAGCTCGGCCATTTTTTGCGATACCAGTTGTTTGAACGAATAGGTCTGCCGGTCAAGGCAAATGTGTTC
The DNA here is from genome assembly GCA_025997615.1 of Spirochaetia bacterium. Lineage (GTDB taxonomy): Bacteria > Spirochaetota > Spirochaetia > Treponematales > Breznakiellaceae > BNUV01. Next base: position 43,982 of record BNUV01000001.1, read on the forward strand.
CAGCTCCTGGTGCGCATAGTACAGGATAGCCCCGCCGGGAGTTTCATATATGCCGCGGCTTTTCATCCCCACCACCCGGTTTTCCACCAGGTCCACGAGGCCCACTCCGTGGGCGCCGCCAATCTTGTTGAGCTTTAAAATGATATCCACCCCGCCGGTTTTTTCGCCGTTCAATTTTACAGGGATGCCCTTTTCAAATTCGATTTCCACATATTCCGCCTTGTCCGGCGCCTTTTCCGGCGGGACCGTCATCTTGAGCATCCGATCCAGCTCCGGCTCATTGGCGGGGTCTTCCAGCTCCAGGCCCTCGTGGGAAATATGCCAGAGGTTATCATCCCGGCTGTAGGAATCACTTTTTTTCATGGGCACCGGAATATTCCGCGCCTCCAGGTAGGCGATTTCTTCTTCCCGGCTTTTAATGTCCCAGGTCCGCCAGGGGGCGATGATCTCCAGGTCAGGCGCAAAGGCCATGATGCCCAGATCGAAGCGCACCTGATCGTTCCCCTTGCCCGTTGCTCCGTGGGCAATGGCGGCGGCATTTTCCTTCCGGGCGTAATCCACCAGCACCTTGGCGATCAAAGGCCGGGCCGTAGACGTGCCCAAAAGGTACTTGTCTTCGTAAAGGGCGTTGGCCTTCAGCGCGGGCCATACAAAATCTTCGACATATTCTTTTTTTACATCCGCCACATAACAGGACAGGGCCCCCGTATCAAGGGCCCGCTGTTTAATTGTTTTCCAGTCCGCCTCCTGGCCCACATCCACGCAGACCGCCACAATGTCGCAGTCGTAGTTTTCCTTAAGCCAGGGAATGATCACCGTTGTATCCAGCCCGCCAGAATAGGCGAGGACAATTTTCTTTTTCATCTTTCAAGCCTCCGGTTGCCAGCAGTCTAGCACAACAGGGGAAAAAGAAAAAGGGGCCCTGGGAGTATACGGCCGCTACTGGGTTACATATTCAGCGCCCCGGGTTTCCAAAACTTTTAGCGATGACAGGGCGATGTACAAAAACGGAAAGCCATCCTGATCGTAGGATTTTAAAGTTCCGGCGGCTTCTACCCAATCATCGCTCTGTGGAAATTTACCTGCCTTATTCTTGTCCCAGGCTACTTCAAATCCTGCGCTGCCGTCATAACCGCAGCAGCCGGGGCCGTACCGAAGCACAAAACAATACTCATGCCCGTCGCCCTCTGTTTTTTTGAACAGCCCTTCATATTTGATGGTCTTCCCCAAATAATCTTCCGCATTCAGGTAGATTTCGTTTGTCTGGGCGATAAACATTTTCTCTTTTATTTCGATGATCTCCCCGCTGTTTTTGCATCCGGCAATTATAAAAAGACAGACCATGCCGATAAAAGCCGCCCCGGCAATGGGTCTTTTTCTTTTCGACAGGGCATTAACCAGGGAAAAAAGCAGAAAGGCGAAAATGTTGACCATGACAACACTGGCGCCGGTGGGCATGGCGTAAACGAAAGAAATAACAATGCCGGAAAAAAAGCAGACTATGGAAACGCACACGGAACTTATACACACGCCCCTGAAGGTCTTGAATATGCGCATGGAAGTAAGGGCGGGGAAGATGATTAACGCTGAGATAAGCATGGCCCCCAGCATACGCATCCCCAGCACAATGGTAATTGCCGTAAAAAAAGCAATCAGCATATTGTAGACCCGGGTTTTTACGCCGGATGCCCTGGCAAAGCTTTCGTCAAAGGTTACGGCAAACAGTTTATGATAAAACAAAATGAATAAAACCAATACCGTTATCGACAGGGCAACACTTAAATACACATCAGTTTTTTTCATGGCCAGAATACTGCCGAATAAATAGTTACATACATCGGTATTAAGCCCGGTGGTCTGGGATATGATGATTACCCCCAAGGCAAGGGAGCTGGTGGAGAGCATCGCAATTGCCGCATCTCCCTTGATCATGTTGTTTTCGCTCAAGTGCAAAAGTAAAAAAGCGGCGGCCACCACCAGCGGTATCGAAACCGCCAGCGGGGCCAGGTTCAGCGCCGTGGCCAGGGCCAGGGAGCCAAAGCCTACGTGGGAAAGCCCGTCGCCAATCATGGAGTACCGTTTCAAAACAAGGCTCACGCCGAGCAGGGCGGAACAAATAGAAACCAGTATGCCGACAATAAAAGCATTGACAATAAAGGTATACGAAAACATCTGTGCCAATGTTGAAATAACGCTGCCAATCATTTGAATACTCCCCCGGTTTTAAAAAAATCTTTTCCGGCCTCCGACTTTATATATTCCGCCGTTTCACCGAAAAAGTGTCCTTCGTTTTTTATATGCAGTATTTTGCTGGCATGGGTCACCGCCGCTTCAATGTCGTGGGTTACCATAACGATCGTAATTCCCCATTCCCTGTTCAGTTTTTTTAAGTAGTCGTATAGCTCCACGGAAACCACCGGGTCAAGCCCCGCCGCCGGTTCGTCAAGCACAAGGGCCGTTTCCGCCGCGCAGAGGGCCCGGGCTATAAGCACCCGCCGCTGCTGTCCGCCGGAGAGCTCCCTGAAACAGCGGTTTTGCAGATCTGTTATTTCCAGCCGTTTCATGTTTTCCGCCGCAATTTCTTTTTCCCGGCGCGTATAAAACGGGCGCAGGCCCATGGCGCCGATCATGCCCTGCAAAACAACTTCGCGCACCCCCGCGGGAAAGTCTTTTTTTGCGGCGCTTTGCTGGGAAAGATACCCGATCTTGTTCTCTTTGATTGCCGCGGAAAAATGTATGCTCCCTTCCATGGGCTTTAAGAGCCGTAAAAGGGCTTTAATCAGCGTTGTTTTGCCGCAGCCGTTTTCTCCGACTATGCAAAGATAATCCCCTGAATCGATCGAAAAAGAAAGGCCGTGGACAATGCTTTGTCCGTCGTAACCCAGAGAAACATTTTGACAAGTGATTATGCTGTCCGCATCTTTCTTTTCCATTTTACTGAAGCGCCTCTTTTAAATTAACCGCGTTCTGCTTCATCAGTTCCAGATACGAAACGCCCTTGTCAAAATCCCGTTTGCTTATGTTGTGCGCCGAATGGAGCAATAGTTTTTTTGCCCCTGTTTCGTCCGCCAGGGTATCCGCTATTTTTTCGTTTGAAAGCTCGATAAAAAAAACAACGGGGATTTTTTCCGCCCGTATCTTGTCAATCAAAAAGGCAACGGTTCCCGCGCTGCATTCAGTTTCGGTTGAACAGCCGGGAAAAGCGGCAAAGTAGGAAAGCCCGTAGGCATCGGCAAAATAACGGAAGGGAAAACGATCCCCGAAAATGATGGTCTTCCGTTTTGTTCCATTTACAATCGAACGGAAAGACGCATCCAGCTCGTCAAGGCTTGCCAGATAGTTTTCCGCATTTTGGCGATAGAAGGCCGAATTGGCATCGTCCAGTTTGCAGAGTGTTTCCGTTATGGCCCGCAGGATCAGCGCGGCGTTTTTTGGTGATGTCCAGACGTGTTCATCATAAGCGGGGCCTTCATCTTCTTCGTCTTCTTCCTCCATGCCTTCCACGATTTCTTCTTCCACCACATCAACAATTTCCATGAGGGAAAGAATTCTCATCTTGGACGTATCCATGGAATCCAAAATCCTGGCGGCCCATCTGTCGGATTCACCGCCGACATAGATAAAAACATCACTATTTTGAATGGTGATAATATCCTGCGGCGTGGGCTCAAAAGAATGACTTTCGGCGGCGGGGGGCAGCAGCATTTTTATATTTACCCTGTCACCCGCGATGACCCGGGTAAAATCATAGGGTACAAAAATAGAGGACACCACCGTTAATTTGCCGTTATTCAGAGCAGATGATGAGGCGGCATTTTTGTTTGTGCAGCCCGCCAAAGAAAGGAGAAAAAAAATACAATAAAAGGGGAATATGAATATCCGTTTCATCATTATAGAAGATTCCCTTTTTTGGCCTGCCCTGTCAAGGGGCTTTTTAATTCCGGACTTACCGGCGGCATCATCCGTCTCATTCCATTCCTCCGTAAAAAAGAGTATACTGTATTTTATGGATCATTCTATCGGCGATTTTAGTATTGATACCGACCTGCGGCGTTTCCTTCTGGCCTCCGCCCGGGAAAGCATAACCGCAGAACTGGAAGGCCGTCCGCCGGTCAGGCCCCCTCTGCCAAGCGGCCAACCGCACGGCCAGCCGCAGAGCCGGGCGGTTTTAGAAAAAGAGTGCGGCGCCTTTGTGAGTCTGCACATTAACGGCGGCTTGCGGGGCTGCATAGGCAGAATGAGCGCCGGCGATCCGCTGGAAAAAACCGTCCGCATCATGGCCCTGGAGGCGGCCTTCCACGATCCCCGTTTTCCGCCGCTGGACAAAGCTGAACTGGGCCGCTGCCTCATCGAAATTTCCGTACTGTCGCCCCCGGAACCGATGACCGATCCCCGGTCGGCAAAAATCGGCGTCCACGGTCTCTGGCTCATGCACCGGGGCCGCTCCGGGGTGTTCCTTCCGCAAGTGCCCGTGGAGCAGGGCTGGGACCTCCCACAGTATCTGGAGCAGCTCTGTTACAAGGCGGGCCTTTCCCCCGGCGCCTACGATGAAAAAGACGCCAGACTGTACAGTTTTACCGCCGTTGTTTTTTCGGAAGAGTAAAGGGAAAATTAATCCCCCTGGTTTTCCTCGTATCGCGCCATGCTGTCCGGGGTTTCAAAAACTTCCACGGCCCTGAGAAGGGACGCCTTCACCGCATTTTCGGGAAGTTTTATTTTGAGGGCATCGTAGATGTAACGGGCGATCCGCTCGGCGCTGGGATCATTTTGAAAAACCGGGTTGTCGTTGAGGTTACGGTGATCCAGGCAGGCGATCACTTCTTTCAGGGATTTTTTGAGGAGGCCGAAATCCGCCAGCATACCGCCGGAGTCCAGTGTTTCCCCCGCGGCCCAAAGCAGAACCCGGTAATTGTGGCCGTGGAGATTTTCACATTTACCCCGGTAATGGCTTAAAAAATGGGCCGCCGCAAAGGACGCCTCCACCCGAACACTGTACATAGAAAGAGCATAGTTATCTTAAAGGGATATTTCAAGGCTTGAGGTTTTTATCCCCACAGGGTATTCTTGATCCATGCTGCTTTTTATCATTATTCCCCTTTCGGTCATACTTCTGGGGGTGATTGCCTGGCTTGCCATTTCAGAAAACTCGTCGCGGGCGGTCAGGCGGGTGGCGCTTTTTGCGTTGACGGCTATTGTCCTTTCGGTGATCCTGAGCATTATTGTGATCTTTCTGTTTTTCGGCGAGCCGGCGGCGGTGGTGGGGCCCGGTATAGGCGATGAAATTATCCAGCCGGTTAAGCCGGTAAACGACAGGTCTTTTTCCATCATTATTTTTATGGTTCTCCTTCTGGCCTTCCTCGCATTGATCCTTTTTCTGGCCCTGCGGAGGGAAAAAAAGACTATTGGACAAATGACAAAAAAAGAGTAAACTATTGGGAATCGCAAATATCAGATATTTATAATATCAGATATCTGAGTTATTTTTGGAGGTGAAAGATGCAGTACCGGAATTACGGAAAAACGGGTTACCAGGTTTCGGCCTTTGGTATGGGATGTATGCGGCTGCCCCGGATTGTCCAGGGGGACGAGGCGCAGGTGGATCGGGAAAAGGCCTACGAGATGATCCGGTATGCGGCGGATCACGGGGTCACCTATTTTGATACCGCCTACGGGTACCACAACAAGACCAGCGAGGAAGTGCTGGGGGAAGCGCTGGAGGGGGGCCGCCGGGAAAAGGTGAAGATCGCCACCAAACAGCCCTTTGGAATTATGGAGGACCTGAGCACCGGTGGCGGTAAGACGATCCTCGAAAATGCCCGGCGGAACCTTGAAAACACCCTGAAAAAGCTCCGCACCAGCTATATTGATATGTACCTTATCCACAATATCCAGAAATCAACCTGGGATGATATCAAGAAAAATAAGATAATCGAGGAATACGAAAAATTCCGCGCCGAGGGGATGATCAAGGGGATAGGCTTTTCGTATCACGGCCAGTTCCCCACGTTTAAGGATGTGCTGGAATTTTATTCCTGGGATATGTGCCAGATCCAGCAGAATTTTGTTGATGTTGAAAAAGAAGCCACCGCCGAGGGCATACATTTGGCGGGTAAAAAAGGCTGCGCCCTGGTGATCATGGAGCCCCTGCGGGGCGGCCTTCTGGCTGCTCCCCCCGTCCAGGTAAAGGCCATCTACGACGAATATCCGGTGAAGCGGCCGGCGGTGGAATGGGCCTTCCGCCACGTACTGGATTATCCTGAAGTCAGTACCATTTTGAGCGGCGTCAGCACTTTGGAGCAGCTCAAAGAAAACCTGGAGATTTTCTCCAAACCGGATGCGGTTCCCGGCTGCCTTTCCGCCGATGAAAAGCAAATTTTGGCCAGGGTCAAAACCAAGTACGATTCTCTGGCCTCCATCCCCTGCACGGCCTGTGAGTACTGTCTGCCCTGTCCCCAGGGGGTCAATATTCCCGGCGTTTTTGCCCGTTACAACGACGGCGCCATGTTCGGCAGTTTCGAGCCGCCCCGGCGCAGTTATATGTTTATGACCCGGGGGAAACAGGACGCTTCTTTCTGCGCGGCCTGCGGCGCCTGTGAAAAGAAATGCCCCCAGCACATCGGTATCATCAAGGAACTAAAAACCGCCCACGAAGCTTTGAAAGGCTGGGTTGAATAAGGATTGTTTATGGAAGAACGCATTTTAGGGAAAACAGGTCTGCGGGTAAGCGCCTTTGCCTTTGGCGGCATCGTGGTCAGGAATACGACCGCGGATGAGGCCAAAAACGCGGTGGCCGAGGCGGTGGAACGGGGGATCAGCTATTTTGATGTAGCCCCCTCCTACGGCGACGCCCAGCAGATGCTGGGTCCCGCCCTGGAGCCTTGGCGGGCAAAGATATATTTGGCCTGTAAAACGGAAAAGCGCACGAAAAAAGAAGCTCTGGAGGCGCTCCATAACTCCCTCAAGCTCCTCCGTACCGATTATTTTGATGTTTACCAGATGCACGGGGTCGATCCCGCTGATGTGGATACGGTATTGGGCCCCGGTGGCGCTCTGGAAGCTTTTGTGGAAGCCAAAAAACAGGGGCTGGTCCGCAACATCGGTTTTTCAACCCATTTTGACGAGGTGGCGGTCCGGCTTATCAACGCCTTCGACTTCGACACCCTGCTTTTCCCCGTGAACTGGGCCTGCCGCCTAAAAAATGGCCTTTCCACCGCGGCTCTGGAAGCGGCGGCCCGGAAAAACATGGGCCGTATTGCCATAAAAGCGCTGGCGGAGCGGGCCAAGGAACCCAGGGACGACGGCTATCCCAAATGCTGGTACCGCCCGATTTTTGATGACCCGGCTCTGGCGGAACTGGCCCTGCGCTTCACCCTGTCCCAGGATGTCCACACCGCGGTAAGCCCCGGCGACCTCCGTATGCTCAGGCTGGGCCTCTCGGTGATGGAAAAGTACCAGGGCAGCCCACCGCCCCTTTCCGCAGAGGAGCTGGCGGAACTTCGCCGGCGCGCCGGGGAAGTGGAGCACACGGTGTTTCAGGCGGCGATACCTAAATAATGATTATATCGTTCAGTGATAAGGAAGCCGAAAAAGTCTTTAATGGTATGGTATCAAAGAGATTGCCCCTGAACATTCAGGGAAGGGCTTTCAATAAGCTGACCGCAATTCATGCCACAAATGTCATTGATGACTTAAAGGTTCCACCATCAAACCATCTTGAAGCGCTCAGGGGCGATAGGAAGGGGCAGTATTCCATACGAATTAATGAGTAGTATGTAATACGGAATAAACAAGGAGTTCTTATGGACGAATATATTCAAATAGACCATGTTGGTAAGTATCTGCAAGAGGAGTTTTTACAGCCCTGGAATCTCTCACAGAACGCATTGGCAAGAGCTATAGATGTTCCCCCTAACCGCATAACAGATATTGTAAAGCAGATAAAACCATTAAAGGTGGCTGTATAAATAAATTGTTGGGCGCGCAGGGATTCGGACCCCGGACATCCACGGTGTAAACGTGGCGCTCTAACCAGCTGAGCTACGCGCCCGGAACAGACCGGGGGCTATCAACCCCTCGGTCTGATCTTTCTGCAAAAAACTACTTTAAGCCATTAAGGTAGTTAAGGCTATCCCTGGCACATTCAATTGGGGTTTTACCGGGGCTGGGAAGGTCCTGTTCCACCACCACCCATTTGGCCCCCGCTTCTTCCGATGCTTTTAACACGCCGGGAATGTCCTGGATACCGTAGCCCACGGCCCGGAAGGGGAAGGCCCCGGCCTGCCGGGCTTTTTTGGCCTCGCCGATAAGGTCGTAGGCGGCCTTAATTGTCCCGCCCTGGGAAGAATCAAAATCCTTCAGGTGCACCACCGGAGCCCGGCCCCGGTACTTGCGGATATAGTCCGCCGGATCAACGCCCCCGACTTTGGCCCAGCAAATGTCAATCTCGGTCTGGAGCAGGCTGGCGGGGATGGAATCGTAAAGATCGTCCAGGGCGTACTTGCCTTTGTAATCGGCAAATTCAAATTCGTGGTTGTGATACAGCAGAACCGCCCCTTTCTTGTTGACCTCTTCGCCCAGTTTAGCGATGTTTTTCTTTACTTCCTCGTAGGTGGGGCTGGTGGAACGGTCTTCATCGCCCAAAAAGGGGATAACGATAAATTTACAGCCCACATCAATATGAAAACCGATAACCTTGTCCGGATTCGCCAGCATATCCCGGTAAGGCACATGGGCGGAAACGGCGACAAGGCCCGCCTTATCCAGCGAAGCCTTAAACTGGCTGGCGGTCTTGTTGTAAGCCGAAGCCAGGGCTAACTCCACATACTTATAGCCAACATCGGCGACCTGTTTAAGCGTTCCGTCAAAATCTTTGGCCAGCTCGTCCCGCACATTATACAACTGAAGCATAATAGGAAACATTTTTCCCTCCTCAAATATAATTATATGATGATTATTCCGTAAATATTGAGTTTGGTCAACCGGGTATAGTAACACCGGGCATGGGCAATTCTCAATCCCGGGGCTTGCCGGGATGGATGGTTTTTGTTAACGTGGACGCTCAGGGAAAAACGGGCTTTCATTCCGGGAGCAGTTTCCTTTGTAGAAATTTAAGGATGATAAAAGGATGGCAGCATGAAACAGATCAGCATTACAGACGAAAAACAAAGCGAAAAGGCGGGGAGAAAAACGCTCTTAAAAATCTGCCTTACCTCGCTTTTTGCGGCCCTGACGGCGGCGGGGGCTTTTATCGCCATTCCCATAGGGCCGGTTCCCATCGTACTTCAGAATCTTTTGGCCCTTCTTTCGGGCCTCGTTCTGGGGCCTTTGTGGGGCGGGGCGGCGGTGGGCCTCTTTCTTTTGGCCGGCCTCCTCAATCTTCCGGTGTTTGCCGGGGGAACCGGGGGCATAGCCCGTTTTGCCGGGCCCACCGGGGGCTTTCTTTTCGGCTACTTCCTCATGGCAATTTTGGCCGGTTTTATCGCCGGGGAGCCCAGGATTGGGAAAAAAACTTCCCCTCTGCGGATTATCATCGCCGTTATTGCGGGCCTTCTGGTGGTTTATGTGCCGGGGGTAATCTGGCTTAAAGCAAGGACGGGCTATGACTGGATAAAGGCCCTGACGGCGGGTTTTGTGCCTTTCCTTCCGGGAGATGCCCTTAAAGGTTTAGGGGCGGTACTCATCGCCCCCCGGCTCCGTAAAACCGCCGCAGATATCCTCGAATCGTGAATGCGATCTACACGGTCCGCCATCTTTCCAAGAAATTCCCCAACTCCTCCGGAGAAGGCTCCGAGGCGCTGGTGGATATTAATCTGGAAATTTACGAGGGGGAATGTCTTGTCATCACCGGGGCCAACGGCTCGGGAAAGACCCTGCTCGTGCGTATCCTGACGGGACTGATGGATGCTTCAAGCGGGGATGCCCTTTACCGGGGGACTCCTGTTTCAAAGTGCCTGCCCCTGATCCGCCGTTCCGTGGGTATTGTTTTTCAGGATGCCGACTCCCAGATCGTGGGAGAAACCGTTGAAGAAGACATACGCTTCGGCCCGGAAAACCTGAAACTCCCCAAAGATGAAATTGAAAACCGTGTGCGGGATGTCCTTAAAACCCTCGATTTGGAGGGGAAAAAGGAAACCCCGCCCCGGCATCTTTCGGGAGGGGAAAAGCGCCGCCTTGCCGCAGCGGGGGTTCTGGCCATGGGCTGCGATACGGTGATCATGGACGAGCCTTTCGCGAATCTTGACTGGCCCGGCGTGGAACAGGTGCTCACCATCATCCTGAATCTCCGGGCAAACAAAAAAACCGTTGTCATCCTTACCCACGAGCTTGAGAAGGTTCTGGCCTTTGCCGACCGCCTCCTCATCCTGGCGGGGGGGAAGGTCCGGGATCAGGGGAGCCCCGGCGAAGTTCTTGACCGCCTCGATCCTGCCTGGGGCGTGCGGGATCCCCGGAGGTCCTACCTCAAGGTGGAGGACTGCGCCTGGCTATGAAAAAAAGATTTACAAAAACCACCCCCTGGGCCTATTCCAAGGGGAACAGCTTTCTCCACCGCCTTCCTGCGGGAATAAAGCTGGTTTTTCTTTTTGTCCTGTCCCTGGGCGCTTTTTTCCCGGGGCTGGTAACGCTTCCCCTTTTGGCCCTGGCCCTTGTTGTTCTTTCGGTTTGCGCCGGGTTTAAGCCCTGGGAGCTTTTGGCGGGAAGCGGCCCCCTGCTTTTGTTTGTGTTGGTTATTTTTCTCTTTAATGCCCTGGATTTTTCATGGGCGGCCGGCGGGTCTTTTTCCCTGCATATCGGGATTGATCCCGGCGGCCTTTTGGAAGGGCTTGTCTTTGCCCTGCGTATAGCCCTTTGTTTTTCCGCCGGGGCCTTATTCTTCCGGGTAACAACCAGAACGGAGATTAAAAGATCCCTTGAAAAGTTTGAGGCTTTTTTTCACCTGAAAAATTCTGCCGATATCACCGCCCTTAGCCTGGGGCTTTCCCTGATGATGGGTTTTATGCCCCGCTTCTTTGAGGTCTGGGAAGAAAGCAATCTGGCCTGGGAAAGCCGCTCCGGCAGACTAGGGCTTTTGCGAATTTTCAAACTGCTCCCCCTGGTAATCGAACGCCTTATGGAAAAAGCCGCCGACACTGCCATCGCCCTTGAATCCCGCGGGATTCTATTGAAATAATTGAGGCATATCCAAATCTGCTTCCGGAAAGGCTCATCAGCGCAGCTTTACCGCTTCAAAACAAATATCCACGGAATTTTTGATCTCCTGGCGCAGACGGCTCAATTTTAGTTCCAGAGCCATATCATCCGTAAAAACCGCCTGATTTCCGTCCTCTGGCGGCCCTAAAAGCTGAAAAACCTCCACATCCAGCACTTGAGCCAGTTTTCCAAGCGTCCTGTCGCTTACCCAGGTCCGGCAGCCTTCAATACAGTTTATCGTCTGCGGCGAGACTCCCATCAGCTCCGCAAGTTTTTCCTGGGAAACGCCCATTTTTTTGCGCTGCGCCTTGATATTGGCCGCTAAAAGCCTGCGTATCTGTGCCGGTTCGATTTTTTACCTCTTGATTCAAAATTTATAATGAAATTGAGTGTTGACAACTTAATAATGTTATGTTTACATAGTATTATTGAGTATTATTCTCAATGATACTTGTTTTTTAAGATTTTCACCGGTTCGGTCCCGGTCTGGAAAAGCTATTTACCCTTACGAGCCCTAATAGCCTGTTTCGGCGGCATTACGGCTGCAAGGGGGCCATTTTCTGAATAAACGCCTCTGGGAAAGGTGTGCCCTAAGGGGAAAAGCGTATGCTTCTGAATACTTTTAAAAAAGACATTATTAATCAACTCGCCGCGATAGACGAGGGCCGAATACTGAACAATCCCCTGGCACCCTATTTCCGCGCCTTTACCGGCGCCTTTGATCCACGGATGCCCTTTACCTTTTATTTCGAACTTAAAAATAAGCCGCTTCTGTTTATCTTCGATGCCAAGCCTAATGAAGACCGCTCCCGCCGCATCGTCTTTGTGGAGCACTGCGAGCGGATATGCGAAAACACATTACGCATTATAAATGCTATCCAGGAACTTACCGATGGCGGGTATCTACGCATAGATATTCCGGCTTCCAATAAGCGCCCCTCTTTGCCGCCGAACTGGGATAAGTGTTGGCGTAAGTACACCCATTTTTCCCCCTATCTTATAGAGGGCTTAGCGTTTGTGTGTTTTTCCCGGTTAAGAATAGCGGTGGGGTCTGCCATTGAACGGCGGACTTCAATCATGCCCCCAGTGGTTTATCCTTGACCTTGCGGAGTAAAAGTCCTATAATCTCCGCAAACCGTATGCACGGCAAGGAGAACGGCACAATGGAACCGGTATACCTATACGAATACCCCGATTGGACATGTTTTACGTGGGACACTGCGGCAACGCTTGAAAGTCTTACCCATGCGGTTGCGTTACAGGGGAAACTTTTGGGGAGGATGGAACAATTCGGCTTTGATGTCCGGCAGGATACAGAGTTTCATCATTTGACCGAAGAGATTATTCGTTCCGTTTAGCGACGGGAACGGACGCATTACACGCGCTATTACCGATATGTTACTTTCGCGCGCCGATGAGACACCGTTGCGTTTTTACAGTATGTCAGCGCAGATTCAAAAAGAAAAGAAAGGCTACTACGATATTTTGGAGCATACGCAAAAAAGCCCAGGCAATATTACCGAATGGCTGAATTGGTTTTTGACTTGTCTTTCACGCTCAATCGAAAACGCAAACATGGTGATAGACAAGATAGCACGAAAGGCAGTCTTTTGGCGCAACAATGCCCTGCTCGTGAGCGATGAGCGGCAGCGCAAAATACTCAATATGCTGTTTGACGGTTTTGACGGACACCTTACATCGTCGAAATTTGGGAAAATAGCACGCTGCTCGCAAGATACCGCCGGGCGTTTGCTCAAGGATTTAGTTGGTAAAGGCATCCTTTCGCAGGAAGGCGCGGGGAGAAACACGCATTACGTGTTAGTGTTGTAATATTTGATACATTGTGCATTAGGTTTGTAAAACCCTAAAATCGAAAAAATAACATGTGTTGTCATTGTTGCGTAAAACTGCCCGGAGATTGTTCGAAAAGACCTTGAAAAAGCGGTTTTCCTTTTTACAAAATCATAAAAACGACAAAAAAAGGGCTCTTCCGACTTATTAGCCGGGATGTCCGGCTTATGGGGGGATTATGGACGCGGAAGATTTTAGCCCAGGAACCGGAATCTGATGTTCCAATTATATAAGCAGGATCAAAAGAGCAATGTTAATTTTAGTTATTTCTGTATGTGGATATGCCTATATCGTTGGACTAACTTCGGATGAACGAGTCATTGGTTCATAATAATAGTGTAGTTTTGTCTAAATGGGAATTTATTCTGAAAATAAATATCGCTTTTAAGACATCCATGAAGGATGTAAATTAATTAAGAATGCAATTATTAAAAAATTAAATGAAATATTTGAGGAAAAATTTCCCAGGAAATCAGGCCTTGAAATATAGTTTAATGTTTTTATGTTTATTTAGAGGTGTTTTATGAGTCAGAAGAAAGTCTATGTTGGTATGAGCGCAGATATTATTCATCCCGGACATTTGAATATAATCCGTGAGGCTCAAAAATTTGGTACAGTAACTGTAGGTGTTTTGACAGATTCTGCGATCGCAAGTTATAAGCGTTTACCGTATTTAAATTATAAACAACGTGCAATGATTGTAGAAAGTCTTAAGGGGGTTGATAATGTTATTCCTCAGGAAACGCTTGATTACGTGCCAAATCTCAATTTAATAAAACCGGACTTTGTTGTACATGGGGATGATTGGAAAGAAGGAGTACAACGGGAAACCCGTCAGAAAGTAATAGATGCAATCTCTCAATGGGGAGGGAAGCTTATAGATGTACCTTATACCCAGGGAATATCCTCTACACAATTAAATGAAAAACTGAAAGAAATTGGGACAACCCCGCAAATACGTTTGAAAAGACTGCGTCGTTTGATAAACGCAAGACCGCTTGTTCGAATATGCGAATCCCATAGCGGATTAACCGGCTTGATTATTGAAAATACGAAAGTTTTCATTAATGGTATTGTCAAAGAATTTGATGGTATGTGGTCAAGTAGTTTAGTTGATTCTACTTTGCGAGGAAAACCAGACATAGAAGCCGTTGATCTGACAACACGATTACAGAGTTTAAATGATATTCTGGAATGTACAACAAAACCGATAATTTTCGATGATGATACCGGTGGAAAAATAGAACACTTTGCGTTTACGGTCAGAACTCTTGAACGATCAGGTGTATCAGCCGTTATTATCGAGGATAAGATTGGCTTAAAGAAAAACTCATTATTGGGTACTGATGCAGTACAAACGCAGGACTCCATAGAAAATTTCTGTGATAAAATAAAAGTGGGAAAAAAGGCTCAAGTCACCGATGATTTTATAATAATCGCCCGTATAGAAAGTTTTATTGCCGGGAAAGGTTTGAATGACGCAATGGAGCGGGCTTTGGCGTATATCGACAGCGGTGTTGATGGTATTATGATTCACAGTAAGGATAAATCCGGTGAAGATATAAAGGAATTTTGTTCTGTCCTAAGAGATAAAAATAAAACAATACCAATTGTTGTGGTCCCCACTACTTTTAATCATATTCCTGAGGATGAGTTACAATCTTGGGGCATTAATGTTGTTATTTATGCAAATCACATGCTGCGCAGCTCATATCCGGCAATGTTTAACACGGCAAAATCAATTCTCACATACGGAAGATCATACGAAGCTAATGATTTGTGTATGTCAGTAAAAGAGATTTTGGAACTTATTCCTGGTACTAAATAAGGTAGGATATGTATGATCTCATCGGAATATTTCATTGAACTACTTAATAAACGAGGTACCGGTTTTTTTTCCGGTGTCCCTGATTCCTTACTGAGAAATCTCTGCGCGTATATCACCGATTATATTGATAAAGAGTGTGGTATAATTACCGTTAATGAGGGTACGGCGATAGCCCTCGCGGCAGGACATTATTTGGCTACCGGTAAAATCCCGCTAGTGTATATGCAAAATTCAGGATTAGGGAACGCGGTTAATCCATTGTTATCCCTGGTTGATAAAGAAATTTATAACATTCCGATTTTGCTGCTGATTGGCTGGCGGGGTATGCCGGGAGTTAAGGATGAGCCCCAGCATATCAAA
Organism: Spirochaetia bacterium; assembly: GCA_025997615.1. Classification (GTDB taxonomy): domain Bacteria; phylum Spirochaetota; class Spirochaetia; order Treponematales; family Breznakiellaceae; genus BNUV01. The sequence goes on from BNUV01000001.1 coordinate 59,208, forward strand.
CAGGGACGGGTAACCGGATCTTTACTTGATTGTATGGAAATTAAACATGCGGTGCTCGCAAAGGACACGGATGAAGTAGCGGGACAGATAGATGATGCTTATATCTATATGCAAACCAGCAAGGAACCATTCGCGTTGATTATTGAGAAGGATACATTTGAGGATCACACATTACAAAATAACAATTTATCAAACTACGAGATGACACGAGAGCGCGCGATCCAATTTGTTGTTGATTCCCTGAATAAAGACGCTGTTGTGGTATCGACAACCGGTATGATATCCCGTGAATTATTTGAGTACCGTGAAAAACGCGGACAGGGACATGAGCATGATTTTCTGTCCGTAGGATCAATGGGACATGCGTCACATATTGCCTTAGGTATTGCCTTAATGAAAAAAAGCACGAATGTATATTGTTTTGACGGGGATGGGGCGGTTTTAATGCACCTTGGCGCATTGGCAACCATAGGTACAATAAAGCCGGATAATTACATACATATTGTATTTAATAACGGGGCGCATGATTCCGTGGGAGGTCAGCCGACTGTGGCGCTGAATATTGACTTGTGTCAAGTGGCATTATCCTCTGGTTATTGTTTTGCATTTTCAGTGGAGAAAGAAACCGATTTACATGCTATTTTGAATATCATAAAGGAAAAGACTGGACCGGTATTTTTAGAAATAAAAGTAAGAAAAGGAGCACGGAATGATTTGGGGCGGCCTACGACAACGCCAGTTCAGAATAAAGATGATTTTATGGATTTTTTGAGTAGGCGGATATGATACAGACTATTTTTTTGAATAATAATTCTCCTGATGCATTAAAGTCAATTTTAGACGAATTAAATCCAGGAAAGATATTCCTTGTACGGGGAAAGAAATCGTATGAATTAGCCGGGGCGAGGTGCTATGTAGAAGCAGCAGTAGCCGGATTAAAATGTGATATATATGAATTCTGCGATTTTGAAGAGAATCCGAAAATTGAAGATGTAGAAAAAGGACTACACTTGTTGTCGGAAAAGGGGGCAGATATAGTAATTGGAATTGGCGGCGGCAGTGTACTTGATATGGCTAAATTAATCCGCTTTCTTTATTCTTATACAGGAGAAATTACAAAAAATGATTTTAGCAAATGTAACAAATTATTACCACTAATTGTTCTGCCTACAACCGCTGGTACGGGGACCGAGGCGACACACTTTGCGGTTGTTTATAAAAACAAAGTAAAATATTCTGTGGCGCATGAAGATATATTACCGGATTATAGTATCATTAATCCTTTATTTACGTATAATAACCCGAGATATTTGGCTGCCTGTACTGGGTTCGACGCACTGGCGCAAGCGATAGAGGCATATTGGAGTGTCCAGGCAACCAAGGAATCTGACGACTACGCCATAAAGGCGATCAAATTGTTATGGGATAATTTACCATCGGCAGTTAATCTAAAGAAAAAAGAATGTATGGATAAAGTTTCTGAGGGGGCTTATTGGGCGGGGAAAGCTATTAATATAGCAAAGACAACGGCCCCTCACGCGATATCCTATGCTTTCACTACCTATTATAATATACCCCATGGGAATGCCGTAGCATTAACATTCCCGTTCTTTGTGGAATTTAATATGAATATTGATGAAAAACATAAAGAAAAAATAAATACATTATTTTATTTCCTTGGAATTGACGAATCAAAAGCAATAGTTCCAACAATGCAGAGTTATATAAAATCAATAGGATTATTAACATCGTTACATTTTGATATGGATATAATTTTAAATAATATTAACATTGAAAGAATGAATAATAATCCAAAGGTATTATCCCGGGAAGATATTTATACCGTATTAAATTCTATTATAGACCAGAGATAAAAATGAATATTCGTGAAATTCAACTGGTTGAACAGGCGTAATAAAATGGGGGGTTATTTAAATGGCAGCTATTACAATCAATGGAAAAATCTTTAATTATAAAGAAGTCGCATTATCCTGGGATACTAATGTTCCATTTAATAAAAATGATGCAAAAGAATTATTATTAAAAACCAAGGAAGTATTAGATAGACATGGATTACTTTTTTGTTTAGCCACCGGAACATTACTTGGTGCGGTGAGAGATAAAGACTTTATTACCGGGGATGAAGATATAGATATTTTTATTTATGCTAAAGATAAAGACAGGCTTATATCACTAATACCGGAGTTAAATAATAATGATATTAAGCTATGTCGAATAGGGAAAAATCATTTATATTCTTTTATGTATAAGGGTAAATGCTATGTAGATATATATATATTAAAATCATTCAAATTTAGTCTTTTCGGAATATATTGTTATGACTTCAATACACATGCAATGCCAAAGAAATATTTTCGGGAAATACAAGAGATTGATTTTTTAGGCACTACGTTTAATTGTCCAAAAGATCCGGTACGATGGTTGGAGTTTTTGTACGGCAAGACATGGAACATCCCTATTAAAGGGCATAATTTTCGTTATGAAGTATATCCGGCCTATCTTTATAGAAAGATTAAAAACTATATCAAAAAAATAGTAAAAGCTCTTATAGGTTACAAATACTGGCATAAGAATAAGTAGTGTAGAACTTGATGACTATAAATAATATTATCCATAACAAATTGCTTAGAAGTACTTTTATTTATACCTTAACCGACGGTTTAAATAAAGCATTGGGTTTTTTATTAATTCCATGGGTTTCTTTTTACCTTATACCTGAAGAACTTGGAATTGTTACTAATTTTCAGGTGTTGCAAAATATTTTACTATTACTTGCAGGCCAGGCAATAGTAAATAGTCTTCCATATTTCTTTTATAACCGATCAAAAAAAGAAGTAGGGACCTTCATATTTAATCTCCTGTTTTTAATAATCATCACAAATGCATTTTTTGTCCTGTTAATATTCTTTCTGTTCAATCATATTGAATCAGTGCTGCAAATAGGCTTGCCTTTTCAATTATTAACCATTGTAAATGTCATTTGTACTTTAATCACAACTTTAAATATGACGCTCTTTCGTTTAGAGGAAAAACCATTGCAATTTGCATTTTGGCAAACCTTGCAAATTATTTTGAATGTATCGCTGGTGATACTATTCGTGATTGTCTTAAAATGGGGGGCTATAGGGAAAATATATAGCCTGGTTATAACATCATCAGTCACCGGATTGATTAATATGGTATTGCTAATAAAACAAAAATATATTGTATTTAAAATAAGCAGAGGGTATCTTAAAGAAATATTAAAATTTGGAATCCCATTGCTTCCTCATTCATTATCATTCTGGATAAAGAGCGGGGTTGATAAAATAGTAATTACTACATATTGTGGATTAACTCAAAATGGGATTTTTTCGATGGCGCTAAGCATTGGAGCTGTATTTTCATTGTTTTCTGCAGCATTTAATAACGCATATTGTCCCTATTTGCAAAAGCGTATGAATCTGTTTACTCAGGAATCAGTTGTTGATGAAAAAAGAAAAATTGTAAAACAGGCTTATTTGCTGGGTATGGGGTATGTTTTTTTGGGTGTATTTTCTTTCTTGTTTATTTGGCTCTGTTTTCATTATTTTATTGATAAACAATATATCGAATCAATTGGGTATATGCCTTGGATAATAGCGGGGCAAATATTTACCGGGTTTTATCATTTGGTTATTCAATATGTTTATTTTGCTAAAAAAACAATTGGTTTAGGAATTATTACCTTTTCATGTAGTGTGCTCCAAATATTATTTACATTTATCTTTATTCAATTATATGGAACTATTGGGGCGGCTTATTCCACCTGTTTAGGTGCATTGATAACATTTGTTTTAGTGTGGATATATAGTAATCATGTATATGATATGCCATGGTTTTATTTTATTAAAAGGAAATGGTCATTAATAAGAAATGATTGGTCATGAAAAAAAGTACGCCCAAAGGAACCTTGAGAGACAATTGGAGTGTCTAAAAAGAACGCCTATGTATTTAATTAGGCTCCTCAAGAGTCTTTCGTAGTTTCAAGATGCATTGCTGCTCCGCCTTCCAAAACTCCACCTTTGTTGGATAGTGGTAATGGAGGCTTGCGGTACGTCGGACCGCATGATCCGGGAAAAATTAATTATATAAAATCATTTGATGAAATTAATTCCTAGAATAAGTTTAAATGCCTATGGATACCAACCAGCTTATTAATCAGCCTATTTTATCTATTATAACTATCTCGCGATGGAATGATTCTGAATTGGATAAAACTATTAAGTCTGTTAATAATGGTTTCTGTGAATATTTAAACAAAAAAAAGGTTGAACATATTATTGTTTGTGGAGAAGATTGTGTTATTGATGATACTATTCCGGGAAGATATTACTATACAGCTCCTCCAAAGGGAATTTATAATGCAATGAATTATGGCCTATATAAGGCTAATGGAGAATGGATATGGTTCTTAAATGCGGGTGATGAATGTATTACTGGTATATCAAATAATCTATTGCAGGCACTGGAGTCTTGTACAGGTGAAGTTATGAAATGTGGTGTTAATATTACTGATAATAATTCAAGCAGAATATGGTTTGGCAAAATAATATCTCCTCATCCGGGTACTCTGTATAAGACGCATGTCTTACGAAAAATCAACGGCTTTAGAGAGGATTTTAAGATTATATCTGATCAACTTGTATTTGATAAACTCTTGTTGAAAAGAGTAAAAATGATTGATGCTCATTTAGTAATTGTAAATTTTTATGAAAATGGAGTCAGTTCATCAATTGAGGGAAAAGCCTTGTCATGTAAAGAGCGTCTTAAATATACCCTTGAATGCCCTGTAAATATAATAAGTTGGTATAGATATATTAGAACAGTACAAGGTTACTTAAAAGCAAAATTTTCTTAATCATATTATGAATATTTTTCCTTCTTTTGATTTGGATCGTGTTAAGTTATCGGACTTATCAAGAAAAAACAAAACAAATATAGGAGTTAATTATGCCGATTGTAACTGTATATTTTGCATCAAAAGTGCGCGGTTTTTTTAAACATTTATTTTCTAATCAACGTATAAATGCACAATTTATCTATTCTAACAAGCAAGTATTTGAAACAAATTCAACTATTAAAAAATTACTTGGAAAGTTAATTCGTACCAGATTATTCGATATACTTGGAATTATTCAAATAATACCGTGTAAGAATAAGCGGTGTGCTGTTTACGGCAGTTACAATCGTTTTTTAAAATCAGACAGATCTTATTTTATTTATATCGAAACTCCGGTAGCGCTTTTTAATTATTCACTATATAGGCATAAAACCTTTTTAGGAAGAAAAAAACTAAAATATCTTGATGATAATAAATTAAAAGCCATGATTTTTATGTCGAATGCCAGTGCCGATACCTTTGAAACAATATACACTAAAATTCCTCCGCGTATTATAAAAGAAACAATATATCCTTATGTGCCTAAGAATAATTTGGTGTCATTGGAGACAATCAAGGTAAGAAGTCAAAATAGATGCCTGAAATTACTCTACATCGCACAGGGGTTAGGTTTTATTTCAAAAGGCGGATTGGAAATAATAGAGGCATTTAAAAAAATACGCAATGAAGGATATGATCAGATTGTATTAACGATGATTACTACCATTAATGAGGTTAACGTTTCTTTAATTGAAGAAATTAAAAAGACAGAAGGTATCACGCTGTGTGATTTTACTTTCAGCTATGAAGCATTAACCGGTATGTATGCCGATGCAAATATATTATTACAGCCGACAAGTCAAGATAGTTTTGGCCTTACTATTCTTGAAGCTGTAAAAGCCGGACTTCCGGTAATCGCTTCAACATTATATAGTATTCCGGAACTTATAAAAGATAAAGAAAATGGTTTTCTAACAGAACCACATTACCAGTATTATGATTCTGAGAATATACCAAATCCTAAACTATGGAACAAAAAAATAATTTATTCTAATCAAATTTGTGATAGAATTGTTTCTTTCTTGCATGATTCAATTCTATTGTTACACAAGGATCGGGAGCTGCTTGAGAAAATGTCAATCAGGTCATTTGAAATTGCAAACTCACCCCCATTTGATGAAGATACTATCACCAATCAATGGAATAATATCCTTAACAGGATTAATAGGTGATTAAGAAGAATAGCCCTTAATTTTTTATATGTGGTTTTTTAGAATACTTATCTTCTTTCCATCTATAACTTTTCGTTTATTAAGCGCAGAGATTTTCCCATGGGCTTTTCTAGCTGTTTGCTATAATAAAACAAAAATTTTATCAAAATCTATACGTCCTTTTCTGGCTGGTATATATACAAATATTTTACCATTATTGATTCTTTTGTTTTGTTCCAGTTTTTTTTCATGGCTTTTATCCTTATACCAGGGAATTGAATCAGATTGTTTTAGAAGTCTTTTTGCATATTTGAATCCACTGGTTATTTATGTATTCTTAATGAATTGTTCGGCCAAAGAAATTGATCTTTTTTGCAGATTGTTGAAAAAAATATTCCTTTTTTATCTTGCCCTGGGTATTTTTCAATTTAGTGGTCTTATAGGTTTTTTAAATCCATTTTTTAGTTTTTTAATTCCAAGGGGAAAAACGACAGATATTATAACTATCAGTGGAAGGGGAGTTAGTCTTCTTACAAGTGAGCCTTCTCGTGCAGCTTATGAGATAATTATTTTTTATATTACATGTACATATTTATATGAATATTCAAGGATTAAGCAATATATACTGGATTTTCTTTTATTTATATTTGTTTTAATAATTATCCGATCTGCAATGGGAGCCTTGCTCTTTCTGGTATATCTGTTTCTTAAATATAAATTTAAAATAGTTATATTATCAATATTAATGCTGGCTTTAATAATTCCAAGTATTGGAGAGAATGCAGGCAGGGCAATAAATATTTTATATAGAATAATGTTGGATACAAGCCCCGCGGCAGTTTATAATTTACTGCTGCAAACGTCCGGATATCGATTGATTTCCTTAATAATGTCCTATAAATATGCGATTCTTCATCCATTCGGCGGAGGTGTAGGACTATGGATGCATTCTTCATTGGAGGCATTGAATAATATGAATATCAGCCCTAAAGAACTTGACTATTTTGCTTATAGAGGCAATGAATTTTTGGCTATTCGTCCAACTTCTTATATGGCATCCATTGCACTTGATTTAGGTATTTTTGGAATTCTCTCTGTTTTATGCTTATTAAAACCTATGTTATCATTATTAAAAAAAGGCAATGGCGATGCATTTCCAGTGGTTTTCTATTTTATCTTTCTTGTTTTTTTTAGTGGTGCTATAGGAAATCCTATCCCCTGGGTCTGTATAGCATTGGTTTATCGTAAATATATGAATTTATCATACTAAGAGAAATATTAAAAATGAATACCCCAAGAAATGATATTGAAATATCAATAATAACCCCCAATTATAACTGTTCTCGTTTTATCGCTCAAACTATAGAAAGTGTCCTTGCTCAAACATATCAAAATTGGGAAATGCTGATTATTGATGATTGTTCCACTGACGGCAGTTATGAAATAGCGCTTGAATACGCCAAAAAAGACAGCCGGATTAAAGTCTATCGTATGGAACATAACAGCGGTGCGGCGCTATGCCGAAATAAGGCTATTGAGCTGTCACAGGGTCAATATCTTGCGTTTCTTGATAGTGATGATTTATGGCTGCCTGAAAAATTGGAAAAGCAGTTAAATTTCATGCAGGAAAATGATTGTGATTTTAGTTTTACTGAATATGAGCATATTGATATATATAATAATCCTTTGAATAAAAGAACCTCTGTGATAAAAAGACTTAGTTATAGAAAATTATTATCTCATAATTTTCTTGGATGTTTGACTGTTATGTACAGACAGGATTTAAATAATAAAATATATGGACCGATAGTTAAGGTTAATAACGATTATGCGCTTTTCTTACAAGTATTAAAGAAAATAAAAAATGCAAATGGTTATTCCGAATGTCTTTCGCAATATAGGATACGAAAAAATAGTATATCTAAGAATAATAAAGAAAAAATTATAAGCTTCATGAAAATAATGATTCAAATTGAACACAAGAGTTTCTTCATGGCATTGTTATATTTAATCAGCAACCGATTGATAAAAATTATGTGGAAATATAAATAAGTAAACAAAATCAGAGAATTCTTATGCATATAATCATCATCGGCGGTTCCGGTTTTGTCGGGACCCGTTTAACTGTACGCTTACTTGCCTCTGGGTACAGTGTAAAAATAGCCGACAAAAACAATAGTGCGAAGTATCCACAACTGTGTGTCTACACCGATGTCCGCAATCCGGAAGCATTGGAAAAAGAGCTAGCCGGATCAGATATTGTCATAAATCTTGCCGCCGAACACCGCGATGATGTTACGCCAAAATCCTTGTACGATGATGTGAATGTAACCGGCGCTGAAAATGTGTGTAAGGTTTGTACAAAACTGGGAATCGAGAAAATCATATTCACCAGTTCGGTAGCGGTATATGGATTTGCGCCAATAGGAACAGATGAAACCGGTAAGATTAACTATTTTAACGATTATGGACGTACTAAATGGCTTGCGGAAAAAAAATACCGGGAATGGCTTGTATCCGATCCAAAGAATTCTTTAACGATTATCAGGCCTACCGTTATCTTCGGCGAGCAAAATCGGGGGAATGTTTATAATCTCTTACGACAAATTACAGGCGGTAAATTCCCGATGGTCGGTAAAGGAACGAATGTAAAATCAATGGCGTATGTAGAAAATGTTGCGGCATTTATTGAATACAATCTGAATAATGGTCATGGAGAGCATCTCTTTAACTATATTGATAAACCCGATTTTGATATGAATACTCTTGTAACCGAGGTAAATCGGATATTGGATAAATCTGGAAAATTGTTTCACTGGCCCTATTGGCTGGGTTATTTCGGCGGTTTGTGTTTTGACCTTTTAGCAAAAATATTGCATAAGAAATTACCCATTAGTTCAATTCGGGTTAAAAAGTTCTGTTCCAATACGATGTTCGAGGCTTCTAATATAAAAAAGACTGATTTCAAAGCGCCGGTAAGTCTTGTTGAGGGGCTGGAAAGAACCATAAAGTACGAATTCATCAATAAAGTTACTGATCAGGTTTTCTATACAGAGTGATTTTTTGTATTACAGGAGTTTTTGACTAAATGAAAAAAGCCCTCATCACCGGCATAACCGGACAAGACGGCGCATACCTCGCGGAGTTCCTGCTCAGGAAAGGCTACGAAGTCCACGGCATCAAACGGCGCTCGTCATCGTTCAACACCCAGCGCATCGACCATCTCTATCAGGACCCCCATGTCAAAAATAAGCACTTCATCCTCCACTACGGCGATCTCACCGATACCTCAAATCTTATCCGCATCCTCAAGGAAGTCCAGCCCGACGAAATCTACAACCTCGGCGCCCAAAGCCATGTGCAAGTGTCGTTTGAAGTCCCCGAATACACCGCAGACAGTGACGGACTCGGAACCCTGCGCATCCTGGAAGCCGTCAGGATCTTGGGCATGGAAAAGAAAGTACGCTTTTATCAGGCCTCAACTTCGGAACTCTTCGGTAAAGTACAGGAAGTACCCCAAACGGAAACTACTCCCTTCTATCCCCGCAGCCCCTACGCCTGCGCGAAACTCTATGCCTACTGGATTACCGTCAACTACCGGGAGAGTTACGGAATGTATGCCTGTAACGGAATCCTGTTTAATCACGAAAGCCCCATCAGGGGAGAAACCTTTGTAACCCGGAAGGTAACCCGTGCCGCCGCCCGGATCAAACTGGGCTTACAGGACAAACTCTACATGGGAAACATCGATTCAAAACGGGACTGGGGCTTTGCCGGCGATTACGTAGAACTCATGTGGCTCATGTTACAGCAGAACGATCCGGATGATTATGTCATGGCCACTGGAATCACTACTACTGTGCGGGATTTTATCACGATGGCGTTTCAAGAAGCAGGCATCGCGCTCAAATGGGAAGGTGAGGGGGTTGAGGAAAAAGGCATTAATACTGCCGATGGTAGTGTACTGGTAGAGATTGACCCCCGTTATTTCAGACCCGCTGAAGTAGATTTACTCATCGGTGATCCGGGAAAAGCAAAAGCCAAACTCGGCTGGGAACCCCGGATAAAACTACCGGAACTGGTAGCGATGATGGTCAGCCATGACATCGGACTGGCGGAGAAGGAAGTCCACTTAAAAGAAGGCGGATACCGGACGGAGAATTACTATGAATAAAGACGCGAAAATCTATGTCGCCGGACACCGGGGACTTGTTGGCGGCGCGATCCTGCGGAAACTGCAACAGAGCGGGTACGAGTATATCATCACGCGAACCCATGCGGAACTGGATTTGCTGAATCAGGCGGCGGTGTATTCATTCTTTGAGCAGGAGAAACCTGAGTATGTGTTTCTTGCCGCCGCAAAAGTAGGGGGAATCGGCGCTAACTCAACGTATCCCGCGGATTTTATCTATGTGAATACCATGATCGGCTTCAACGTCATTCACGCTGCCTATAAAAGCGGGGTGAAGAAGCTGATGAATCTCGGTTCTTCCTGTATCTATCCCAAACTGGCTCCCCAGCCGATGAAAGAAGAATACCTGTTGTCGGGATTACTGGAACCCACCAATGACGCCTATGCGCTGGCAAAGATCAGCGTCATCAAGTTATGCGCTGCATTCAACAAACAGTACGGGACCAATTATCTATCCGCCATGCCGACGAATCTGTATGGTCCCGGGGACAATTACGATCTTGATGGTTCTCACGTACTGCCTGCGCTGCTCCGCAAGTTTCATGAGGCCAAGGTATCCGGCAGAGACAAGGTAGTGCTATGGGGAGATGGTTCGCCCTATCGGGAATTTTTATACAGCGAAGACGTAGCGGATGCGGTGATACTGCTTATGGAGGAGTACAACGCGGAAGACCTTCGTAATGCCGCCGGAGATTTTATCAACATTGGCAGCGGAAAGGATTTGAGTATCAAGGACTTGGCCGGGATAATCCGGGATATTGTTTATGCTAACATGGCGGATCGTTCTTGTGGGATTGAGTGGGATACCACGAAACCCACGGGGACGCCTAAGAAGCTGCTGGATATATCCCGTCTTTCAGCGCTGGGATTTACACCGAAAACGGGACTGCGGGAAGGTATTAGTTTGGCCTATGCTGATTATGTAATGACACCCCATTGATGTCTCACCCTTTCCCCTGTCTTCCTAAAGCCCTGTCCGCAACGTCGGACAGGGCTTTTTTTTGCTTTTTTTTCGCCCTTTTCCGCCTTCGTGGCCTGTGGAAAAAAAATTCGCCGATCCGGAAACCTTGATCAATGCGGAACTGGTGAAGTAGAGTATATCAACGGAGGACATCATGGAACCTGTAAAAGCGGCGTTAATGGGAGCGGGGAGCCGGGGGACTTATACCTATGCGGATTATGCCAAAATGAATCCGGCGATGTTAAAGATCGTTGCCGTGGCGGAGCCGGTGGAGGCCCGGCGGAAAAAAATACAGGACGAGCATCATTTAAGTGATGACAGGGTTTTTACCGACTGGAAGGATGCCATGCAGGCCCTGCCGGAGGATGCCGAGGCGGTGATTATCGCCACCCAGGACAAGATGCACGCCGGCCCCCTGGCGGAAGCCATGGCCCGGAATCTCCATATCATCTGTGAAAAACCCATTGTGCCGAGCCTCGGGGAGTGCGGGGAGATCGAGAAAAAATCCGCCCCCTTCAACAAGGTTTTCATGATTGCCCATGTGTTAAAATACACCGCCTTCTTTTCCCGGATTAAGGAGCTTCTGGATCAGGGCCGCATAGGAAAACTTATTGGCATCGATCTGGTGGAGAACACGGGGCATGTACATATGTCCCATAGTTTTGTCCGGGGAAACTGGCGTAATCTTTCGGAATCTTCCCCCATGATTTTGGCCAAGAGCTGCCACGATATGGATATGCTCCACTGGCTCGCCGGCGCGCCCTGCGAATCCCTCAGCTCTTACGGGGACCTCCATTATTTCAAAAAAGAAAATGCGCCCCAAGACGCGCCCCTCCGCTGTCTTGACGGCTGCCCCCACATGGAGGACTGTCCCTATCACGTTTCAAAAATATACCTGGGCCCCGATACCGGCTGGCCGGTGAACGTTATCTCTACAGACCTTTCCATCGAGGGCCGTTTTAAGGCGCTGCAGGAAGGCCCCTACGGCAGGTGCGTGTTTCATTGCGATAACGACGTGGTGGATCACCAGTCCGTTTCCCTGCGTTTTGCCAACGGCGTTTTGGCCAGTTTTACCATGACGGCTTTTTCCATGGACATCACCCGAAACATCACCCTTTTTGGAACCGGTGGAGAGATGAGCGGGAATCTGGAGAAGGGCTTAATCACCATAAAGGATTTTTCTTCCCGCAACATCGATAACATCGCCATAGCCCCTGCCACCGGAGGCCATTCCGGCGGGGACGAAAACTTTATCACCGACTTTGTCAGGACGATCCGGGGCGGCGGCGCGGCCAGGAATGCGGTCAAGAACGCCTTTGAAAGCCACTACATGGCCCATGCCGCAGAATATTCCCGTCTGCGCGGCGCCCAAACTATCAGGCTGGAGGATATTAAGGTATTGTAATTTTTGGGGCTTTAGGATATAATGATAAGTGAGTTTGCAGATGACTACTTATGGAGGCTTTGATATGGAATCGTTGTTGAGTGATGCGACTGTTACGGCCCTTGCAAAACAAAAGGCTTCATCCCTGTTTGACGGGTCAAGGAAAATAGCCCTTATTGCCATTGACGGGAATTGGGGCCCTCCGATTTCCGGCAGGTTTGATTCTGATTTTCTGAACATATGGGCAGCGGTTCCCGCCGGGAACAAGGGAGAGGTTGTCCTGCAAGGGGGCCGGAACGGTCAGTGGAATATTTCCATACCCTTTCAGCCGCTGGGGAAGCCGGAAAAAATCAGCCTGTACAAGCTCCATCTTTCCGGACAGGGTGAATTCCCCGATGAGTTTGTTATCCGCCTGAACTGCGGCGCCGAAACATTTTACGACAACAACGACGGGCAGAATTACCGGCTAACGCCATACCGGCGCTACTTTAGCTCCGCCGCCTGTAACGAGCAGTATATTCTTGATTTTAACAGTATCCTCCCGGTAGTACTCTACAATAAAAGCCCCCCTGCGCCGGAAGCCTGAAAGGGCCCCTTGCCCGCCGCCCTCCCTCCGGGTTATGCTAAAAGCCTATGAATAAGCTTATCATCAAAGGGGCGCGGGAGCATAACCTTAAAAATATTGATTTGGAGCTGCCCCGGGATAAATTTATCGTTATTTCCGGGCTTTCCGGGTCGGGGAAAAGCTCGCTGGCCTTTGATACGATTTTTGCCGAGGGCCAGCGCCGTTATATGGAGAGTCTTTCCTCCTATGCCCGGATGTTTTTGGGCCGCATGGACAAGCCGGACCTTGACTACATCGAGGGCCTTTCCCCGGCAATTTCCATTGAGCAGAAAACCACCCACCGCAACCCCCGGTCCACCGTGGGCACCGTTACCGAGATTTACGATTACTACCGGCTCCTTTACGCCCGCATCGGCATAGCCCACTGCCCCCAGTGCGGCCGGGAAATTCGGGAGCAGCCGGTGGATTCCATCATCGAGACGATCATGCAGATGGGGGAGGGTACCCGGGTACAGCTTCTGGCCCCGGTGATCAAGGCGAAAAAAGGCGAACATCAGAAAATTATTGATGATGCCCGGAAGGCCGGTTTTGCCCGGGCCCGGATCGACGGCGTGCCGGTGAACCTTGACGAGACTATAAAACTGGATAAACAGAAAAAACACATCATCGAAATAATTGTTGACAGACTGGTGATTGGGCCGGATATCCGCTCCCGGCTGGCCGAATCGGTGGAGGCAGCGCTGCAAACCGCCGACGGCCTCATGATGGTTCTCGCCCAGGATGCTGCTGCCGGAACCGGAGGGGCGGTGACTGAACATTTTTTCAGCCAGAAAAACGCCTGCCCGGACTGCGGCATTTCCATCCCCGAGCTTCAGCCCCGGCTTTTTTCTTTTAACAATCCCTTCGGCGCCTGTCCCAGTTGTACGGGCCTGGGGATCAAGATGGAATTTGATCCGGATCTGTTTATGCCGGATTTATCACTTTCGTTTAACGAAGGCGGTCTCCTTCCCTACAATCCCGACAGTGCCTGGCACCGCAGCCGTTTTGAAAGCATCTCGAAACATTACAAGTTCAGCCTGGATACGCCCCTGGAAAAACTTCCCAAGCGGATCATGAACGTGCTTATGTACGGCAGCGAGGATGATATCGAGGTGCGGTACAAAAACCGCGATGGTTCACATCACTTTGATTACAACACCAGCTGGCCGGGTATTCTGGAGGATCTGCAGAAGCGTTACAAAGAAAGTCAGTCGCCGGGAATAAGGGAATGGCTTGAAAAATTTATGAGCCAGAGGCACTGCGAAGAATGCGGGGGCAAAAGGCTAAAGCCGGAAGTTTTGGGCGTCACCGTGGGGGGGCGCAACATCTGGGATCTTTCCAGTTTATCCGTCACGGATTCCCTCAAATTTTTTGAGTCGGTGAAATTCAACAAAAATGAAAAAAAGATCGCCCAGCAAATTTTAAAAGAGATCAACGCCCGTTTGGGTTTTATGAAAAATGTGGGCCTTGATTATTTAACCTTGGAACGAAAAGCCGCCACACTTTCCGGCGGAGAAGCCCAGCGTATCAGGCTGGCAACACAAATCGGTTCAAGCCTCGTGGGGGTGCTTTATATTCTCGATGAACCTTCCATCGGCCTGCACCAGCGGGACAACCAGCGGCTTATCGACACGCTTTTGTATCTCCGCAATTTGGGGAATACCCTTATCGTGGTGGAGCACGACGAACAGACCCTGCGCACGGCGGATTACATCGTAGACCTGGGACCCGGGGCGGGCGTTCACGGCGGCCATGTGGTGGCCCAGGGCAGCCCCGCGGAGGTTATGAAAATAGAGGAAAGCCTTACCGGGCAGTATCTGGCGGGAACCTTGTCCATGGATATTCCCGGGGAGCGGCGGAAAGGAAACGGAAGTCATCTCCTTTTAACCGGCATTTCGGAACACAACCTGAAAAACATTGATGTGGAAATTCCACTGGGTGTTTTTACCTGCATCACCGGCGTTTCCGGTTCCGGCAAATCGACCCTTCTTTCGGATGTGCTTTACCCGGCGCTGTTCAACAAGATTCACCGGGCTAATCATGCCGAAGGGGCCTACAAAAAAATGAAAGGGGCGGAGGCCATCGACAAGGTAATCGATATCGATCAAAGCCCCATCGGCAGAACTCCCCGGTCCAACCCCGCCACCTATGTGGGTGTTTTTAATGTAATCCGGGATCTTTTTTCCACCCTGCCCGATGCAAAAATGCGGGGTTATAAACCGGGCCGTTTTTCTTTTAACGTCCGCGGCGGCCGGTGCGAAAATTGTCAGGGCGACGGGACTATCAAAATCGAAATGAATTTTCTTTCCGATGTGTATATCACCTGCGACGTTTGTCACGGAAAGCGTTTCAATGTGGAGACGCTGGAGGTGCGATACAAGGGGAAAAACATTGCCGATGTGCTGGATATGACTATCGAAGAAGCGGCGGAATTTTTTGCCGCTGTTCCCCGGATTGCCCGGAAAATAGACACGCTCCTTTCGGTGGGCCTGGGGTATGTAAAACTCGGTCAATCGGCGTTGACCCTTTCCGGCGGGGAAGCGCAGCGGGTAAAACTGGCGCTGGAACTTTCCCGGCCCTCCACCGGACAGACGCTTTACATTCTGGACGAGCCTACCACGGGGCTTCACTTTGCCGATGTAAAACAGCTCATGGAGGTGATCCACCGGCTGGTGAATCAGGGCAACACGGTATTGATGATAGAACATAACCTGGATGTGCTTTTGCAGGCGGATAATATCATAGACTTGGGGCCCGAGGGGGGGGACAGGGGCGGATATGTGATCGCCACCGGAACGCCTGAAGAAGTGGCGGCGTGTCCCCAGTCTTACACGGGTGTCTATGTCAAGGAACTTCTGGATCGCGGCAATGCCCGCCGCCGACGTTCACCCAAACGGAAATGAATTTTACTCCGCGTCGGTTTTTCACGATTTTCACGATTTTTATAATTCTGGCTCTGACGCCGGGGACGGCGTTTTTTTTGCCGGCGCAAGAAGCGGCGCAGGAATTCCCTGAAACTGAAGTTGAAACTGAGGCTGTTCCCGAATTATCACCGGAAGAAAAAGTTCTGGACATGGATATACGGACATCGACGCTTTTGGAACTGGCCGCCTGGTGCCGGAGCCTTGGCCTGGGCGAAGGGGGAACGCGGGAAGCTCTGATAAGCCGGCTGCAGAATCATTTCAAAATTCCCGCTGTTGCGGGGGGAGAAGCCGCCGATAAATCAAAAGTAATAATGATTGAATCCGCCCGGTCCACCGAATATTTTACCCTGGAGGTGGTGGATGAAGAATACGCCCGGCTCCGGGGGGATGTGGTGGTCAGCCTGAAAGACGGGGAGGCAACCCATTCAATAAAAGCCTGGGAAATTCTTTACAACAGGACCCGGAATATTATGACGGCCTCCGGCGGCGTTGTGTATGTAAAGACCGAGGGGGATACCATCGAGACTTTCCGGGGCGAATCAATTACGGTGAATCTGGATAACTGGTCCAGTATTTTTTTGGACGGCATTTCCGAACATTCCATTTCCGACAATCAGACTACTTACCGTTTTGCGGGAACGGTGATTTCCCGCAGCGATGAAGAAGTAACCGTCCTCACCCGGGCTTCCGTTACCAACGCATCCAACGAGGAAGCTTACTGGTCCCTGAACGCTTCAAAACTCTGGCTCCTTCCCGGCTCCGACTGGGCTATTCTCAATGCGGTTTTAAAAGTCGGCGAAATTCCTGTGCTTTGGATACCTGTTTTTTATTATCCCGCGGATGAGATTATTTTCCATCCGGTGCTGGGCTACCGTTCCCGGGAAGGAAATTTTGTCCAGACCACTACCTATATTCTGGGCCGTCCCAAGTCCACAGGGGCTTCGGAAAATTCCATCACAAAAATTCTGGGCTCAGGCGCCAATATGGAAAAAGAACGGGAGGGTATTTTTTTACGCAGCACCGGAAAAAAATACCGTGATCCCAATGATACGCGTTTTTCAATTCTTGCGGATGTTTACGCGAATCTGGGGCTGTATTTCGGAACGGAGCTGGCCCTTCCCGCTAAGGGAATTTTCGGCGCCACCGATTTTTCCGCCGGAATTGGTTTTACCCGGGACGTGGTCCTGACCAACTATGGTTTTTATACGCCTTTTCCCCAATATGACGGGACCAGCGAATGGAACCAGTCGAGGTTGTTTTTTTTTGAAACTCCTTTCCGTTACCGGATCAATGCGGCAACTTCTGTTTCGGGAAGGTATGGATCCCTTTCTGTAAAATTTCCTTTTTATTCGGATCCTTATGTTGATAGGGATTTTCTGGACCGCAGTGAGGAACTGGATTGGCTTACCATGATTAAGGAAGGGGCCAGCAGAGAAGAACCGGATACGACAAAAGATAATATCTTAGGTTCCTATGAATGGCGTCTTTCAGGTTCCCTCAATCCGCCGCTGCCCTCTTTGGCGCCCTATCTTTCGGGTTTTTCCATCTCAAGTTTTACCAGCACCCTCACTTTCCGCACAAGGGAATCATCCAAATTTTCTTCAACATCGGTTTCACCGAACCGGACTTTTTTTTATCCCGATAAATTTACGCTTTTTTCCATCAGCGCATCCATTGCCGGAAATCCCCTGACCGTTGGCGGCGCTGCGGTTTCGCAGAATTCCGGAACCGCTCCGGCGGAAGACGGGGGGCTTTTGAAAAGTATCGGCGTCCCCCGCTCACCCTGGGCAGACTATTCCGAAGAAACAATTCCTGCAAATCAGGGGAGCGTAAAAAGTGCCGGCGATTCTCCCCCGGCGGCGCTTGTCCCCCCGGCTATCACTCAGCGTTTTGACGCTCCCCGTTCCGGCGGCCCCCGTTTTTCCATCGATTACCGTTTAAGCCCTTCCGCCGCCTCGGATCTTCAGTTCAATTCCGACAGGGGCACTACCACGGGTATCGACCCCCGCCCTAATTGGGTTGAAATAGAAGACATTGACTGGGGGGATGTTTCCACGATACTGACCAGCATAAGAAGCGATGCCAGTGTAGGATTCACCCTTTCAAGCTTTGACGGCGGGTCTTACACTTCGGCTATCCGTTTTTCCGGCTCCGGTTCCTGGCAGGATTATTCCTACATCAACGAAGATGCGGAAAAATTTCTTGACAGCAGCACCCATGCAACGGATCCCCTGAAGATTAAAGAAGCCCGCTTAAGCGCTTACAATTCCACCAGTTTTACCAGTTCCTGGGAAAACACCACCACCGTGAAGCCCCTGTATCAGGACCCTGTCTGGGGCAAATCGAGTTTTCAATATTCGATAAAAGGACTCTTGGCAAAAACAAAATTTTCCGGTGATGCGGACACTCCGGACTGGAGCATGGAATACGGCAGTTGGAAAAAAACCAATATTGAAACTCATCAGATTGGGGCCACGGTGTCCGCGAATGTTATGGACCACGAACAAACCTTGACAGTGACGACGGATCTTCCGCCGAAAGATGCCACCATGGAAGGAAACGCCACCCTTCGCACCTGGATTTTTGAGACCAATGCCCGGCAGCGGATCGTTGAACCCTGGGACGAGGAACTGCGAAAACTTGAACCCCTGTATATGACTGAAACGGTACGCTGGAGCACCAGGGGTTCGGTCCAGCAGCAGGTGGTTTATAGTCATGAGCTGGGGGAATTTACCAGCCTTACCTCGAGTCTTACCTGGGGCGGCCTTACCGCTTCGCTTCAGTCGATCCGGTCCATGACGTATCGTTTTGATACCGTAAACAAATTGGGGTGGGTGGCTACCGGTGAGGAGGCCCTTGAATTTCGGGATTTCCGCATCGCCTATGTGGGAACAAGCAAAAAAGAAAATCTCTGGGGCAAGCGGCTTTCTTTTTCGCTGAACCTTAATACCTATTTGAATCTTGATCTGCAGCGGTACACTTATTCCCGGTATTATTTTTCTTTGGGTTTCACCCTGGGTATCGCCGGTTTTCTGGATATGGCCCTCTACGCCACTTCGGAAAATTCGGTAATTTTCAGGTATTTCCACGACTGGCCCTTTTTTGCGGATTCCGGAATAGATGTCGGCCAGGGGGATCAAAATAATCTTTTTTTCGATCTGATAAATTCTTTCCGTTTTGATGATGATGCACTGCGGCGGCAATCGGGATTCAAGCTGAAATCTTTCAACCTTGACCTGACCCATCATCTGGGGGATTGGAATGCCAAGCTGGGGCTCAAACTTGTCCCGGAACTGGACACGGTTACCTATGCCTATAAATTTAAAAATGAAATTTCATTTGTTGTGGAGTGGATTCCCATTGGCGAAATCAAGACCGAAGTTATTAATAAAAACGATGCCTATACATTCAGATAACCCTGGGTCTAAAGGCCCTTGACTATACCCCGGACGGGTTATAAACTTCTTAATTATAGGGGTGTCATTGGAGGACAGCATTACCATCGTACTGGATAACCGGGAAATTTTGTCCGGAGTATGCGGGGCGAATGACAAAAATCTCAAGGTGCTTGAAGGAACCCTCGGGGGCCGTATAAGCGCCCGGGGCAACGAGATACATCTTGAGGGGGCCGGTGAAGAAGGGGTCAGGCGTTTCAGGACGGTAATGGATAATCTTATCGCCGTGGTCCGTGAGGGGGAAAGCCCTTCCCCCGAATATGTCCGCTCTCTGGCGGGGCAGGGCAGTCCCCTGGAAGAAGAAAGCCAAAAAGAAGATGAAAATCGTCGCGAAGAGGCGATCATCCACATCCCCCAGGGCTTTGGCCGGGTTTATCCCCGGAGCAAAAACCAGGCCGCCTATATCCGGGGCATCCGTTCCCATGACATCAGTTTTTGTGTGGGCCCCGCAGGGACGGGCAAAACTTTTTTGGCGGTGGCGGAAGCCCTGCGGCTGGTGCTGTCAAAAAAAATGCGGAAACTGGTGCTTACCCGCCCGGTGGTGGAAGCCGGTGAAAGTCTCGGGTTTCTGCCGGGGGACCTCATCCAGAAAATAAACCCTTACCTTCGTCCCCTTTACGATGCCATGGAAACTCTGGTACCATTTGAAGTGATCCGGCGGATGGAAGATGCCCATACCATAGAGATAGCGCCCCTGGCCTATATGCGGGGGCGGAGTCTTAACGATTGCGTGGTTATTCTGGACGAGGCGCAGAATACTACTCGGGAGCAGATGAAGATGTTCCTGACCCGGATTGGCGAAGGCGCCCGGGCGGTGATTACCGGGGATGTTACCCAGATTGACCTCCCCCGGCGGACGGAATCGGGGCTTCTCCATGCGCTAAAAATTCTTTCCGGTGTGGAGGGGCTTTTTACCGCCTATCTCCATACCGTGGACGTGGTGAGGAACCCCCTTATAAAAAAGATTATACAGGCCTATGATGATGCGGAGACTCCGGTTGAAAAAAAACCCTGATGCCGGCGATTTTCGCGCCGCCTTTATCAAAATTATTTCCCCGATCATTTCTCAGGTACGCCGGGGGCCCGCCATTGCGGTGGTCCTGTCTTTTCTGATTTCCGTTGCCTTTATCATGGCGAACATGCACGGGGTACAGATCGTCGATCCGGGGGAATTTGAGGCGGGCCGGGTAGCGGATCGCGATGTGGCGGCGGACCGGGTGGTGTCGTATATCGACGAAGAATCGACCGTGCGGCAGAGGGATGCCCAGGTAAAGCTGGTGCCGGCAGTTTTCCGTTATTCACATTCGGCTACCGGGGAGATGCGCAGATCGTATCAGCATTTCAGGGATTTTTCCGAAGATCTTTTGGCGAAGGGCATTACCGGGGAAGATTTTATGGCGGCGCTTCAGGCGGAAGACGGCGGCTATGCGGCATTTTTTCCCGCCGGTATGCTGGAAGCTTTTTCCTCGGACAGCGATCCGTTAAAAATTCTGGAATATGCCGCGGCTCTTTTGGAACCGGTTTTGGAGGAAGGCATCTTTTCCATTGTGCCGGAAGAAATTGAGCCCTATAATCCGGAAATGGCGGAACTTGTCCGGCAGAATTCTCAGGATGTCCGCCGGGAGCGTTTGTTTTACGATCAGATTGTTACGCGGGACGAGGCCGCCGATCTTATTAGCCGTTACATTTTGCCCGATGCTCATTTCGCCGATTCCGCCCGGGTAGCCGGTGTTATGCTTTTGCCTTTTATTACCGAAAATATTTTTTTCTCCCTTGATGATACCCTGCGGCGGATTGATGAAGTGCGGAGCAGCGTCGCCCCGGTGATGAAACAGGTGGATCGGGGCAGTATGGTTATCCGTAAAGGTTTTATTGTCACCGAGGATAACATGAAGGCTCTTGCGGCGCTTATCAACGCCCGCCCCGGCAGCGATCTCCGTACCGTGTGGGGAATACTTTTGCTGCTGCTTTTGCTCTGCGTTCTTTTGATTATTCTGGCGGGCCCGCCCGTTATAGGCCGTAAGCTCACCGATGCTGAAATTTATCTCGTATCGGTTTTGGCGGCCCTCTACCTGGGGGGAGCGGCCATCGCCAAAAACTTTTCGTTTAACACCGAATTTCTGCCCGTGTCACTGGTGCTGCCCACCGCCCTGGTGATGATGCTTCCCTCGATTTTGATTAACGTCAGAATGGCCATGGTGCTGGCGCTGGTACTGCCGCTGGGAGCGTTCTTTTCCGGTTCCTTCGATATGCCCGCCTATACCTTTGCCCTTGTTTCCGGTGTGGCCGCCGCCTTTGCGCTGCAAAAAGCGGAAAAACGTATGGACTTGATCCGGGCGGGCCTTATTATCGCCGGGGCAAATTGTATTTCCCTTATCGCTATTCTCCTGGTCCACCGGGCTCCCGGCGGCGTGTATCCGGGAACGCTTTTCTGGGCGGCCTTTAACGGCGTCGCCTCGGGGATGCTGGTGCTTGGTTTTTTACCACCCCTGGAACACGCCCTGAACGCTGCCACTACATTCAGACTCATCGAACTTTCGGATCTCAACTCGCCTATTCTTAAAGGGCTCTTCAGTGCCGCCCCGGGGACTTACAGCCATTCGCTGATGGTGGCAAACCTGGCCGAAGCGGCGGCTCAGGAGATCGGCGCCAATCCGCTTTTGGCCAGGGTGGGGGCCTACTATCACGACATAGGCAAAATGGAAAATCCCGACTATTTTGTGGAGAACCAAACCGTTTACAACAAGCATGATGACCTGTCCCCCCGGCTTTCCGCCACGGTGATCCGCAGCCATGTAAAAATTGGCCTGGAAAAAGGCCGGAGCCTCGGCCTTCCCCGGGAAGTGATGGACGTCATTGGCGAACATCACGGCAATTCGGTGATCACCTGGTTTTATAATGAGGCCCTGAAGCGGGAAGGTCAGGCAAACATGGAAGATTTCAGTTACCCCGGCAATCCTCCCCGGTCCCGTGAATCGGCGGTGGTGATGCTGGCCGATACGGTCGAAGCCGCCGTGCGGACCTTGAAAAAACCCACCGCCGCAAAAATGGAAAAATTTATTCAGGAGCTGATCAACGCCAAGGTTGAACACGGCCAGCTTACCAATTCGGAGTTGACATTCCGGGACCTTGAAACGATTAAGAACGCCTTTGTGCGGGTGCTGGCGGGACATTATCATTCGCGGATCGAATATCCGAAGCTTGTGGAAAACGAAACAAAAGAGGCGGCGGTATGAACCGGGTTACCGTGAATGTCGAGGATCTGCCCATCCCGGTGTGGAAAAACAAAGCGGAAGATTTTGCCCTAAAAGTTTTGGACAAGCTTGGCCGTGACCGCTGGGACCTTTCACTGCTTTTTTGCGGCGACCGCTATATACAATCACTTAACAATCAGTTCCGCCATCTTGATGAACCCACGGATGTGCTCTCCTTTTCTCTGGGAGAAACTGTTACCGATGCGGAGTCAGGCGGCGAAAGCCGGTATCTTCCCGGCGACATTGTTATCTCCCTGGAAACCCTGGAGGAAAATGCAAAATATTTTGAGGCTGCCAAAGATGAAGAACTCAGGCGGCTCCTCATCCACGGTATTCTTCATCTTGACGGTCATGATCACAAAAGCAACGAAGCGGCGGAACCTATGCTGCGCCTGCAGGAAGAAATTTTGGCGGAATTACAGGAGTCTATAATTCCATGAGCGCTTCATCTTTTTTTAATGATATGCGGGAAAAAATCTCCGGCTTTTTTAAAAAGGAAGATCCGGAGATGGATCGCCGTACCTACGAGGCCCTGGAAACGGATCAGCGGGAAATGATCCGGGGCGTGGTGGAGCTTTCGGGAACCACCGTCAAAGAAGTGATGGTACCCCGCATTGACACGGTGTTTTTCTCGGCGGAAACTTCCCGTGACGAATTGCTGGCGCAAATTTCCGAAAGTGAACATTCCCGTTTTCCCGTTTACTCAGGCACCATCGACAATGTTACGGGCATTCTCTATGTAAAAGACGTGTTGAAAAATCTGGTGCGGCAGGATGAATTTGATATTCAAAAGCTGGTCCGCAAGCCGTTTTTTGTCCCCGAATCAAAACATATTGATGATCTCCTGCGGGAACTCAGGCGGCGGCACCTGCATATTGCCGTGGTGGTGGACGAATACGGCGGTGTTTCCGGGATCGTCTGCATGGAAAATATCATCGAGGAAATCGTCGGTGACATTCAGGATGAATTTGACAATGAGCAGGAAGATGTCGTCAAAACAGGGGAAGGAATTTATCTTTGCGATGCCCGGGTCAATCTGGAAGATCTTGCCGAAGAAATCGGCCTTACCACGCTCCCGGCGGAAGATTTCGATACGCTGGGCGGTTTCGTTTTTGATCTTTTCGGAAAGATCCCCGTAAAATATGAAAAGGTTGTTTACGAAGGAATCGAATTTATCATTCAGGATATGAACGGCCACAAGATAAACCGGATCAAAGTGGCGCTTAAGGGGAAGAGCGCGTCATGAAATATTTTGCGGCGGCTATAGCGCTCCTCTTGCTATGCATAGATCCTCTTTCGGCCCAGACACCTCAGGCGGCTCTGTATTACGAACAGGGCCGGGAGGCTCTGCAGGGGGAAGACTGGTACACTGCGGTGGAAGCTTTTATCGAATGTCTCCGCCTCAACCCCGCCCATGCCGAAGGGAATGCATCGCTGGCGGAGTGTTATTACAATCTGGAAGAATTTGACCAGGCCCTGAACTGGGTACGGAAGGCCCGGGCCATGGCCCGTTCATCCATGGACCTGGCGAACCTTGAGGCCTTTACCCTTATCGCCCTGGGGCGGCTGGAAGAAGCGCAGGCGGTTATTGCCGATATTCTGCGCACTGAGCCCTATAACCGGGAAGCCCTTTTTGCCCAGGCGGAACTGGACATCGCCCGGGGGCGTTCCGGCGATGCGGTGATCCGTTACCGGGAAGCGGTCCGCCGTTTCCCCGACGACCGGCGGCTGCTTGTTTCGCTGGCCCTGGTGGCAGGATCGCTGGGCGAAAATGCCGAGGCGAAAACCTATATTGAGCGGGCCCTTCTTTCGTATCCCGGCGATTACCGTGTGTATTATTACGCCGCCTATCTCGACGCACAGGCGGGAAATTTGGCCTCTGCCATCAACTATATTGGACAGGCTCTGCATTACAGACCCGGTTACGCCCCCGCCCGCACCCTTTTGGCAAAACTCCGTTACCGTTCGGGGCAGTACGAAGAAGCGGCCCGGCTGGCGGATGAGCTTATTGCCGCAAACCGCGACGATCCGGGAAACTGGTATCTCAAGGGGATGTCCCAGGTACGGCAAAATAAAAGAGCCGAGGCCTTGTCAACATTTTCACTGGCGGCCGCTATCAACGGGGAAGATGAATTTATCCGCGCCGCTTTGGAAGACCTTTTGATTTCGGAAACAAAGCTCGATCATCCCGATCGCGCCCGCTGGGCCGTCTGGCATTTTACCCGGGCCAAAGAATACAGCGCCCGGAATTTAAGCGACCAGGCCCTCTTTGAATACCGCCGGGGCTTGAGGCTTAACCCCTACGCCCCCGAACGCCGGGACTACGCGGGCATCCTCAGGCTGCAGGGCTATCCTTCACGGTATCTTGAAGAACTTAAATTTATGCAGAACCTTGGCTTGGCCGATTCAAGCCTTAACGATGCGGTGGAAACTTACGATGCCCTTCTGGCCCATTCTTTGTTCCGCCGCTGGGATATAGATTTTACGGAACTGGTGAACCGTCACTGGAAGCTGGCTGTTTTTTCCGTGGCCGCCCAATCGGGTTTTTATCATGTTGATGCAGGAACGCTGGGAGCGTCATACATAAAAGATCTCCTGGTCCACGACCGTGACATCGCCCCCATGGAAACCGAACTGCGGCAATCATCATTTTCCAATGCTTTTCGTACCGCCCGTGAAGCCGGGGCAGATTATTTTTTGATGCTGTCTGTCAGCGAAAGTGAACGGGATATTTCCCTCAAGGGCGAGCTTTTTGTGGGCCGCACCGGGGCGCCCGCCGGAACGTATTACTCCTACCGCACCGGAGCGGATCGCCTCCGCAACGCATCCCGGAATCTGGTGGACCAGATCGCCCTCGCCATGCCCTTCCGTGCGGCACTGATACGCCGCCAGCAGGGTCAGGGCCTCGTCGACAAAGGCCGGTTGGACAAAGTAACAGCCGGCACGATTTACGAGGTGGTCAAAAAGGGTCGTGCCCAGATTCAAAACGAGGGCATAGGCCTTGAGTATGCCGAAGACGAAATTGTGGGCACCCTGGAAATTGTCACCGCCGATGAGGAAGTATCCCTGGGCGCTCTGAAACGGAACGGCTTTTTCGACCGTATTGCCATTGGAGACGAGGTCCTCCTTAAACCGGAACAGCGGGAAAACCGCCCCTCCCCGGCGGTGGCAAACCCGGAGCTGCGGGTTTTGCTGCGGAATCTAAGGTAACGCCGGCTTAGGGTTCTTCCCGGATATCAAAGAGGGCGGGGTTATTCATAAATTCGCAGCGGGCGGCGAATTCGCAGCCTTTACAGGCGGAGCCGGGGCAGGACTTGAAACCGCCTTTGGCTTTCTCAAGCTGTTGTGTATGCCATTGCAGTTCCCGGATCAGCGCCTCAATATCCTTGATCCGCTGAAGATTTTCGCTGATAAGAACCCGGTACTGTTTGAGCAGCTCCAGCCGGCGCTTTTGGCCTGAGCCATCGGCGTTCCCCATTTTGACGATTTTTCCTATTTCATCAAGCTGGAGTCCGTATTTTTTTAACTGGATGATCCGGGTCAGGTACACCAGATCCTTGTCGGAATAGTACCGCTGCCCCCCATCGGTCCGGGGCTGAGTTGTGAGGAGGCCGAGCCCTTCGTAATACCGAACCGTCCGGGGGGTCACCTCCGCCCGCCGGGCCAATTCTCCGATTCTGTAAGATTTTTTTTCCATAAATAATTGTTTCCCTTTTCGTAATACCACGATCCTGCCAGTCCGGCAATGGGTTGTTGATTCGTTGCGATTTTTGTTGACAAATGGCGCTTTCAGGTCAATGATTAAAGAAACTTAACCATTAACGTTAAGTGTTAAATATGGAGAAAACTATGAAAGCGGCATTTTTAAGGGAGCCCGGGAACATTGCAGTGGAAGAAGTCCCCCGGCCGGATCCGGGGGATCATGAAATTTTGGTTCAGGTGGCCTACTGCGGCATCTGTACCCTGGAACAGCGGCTGTATACGGGGGATCGGAAGATATACTATCCCATTATTCCGGGTCATGAAGCTTCCGGGGTGGTGGTGGAAGTGGGCAAGGAAGTAAAGACCCATCATCAGGCAGGGGATCATGTGGCCCTGGATATGGTGAACCGCTGCCACATCTGTCCGGCCTGCCTGTCAGGGAATTCCAATATGTGCGAAAACCGGTTCAAGAAAGGGCTGCAGGTCCTGGGGGGCTTTGCCGAATATGTTCCGGTTCGTCCGGATCAAGCCTTTGTGATCCCCCGGGATATTCCCCTGGAATTGGCCGCTTTTACGGAGCCTGTTTCCTGCTGTATCCGGTCCCTGAAAAAAGTCTCTCTGGAATTGGGGGAAAACATTCTTGTTATCGGGGCCGGTCCCATGGGGATGATGCATCTCAAAGTGGCGCTCCTCATGGGGGCCCGGGTTATCGTTGCCGATATTGACCCCAAGCGTCTGGAGGATGCCAGGGCCA
The DNA here is from genome assembly GCA_025997615.1 of Spirochaetia bacterium. GTDB lineage: Bacteria > Spirochaetota > Spirochaetia > Treponematales > Breznakiellaceae > BNUV01. The sequence continues at coordinate 86,570 of BNUV01000001.1, forward strand.
TGGGGGCCGATGCGGTGGTGAACGCTTCCGATACCAAGCGTATGGTGGAGGAGGTGCGGGCCTTATCAGGCGGCCGGGGGGTCGATTGTTGTGTTGTTACATCCCCGGCGAAGCAGGCCCTGGAAGCCGCCTCTTCCGCGATTGCCGCCGAGGGGAGGATCAACATCTATACCTCCTATAATGATCAGCCGGCACTGCCCCTGGATATGAATTCCCTTCACCGGCTTGAGGCGCAGGTAACCGGCTCCGAGGGGCGCACTGAAAAGGACTTTTTCCAGGCCGCCCGGATCATAACAGCCGGGAAAATTGATGTAAGGCCCCTCATCAGCAAAATATATCCCCTGGAAACGGCGGCCGAGGCTATGGAAGCGGCTTTATCCGGAAAGCATTACCGGGTACTGTTAAAAATCGGGGTATAATTTATGATACTGGCCATTGATATCGGGACATCAACCTATAAAGCGGCTCTTTTCGGAACCAATGGATCCATAGGGCGGATTTTCACGGCGCCTTTGGCCATAAGCATTGGTGGTGCTTCCCGGCATGAAACGAATCCTGAAGGATGGCTCCGGGCCTTTGAGAATGTCCTTTCCCGGATGGGGCCGGTCAATACGGTGGACACCATAGTGATAAGCGGGAACGGCCCCACCTTGGTACCGGTAACGGGGGAACCGGCGGTATCTCAGGCGGGGCTTTCCCTGGAGTCGGGGACGGCCCGGCTCTGGCTGGATCGCCGCGCCGGACAAGAAGCCAAAACTGTCTCCGCCCTGGAAGGGGCCTTTGTAGACCCGAGCTTTTTCCTGCCGAAAGCCCTGGCGGTAAAAAACCGGGAGCCGGAACTCTACCAAAAAACCCGGTATTTTCTTTCCACCCCCGAGTACCTCTCCTATGCCCTGACCGGCGCTGCCCGGATAATTTTTCCCTCCGAAGGGTTTGAACGCTGGTTTTGGGATGACCAGGTTCTGGAGGGGGCGGGACTTGATAAAGGCAAATTTCCCCCCTTTATTTTCCCCGGCGAGGTGGTGGGGACCCTGCTGCCCGCCGTGGCCTCCCATTTCGGTTTTAATGAAAGGGTCCGGGTTATCGCCGGGGGACCGGATTTTTTTGTGTCCATCCTCGGTACCGGTACAACGGCGCCCGGAGATGCCTGCGACCGGGGGGGGACATCCGAGGGGATCAATGTCTGTACTATAAATAGGATCACCGATAAGCGCCTGATGAGTTATGGTCATCCGATCGGCCCGTTTTGGAACCTTTCGGGGATAATCTCTACATCGGGCAAGGCGATTGCCTGGGGCAGGGAACTTTTGGGGATAGAGCATCTTCCCCATGCCGCCTTCTACGAGCTTGCGGGAAATGCCGGGGCAGGGACACCGCTGTTTCTCCCCTACTTGTCGGGGGAACGGGCGCCCATCTGGGACCCCGCCGCCCGGGGAGTGTTCTCAGGGCTTAGCCTTTCCACGGGAAGGGCGGAGATTGCCCGGTCCATCGCCGAGGGGATTTGTTTCGCCATCCGGGATGTGGTGGAGGTTATGGAAGAAGCCGGCGCTCCGGTGCGGGAACTGCGGGTAACCGGGGGCCCTGCGGAAAGTGAATTCCTCAACCAGCTTAAGGCCGATATTTCCGGGCGGCCGGTACTGCTTCCGGCGATAAAAGAGGCAGAGCTTTTGGGACTTGCGGTGATCGGCGCCGCCGCCCAGGGTAAATATGCATCGTTGAAGGAAGCTGCCGGGGATATGGTACGGATTGAGCGGACCTTTATTCCCGATCCGGATAAGGGGCGGCGCTATGCGGAAAGTTTCGAGTCATACCGGGGGCTTTACCGCTCCCTGAAACCGCACTTCGAAAGGGGAACATAATCATGGAAACAGGACTAATATTACGAAAGAACCAGATCTTCAACAAAAAAGACGGCCGGACGGTGATCATCGCCATGGATCACGGCTCTATTGCCGGTCCGGTGGAGGGCATAGAAAAACCGGCTTCGATTATTGATGCCTGTGTAAAAGGCAGGGTAGATGGTATACTTACCACCAAAGGTTTTGTTGATGCCTCCCGGGACAAGTGGGACCGGCATACCGGCCTTGTGCTCAGGATAAGCGGGGGCTTTACGGTCCTTGGCGGGGGCTTTGAGGAGGAGATCATCGCGGAACCGTTGACGGCGGCGGCTTACGGGGCGGCCTGCGCGGCTATCACGGTAAAGTTTGGCCATCAGCGGGAAGGGGATTTTATCCGTCAGGCATCCCTGGCTATCGATGCCTGTCACCGCCTGGGTATACCGGTTATGATCGAGGCCATGGCCAGGGGAACCATGAACGGGAAGCCGTTCCCCTCCAATGATCCCGAGGGTATCAGGATGGCAGCCCGGATGGCGGCGGAGCTTGGCGCCGATATGGTAAAGACCTACTATACTGGCAGTACGGATTCTTTTGCCCGGGTTGTTTCCGGCTGCCCGGTACCGGTGGTCATCCTTGGGGGGGCCAAGGGCGATTCCGTAGAGGCTCTGTTTCAGGATATCCGTGATTCCCTTGATGCCGGAGGGGTGGGGATCGCCGTGGGCCGGAATATCTTTGGCTACAAAGATCTCCCCGCCATGTTAAAGGCGGTAAACGGGCTGGTACATGAAAATTGGATTGTCCAAAAAGCATTGGAAGTTCTGGAGGGGTAACCTTCAGTTTTATATTATTTTTTTGAGAAGGAAGGAATATCATGAAGAACATTGGAAAAATTACTGCGGCATGGCCGCTGGTGGTGCTGCTGGCGGCGCTCATGCCTTTAGCCCCCCTTTATGCCGGGGGTAAGAAAGAAGCGGAAACCAGGGCGCCGGACCCCAGGGCCCCGGAACGTCTTTCGGTTTTGGTTTATATCACCGGAATGGTGGCCGGGAGCCCTCCTTATGAGCTTCTCGCCGCGGGGGCAGAAAGTTTTGCCGCCAGTCACAGCAATGTATCCGTAAAGATCTACGAGGCGGGATTCAACCAGGCTACCTGGGAAGAACAGTTGACAGACCTCGTGGCCTCGGGCGAATACAACCTTGTCCTCGGGTCCAATCCTTCGCTGCCGGAGATCTGCATCAAGGTGGGCAGCAAATTTCCGAACCAGAAATTTATCATCACCGATGCCCAACTGGCGGGGAATCCCCAGATATGTACTTATTTGTATAACCAGTACGAGCAGTCACTCTATTTGGGCTACCTGGCGGGGCTTATCACCACCAGCACTATGAAGAATGCCAATGCCGTAAAGAAGATCGGCTTTATCGCCGCCCAGAATTATCCCCTGCTGGATAATCACATTATCCCCGGTTTTCTTGAAGGAGCGCGCCGGGTGGATCCGGAAATTACCCTTGATACGCGGATAGTGGGAAACTGGTTTGACGCCAACAAGGCCGCCGATCTCGCCGCCAGCATGATGAGTTCCGGGGTGGATGTGTTTGCCTCTATTGCCGGCGGCGCCGCTCAGGGGCTGATCGACACTGCCCAGAAAAACGGAGCTTATATCGTGTACCACAACACCAACGAATACAGCAAGGCCCCGGGTATCATCGTGGGCTGCGGTCTTATGGAACAGAAGAAACTGGTGGAAGAAATTCTTGCCGATGTACTGGCAGGTAAGATACAGTACGGTACTTCCAAAACCGTAGGCGCGCCTGAGGGCTATCTCAACTTTATTGATAATGATCCCGGTTATACCGCCTATGTTCCTCAGGATATTCAAACAAAGTTTAATGCCTTTATGCGCGATATCCGGGCTGGCAAAATTTCGTACACACTGCCTCCTCTTTGATTTGTATGGAGTATGCGGTCCGGATGCGGGGCATCACCAAAATATATCCCGAAGATAACTTCAAGGCGAATAGCGGTGTGTCCCTGGATCTTCGCGAAGGGGAGATTCTCTGTCTGGCCGGTGAAAACGGCGCAGGAAAATCAACTTTGATGAAGATCCTCTACGGGCTTACTCCTCCCACCGAAGGGGAAATTCTGGTGCGGGGTAAACCCGTGGTCATCAATTCTCCCCTCGACGCAAACCGGCTGGGGATAGGCATGGTCCATCAGCATTTCATGCTCTTCCCCGAATTTACCGTGGCTCAAAATGTGGTCATGGGGATAGAACCGGTAAAGGGAAAAATTTTTTACGATCAGGCGGAGGCCGAAAAGCGGGTTACCGAAGAAATCCGGAGGCATCACTTTTCCATAGAAGCGGACAAGCCGGTGAAGGCCTTAACCGTAGGCCAGATGCAGCAGGTGGAGATACTCAAACTCCTCTACCGGAAGCTGGATATTCTCATTTTGGATGAGCCCACGGCGGTGCTGACGGAACAGGAAATTGCTTCTCTTTTTCGTACCTTCAGGGAGCTTTCCGAATCGGGGAAATCCCTGATCCTGATTACCCACAAGATGCCTGAGATAAAGCAGATCTCCGGCCGGGTGGCGGTTATGCGCCGGGGAGAAATGGTGGCGGTCCATGACACCGCTCGAGTAGACGAGCATACCATTTCGCATCTCATGGTGGGCCGGGAGGTTGACCTATGGCTCGACAGAAAAGAACGGACCGGGGCTGTGGGAGATCCGGTTATTGCCTTTGAGGATGTTACCGTGGAGCGGCGGGGGCAGAAACGCCCTCTTTTGGATCGGGTGTCTTTTACCGCCGGCGCCGGGGAAATTCTCGGCCTCGCCGGTGTGGGGGGCAACGGGCTGGGAACCGTGGAGGCGGTGCTGGGGGGCTTTGTCCCGGTGACTTCCGGCCGGATACTTCACCGGGGGGAGGATATTACCGCCCTGGATACCCGCTCTTTAAGGAAACGCGGCCTTGCCTATGTGCCGGCGGACCGGCTTGAGGTGGGCAGCGCTTCGGAGGCCAGCGTCCGGGAAAATATCATCATAAACCGGCGCAGGGAATTTTCCCGGCTGGGTTTTCTTGACCAGAGGGCCATGGAAAAATTTTCCAAAAACCTTTTTGAACATTATGACATAACGGGAAATGATGAACAGAGGCTGGGCTCCCTTTCGGGGGGAAATATTCAGAAGGTGATCCTGGCCCGGGAAATCGATCAGTACAAGGATTACATTGTTTTTTCCGAACCCACCTGGGGTCTGGATATTGCGGCAAGCCATTATGTTTATGAGCAGATGGCCGCCCTGCGGGATAAGGGGGCGGCGGTGATTCTTATCTCCTCCAATCTGGACGAGATCCTTGCCAACGCCGACCGCATACTGGTGTTCTATCAGGGGACTATAGCCGCGGAGATTCGGGATGTGGTTGGATCAGGCGATTCGTCAGGCGATCTGAAAGAAGAGATTGGCGCCTATATGCTCGGGCTGGGGAGAAGGGGGGCGGCACATGAATAGCACCAAAACCGGAAGGCTTAAACAGGCTCTGCCCCGGTACATTGCTTCCTCGGCGGGCATACTGCTTATCCTCTCTATATCGCTGGCGGTGCTGGTGGTGCTGGCTTTTCTTTTGAGCAAAACCCCCGGGAAAACACTGTCGTTGTTTTTTGTCGGCCCTTTAAAAAATACCTATTATCTGGGCAATATGATCAACAGCGCTATCCCGCTGATCTTCGGCGGCCTTGGGGCATCCATCGCCATGCGGGCGGGCAATATCAACCTGGGGGGAGAGGGACAGATCTATGCCGGGGCGCTTGTCGCCACCGTTCTTACCCTGGCTTTGGCGCCGCTGGGAATAGCGGGGGCGATCCTGGCCCTGACCGCCGGGGCGGTGGTTTCAGGCTGCGTGGCCGCTCTTTCGGGGCTGCTTAAAACCCGGTGGAATACCAGCGAGCTTATCACCACCTTTCTCGTCTCCAACGCCTTAATGCTTATCACCAGTTACTTTATCACCGGCCCCCTCCTGGACCCGAACACCAACCTCCAGTCTACCCGGAAAATCGCCGAATCTTTCCGGCTTCCCCAGATAATGCCCCCTTCCAATTTAAGCGCCGCCCTGTTTTTCGCCCTGGCTGCCGTTTTGGGGGTCCACCTTTTTCTCCACCGGACAAGGATGGGATACGAGCTTCGTCTTTCGGGGCAGAACGGTTTTTTTGGAGCAAATTTATTTGCACGGTACGGGGGCATCAACACCGGTTGGAGCATGATCCTCTCTATGTTTCTTTCGGGTCTTCTCTACGGACTCGGCGGCGGCATGGCGATTTACGGTACTTACTACGCCACGATGAAGGACTTTTCCTCCGGTATGGGGTGGAACGGCCTTGCGGTGGCCCTCATTGCCCGGTCGCGGCCGGCGGCGGTGATCCCCGCGGCGATCTTTTTTTCATGGATTGGTTCCGGGGCGCGGCTGGCCATGCAGTTTTCCGATGTTACTTTTGAAATATCATCAATCGTGCAATCGGTGGTATTTTTTCTGGTTACCAGTGTCGTGCTTCAGGATGCCTTCAAGCGGAAAGGAGCCGCGAAATGAATAATCACCCAATCCCCATTCTCCATAGCGCGGTTGTTATTATGACCCCTCTTTTGCTTGCCGCCACCGGGGGGCTTTTTACCGAACTGGCGGGGATGCTTAACATCGCCCTGGAGGGAATGCTGCTTACCGCCGCCTTTACTGCCATTATTGCCGCCCATTTTTCCGGCAGCATCTTTGTGGGGATTCTGGCGGCCATCGCCGCTTCCATGATCCTGGCGGGCGTTCTGGGGGCCGTTACCCTGAAACTCAAGTCCAATGTGTTTATTACCGGCCTGGCGGCCAATCTTTTTGCCGCAGGGATCACCGTGGTCCTTTCTTTCCGGCTTTTCGGTACCCGGGGCGTCGTGGTGCTAAACGACGTGGCCCGCCTCCCGACCTTCACTATTCCTTTCATTGCGGATATACCGGTGCTGGGGGATATTTTTTCCGGCCATACCCTGTACGTTTACTTTAGCTGGCTGCTTCTGGCGTCCGCCTGGCTGGTCCTCTACCGGACCCCCGCAGGTTTCCGGTTCCGGGCCTGCGAAAAACATTCCCGGGCCCTGATCTCCCTGGGCATTAAACCCGACAACTGGCGTTTTGCGGCTTTCCTTGTCTCCGGCTTTACCTGCGGCATAGGCGGTTCTTTTCTCACCCTTAACCTGCGGGCCTTTGTTCCCAACATATCCTCCGGCAAAGGCTGGATCGCCCTGGTGGTCATCTTTCTGGGCAACCGGAAACCCCAGGGTCTGATCCTGGCCGCCCTGGTATTCGGCCTGGCCGAGGCCTTTTCCAACCACGCTCAGGGGGCCCTCAACGTGCCGGCGGACTTTATCCTTGCCATTCCCTACCTCTTTACCCTTCTGGTGATGATAGGCGTGTCAATTTACCTTAAACGGAAACACGAGATCGTGTAGGGTATCTCACCAAATTTTTTCAAAAAATTATAAAATTCCCTTGACAAATATGTTATATCAGAATAACATAAAGTTAGTTATATAAAACTTACTTTATGGAGGATATTATGAAAAGATGCATATTTGCCCTGGCTGCCGCCTTTGTGCTGGCAATTCCCGCCGGTTTTGCCGCGGCAGAGGAAAATGGGGGAGGGGATGAAGAGATCGGCCTCAGTGCCGGTGTGGAATTGGGCTTTGGCGATGTGGCGGACGAGGCCAAACTCGGCATTACACCGAACGTGGTGTACGAAAACTCTTTCGATGCGCTGGATATTTTTGCCGAGCTTGACTATACCATAGGCATTGACGATCCGGTGATGCAGGAGCTGTATCTGGAAGTGGAGCTGGGGTACAATTTTGAGTTTTCCGGCTCCGGCGTTCTTTCTGTCATCGCCAATAGCCAGAACACCTTTTATATAGATCCCGCGCCGGAGGATGGTTTTACCCACCTCGGTATTGTCGAGCCCGGCATCAAATATACCCATACACTTGATATTGGTGATTTGTACGGTCAGCTTGGTTTTCCCATCAGTTATTGGACCGGTATAAAGGATGAATCGGCGGTTGATTCCTATGTTACCCTGGGGTGGGCCTCGAACTTCGGTCTTGGGCTGGAACTGACCGGCAATTTTGCCCTGAACCCTGAAACGGATTTTGCGGGCTGCGGTTTTTTGGTCAGCTACGAACAGGGGATCTTTTACGGCGAAGTAGAATGTGCCGTCGACAAAGAATTCAAATCCCTTGAAATCAAACCCCAGGTTGATATTTCCCCCGGCCCCTGGACCTTTACCGTCCGGGCTGAGTTTTACAAGTTTGACGGCATTGATGATTGGGCTGTGATGCCCTTTATCGGCGCGGGGTATAGTTTCTAACCTGGGATCTATCAAGCCCTTTTACAGTATTTTCAAACAATGTGCAGTTTACGCTGTTTCATTATTTTCATTGAGAAAAATCTATTCTCAAACCTATATCTATTGCCCTAAAAGTTATATTTTGAATTTATATTTTTTACAAGTATTTTCTTCAATTTTTTACAGAAAATTTCAAAAATATATTGCGCATAACGTATATTATACGAAATTTGAAAGGCCCCAAATATATTGAAAAAAAAATTATGAAGAAGCAACAAAAACCTGAAATATACGAAGAAGCGGCGCCATCCGTGGCGCCGCTAATGTAATAAATCATCTGTTCCCATAAAAAATAAATATAGACAAAAATGTTTAGTTGCTATATAATATCCCAATGGAGATGTTATATGGATAAGGAATTGGCACTTGCCATCGGGGAAAAAATAAATAAAGCCGCCAGTATACTGAATAGCGAAAAGAAGGTCGCGCGCGATTATGGCATTGGTTTTCCATTAAATCATGCGGAAGTCCAACTGTTAGATATAATCAATGGTCACCCCGATGAGAACACCAGTCAATTGGCCGTGCGTATCGGTATAACCAAGGGCGCCATCGCTCAAATTACCAAGAAATTATTGGAAAAAGACCTTATAGCACGTTTTCACACGCCGGAAAACAACAAAGAAGTGTATTTTGAACTGACAAAGTTAGGGAAAAAAGCTGTTTCCGGCCATTGGAAGCACCACGAACGGTTAAATGCCGGACTTATGCGCTATTTTGAAACCCTAAGCGGCAAAGATATAAAAACCATATTTTCCTTTCTTGACACAGTAATAAAGGGAAATATGCCCGATTAAGTGAAAAAACAAAAAGTAAACTTTTTATTAACTTTTATTGTTTAGCGTCTAAACTACTTGACTTTTTTGTTTAGTTGCTATACTATACTTATAAGCTCTATTGAAAGAAGGGTTGAAGCAATGGAAAATGTGATACAACTGGACAGCCTTACCAAGACATTTGACGGGTATCATGCGGTCAACAATGTGTCATTGGAGGTTAAAAGGGGGGAGATATTCGGCTTTGTCGGCCTGAACGGAGCCGGGAAATCCACCACCATCCACATGATGCTGTCGCTCTTAAAACCCAGCTCCGGCAGCGTTTATTTACTGGGGAAAAAGGTGACCCTCGGAAGTTACGGGCTATGGGAAAAGGTTGGTTTTTTGGAGCAGGCAAGCTATTACCCTGGGCTTACGGTGGAAGAAAATCTGGACATAGCACGCCGTATGCAGAAACTTCCCGACCGGCAGCCTGTCGCTCGTGTTATACAAAAGCTGAGGCTTACATCGCATAAAACCAAAAAAGCAAAGCACCTGTCGCTGGGAAACAAACAGCGCCTGGGGCTGGCCAAGGCTGTAATCCACAACCCTGAAATCTTGATTTTAGATGAACCAATCAATGGGCTTGACCCTGCCGGTGTGGCCGAAATCAGAGATATGCTTTTGGACTTATCAAAAAACCACGGCGTTACGGTGTTTCTTTCCAGTCATCTTCTTGAGGAACTGGCGAAACTGGCCGACCGGATCGGTATCATTCATGAGGGAAAGTTAATTCAAAATATTGCCATGATAATGTTGGAACAGTCGTTGAAAAAGGAAATGAAAATGGTTACGGAAAATCTGGAAGGTTATTTTTTACGGACAATTCAAAGCACAAGGGGGACAAACTGATGAATATGGCATCTTTTGTTTATTGTGAAATTCGTAAAGCGTATAAGACAAGCGTCTTTTGGGTTGTAACCATCGCGTTTACCATTCTACCGGCCATCTCGCTTCTCAAATATTTTAACGCCGCAAACGTAAGCTGGGACTTGTATTTGACGGATATTCTAAAAAACTTCACCGCGCTATTGGTGATCGGGTTTGCCTTCACTACCTGTTGGGTTTTCGGACGGGAGTATACGGATAAAACGATAAACGATTTACTGGTAAAGCCGGTATCCAAGCTTTCTATAGCGGTATCCAAATTCATGGTGATTTTGCTATGGAATACTCTCTTGACGGTTATTATGTTTACCATCGTCGTTTTGATTGGCGTTTGTGTCGGTCTCATTGGAGGAACCGCCGCCCTCATCCTGCGTTATTTCCTTATGTTTATGGCAACAGCATTGCTCACCATGTTTGTCAGCACCGTAAGTTCATTTATAGCTAATGTTGCCAGGGGATATCTGGCTCCAATCGGCCTAATTTTCCTTATTGTGATCATCATCAATATCGTTGACAATCTCGGACTTAATGCTTATATCCCCTGGACAATACCGGGGCTGCTCATATCAGAGGGGGGTCTTAGCCCAATCAGTATTTTAATACTCGTAATTACAGGAATGGCAGGGTTTGTTGGAACAGTTGCATGGTGGAGATATGCGGAACAGGAATGAACGGGGTCAAGTCAATGAAGAAAACTGTCCTTATCATAAGCGGATTAGTGTTACTAACGGCCTTCTGTTTTGCAGGGGATATTATAGAAGGCCATTGGGTGAACGTTGATGCGCAGAGCGGCAGGACCATGGGATGGGAAATATATCAGTATGAGGGGACGCTCTATGCTAAAGGCCGCGTCGGATCGGGGGCTCCTCTGAACTTCGCTCTAGCGATGGATAAACCCGGCCAGTGGAGCGGCAATGTAGTTATCCCCGATAACGGCATGGTATTCAAATGCAGGATGACCTATCATCCGGCGGACGGGAACAAGTACAAGGTTGAAACACTGGAAATGCGGGGCCAAATCGGCATCTTCAGCCGAAGCCTGTTCTATACGAGGGGCGGTCAAGTGGAAGACGAAGGCTTATGGTAAAATGAAAGCGATTTTTTGCAAAAATATAAAATATTTTGCCCGCTTCTTTGTCTACATAGGTAAGGAGTATTAAGTATGAAAAAACATTCAAGAGCATTTTTCATTTTTTCGGGTATCGCCGGGTTCTTTGCCATGGCGGTAGTTCTTGGCACGGGCGCAATGCTGTTGTGGAACGCCTTAGTGCCGGAACTTTTCGGTTTACCGGCACTCAGTTGGCTGCAGGCGGCAGGGCTTTTTGTCCTTTGCCGGCTATTATTCGGCGGAATGTCAAGCGGATTTCATAGAGGAGCCTTTGATAGAGGCGGCAGGATGCGGGGCAATCTCTTCCAGGGCGCGTGGAATAACATGACCGACGAACAGCGGCAACATCTCGCTGAGAAAATTCAAAAGCACCGCCACGAACACCACGGTTTTGATCCACGGGATGGTCTTAATCTCCGGACACAGAACGCTTCCGGTGACGAAAAGACAGAAAAAAAGAAGGACGAATAACATTGACCATGCCGCAAAATGATGCCGCCCGGACCTTCGCCGCTTCCCGGAAAAAACTGGGAAATTTCATTAAAAAGCGGGTGTCGATTGTAGAAGATGCGGAAGATATTCTGCAGGAAGTTTTTTATCAATTTGCCCGAATGAGTGAAATTGGTGAACCTATTGAACAGCCTGTGGCATGGCTTTACCGTGCGGCGCGAAACTTCATCATCAATCGTTACAAGAAGAAAACGGAAGCGCAGTTTCCGGATATATCAGACGATGATGGTGAGGACGCTGATTTTTTAGATGAAATTGGCGATGTTATTTTTGGTGAAGAAGCAACCCCGGAAACTGAATATTTACGCGGTCTCGTTTTTGACGAGATTCAGAGCGCAGTTGATGAGCTGCCGCCGGAGCAGCGCGAAGTTTTTGCATTAACGGAATACTACGATATGCCGGTAAAAGAAATTGCAAAAAATACGGGCGTGAGCGTCAATACCGTGCTGTCACGAAAGCACTATGCGGTAGTTTATTTACGAAAGGCGCTCAAGGAATTGTACGGGAATGTAGTAGGCGGATAATGAATAAGGAGAACAAAACCATGCAACCGGTAATACAGGTTCAACACCTGACCAAGCGCTACAAGGGCGCTGCCAAAAACTCGGTGGACGACATCAGCTTCACCGTAAACGAGGGCGAATTTTTCGCCTTCCTCGGCGCGAATGGGGCGGGCAAAACCACCACCATTTCCATTCTGACCACCACTCTGGGCAAAACCAGCGGGGAGGTAACCATCGCGGGCTGCGACTTGAACAAGGACGAAAAAGATGTCCGCACCCACATCGGCATCATCTCACAAAAGCCGTCACTGGATTTGGATCTTTCGGCGGAAGAAAACATCCGGCTGCACGTTTGTATGTACGGGATGTACGCCTACAAACCCTTTTTCAAATGGATGCCCAAGAGCTATCGTGATCAGGTGCTTGCAATGGCGGAACTAATGGGCATCGGCGGTAGTCTATGGAAGCCGCTCAAGGCACACTCAGGGGGTATGCAGCGGAAAATCGAAATCATCCGCAGCCTGATGCACCGCCCCGCCGTGCTGTTTTTGGATGAGCCGTCCCAGGGGCTGGACGCGGTAAGCCGCCGTGATCTCTGGGCCTACATCGACAGCATGCGCAAAGAATACGGCACCACGGTCTTCCTCACCACCCACTACATCGACGAAGCGGAAAACGTCGACCGCCTCGCCCTGATCAACCACGGCAAAATCATCTTTTCCGGCACCCCGGCGGAACTGAAGGGTGAGCGCCGCCAGAAATCACTGGAAGACGCCTACATCAATATACTGAGCAACGCTTCGAGTTGCGTTGAAGGAGCGGCAACATGAACAAATTTTCACGGGAACTGAACGCGGTAATTACCCTCGCCATGCGGGATGTTATTTTGTGTGTAAAATCACCGGCAAAACTCATTCCGGCGCTGATAATGCCCATTATGTTTTTGGGAATGTTCGGCGGGCAGCTGTCCCAAAACATGGGCATGAATATGGACTTTGACCTCAACAACTTTATGCTGGTAGGTATGTTGGTGCAGGGGCTGTTTATGATCATGGGTAACGGTATTATCTCTCTGGTGGAGGACCGGGCAAACGATTTTACCGGGGAAATTCTCGTGGCGCCGGTTTCGCGGTATTCCCTTATTTTGGGCAAGATTGCGGGGGCCGCTTTCGCAAGCTACGTCACGTTTTTCTTTACCATTATCGTGGGCTTATGTATCGGCGCGCGTCTCTCGGTTCACCAATTCCTGACCCTGCTTGCTTTTTCACCCCTCATCTGCCTTGCCGCAGGATCGCTGGCCGTCCTCTGTGTGGGGTTTATCCAAAAAGCCGCCACCGCCGGTATTGTGATCATGATGCTTTCCATGGGGCAGACTTTCCTTTCCGGCGCGCTCATCCCGGTTACCCATTCCACCGGTGTCATGGCGGTGGTGAGCCGCCTTTTGCCGATGACCTATTGCGTCGATTTTATGCGGGGGATGTTTTACGAAGGCCAAAGCAGTGTGCCGACGCTTCACCCGCCGCTGGTCAATCTCGCCATTATTATCGCCTTTACCGTTGTGTTCCTAATCGCAGGGACCGTCGCTTTTGTCCGGGCGGGAAAAAACCGGTAAATGAGCAGGCGGGCGGCTATTGGCTAAAGCTTATGGGAAGTGTACCTATCCCCGATAACGGTATGTTATTCAAATGCAGGTTCACCTATCATCCGGCGGATGGGAATAAATGCAAGGTTGAAACGCTGGAAATGCGGGGGCAAATCGGTATCATGGGAAGTAGCCTGTTTTATACGAGGAGCAGTCAATCGAGAACCGAAGGATCATGGTAAAAATGGGATTATTGATGTCAATAATGGTATTTTACCTGCCAACTATAACTATTCTTTTTTATTATAAACAAACGGTTCCAAGAAATGAAAGTAACCGTCAAATTAAAGGGTGACAATATTCCAAGGCAGCAGTTTTTCCCAGTCGTCCGGAGAAACGGCAAGCGGGGCGCGCTCAAATAAATCTCGCACATAATCCAGCGGCTCAAGGCCGTTCTGCTTGGCCGTTTCAATCAGCGAATAAATGCCGCAGGAACTTTCAGCTCCTGCGGGACTTTTGTTGAACAGCCAATTCTTCCGGCCTAGCACAAAAGGTCGTATCGCGTTCTCGCAGGCGTTGTTGTCAGGCGTTAGATACGGGCTTTCAAGATACCGAATAAGTTTGTCCCACTGGTTCAGCGTGTACGCCACCGCCTTGCCCAGCAGCAAACTCGGCGGCACTTCCATGGCACGCTTCTCAAGCCACGAGCGGAACGCCGCCAGTACCGGCTCGGCCTGTTTTTTCCGTTCCGCAAGAAAATCCTGCTCCCCGCGGTTTTCACTCCGCAATTGTTCCTCAATCCGGTACAGCTTGCGGATGTGTTTTATCCCTTCCTCCGCAGACTGCGGCTTCTTCGTCACTTTCGCGGCCTCAAAAAAGTACCGCCGCGCGTGCGCGAAACACCCGACGTGCATGATGTCATCTCGTCTCGCAATGGCCTTGTCATACCCCTCGTAGCCGTCAGTCTGCAGATACCCGCTGAAGCCTTCCAGAAATGTCTTCGCGTGGATGTGGCTCCGGGTGGGATGATACTCATACCAGACCACCGTTTTCCCCGGCGGCCCTCCCCGGGCGAGCCACATATAACTTTTCTGCGTGTCGGCTCTGCCTTCCTCTCCCATCACCTGCACCGTGGTCTCGTCCATTTGCAGTACCGGTCCTGCCCGCGCCGTTTGTTTCATCATATCGAATAACGGTGCGAGTTTCGCATATATCTGCTGCTGCCAGTTCGCCATGTCCTGCCGGCTGATTTCGATGCCGAACCGTCCAAAGAGCTGCTCCTGCCGGTAATACGGCAGATGATCCTGGTATTTCTGAACCATGATGTACGCCAAAAGGCTTGCGCTGGCGATTGACCGGGGGATAATTGCGGGCGGCACCGGCGCTATCCGTACAGTGGGCTTGTCCTCATCCTCAGTCCCTTCGCATGTGCGGCAGACATATTTGGGTCGTATTGTTTTTTCTACATACATCCGGGGAGGGATAATCACGACTTTTTCAGATGTTTCTTCCCCGATTTTCACACGTTTCGGCAACTGCCGAGGCAGCCTGTTTTTCCTCCGCTGTTTCCGGCTCCTCGGCGAACAGCGGCATTTGCTTCACCTCCGAGAGCAATTGCTCGGCGGAACGCCCAAACCGCTTGTACAGCAGCAGGTCAAGACGCTGCTTGAGTACCAGGTTTTCATGTTCAAGCTGGATAATGTACTCCCGCACGCTTGCGGGCAACTCAGTTGTCTCGGCTTCCGCTATTCGCATAACAGAATTTTATCACACCCTGATCTCAGTGTAAATATTTTTATGAAACTTTTTTGTAAAATAATTCCTGATGCGCTCTGAAAAAATCTATCCCTGTTAATAGCATCTGTAATTGTTCCGCCGTTAATTCCTGCACATCGCTCTCATCCGCAGGCCAGGGGAACTTGTCTTTCTCCAGCCGTTTTTGGCTCAACCAGAATCCGGTCTTGTCCCAATATATCGCTTTCAATAATTTCCTTTCCTGGTTGCAGAACAAGTATCGAACCTTTGGTTCGCTATTCCCGTTGAATGGATCAAGGGCCATCCCCTCCTGCACTATCGCTGTCAGCCCGTTTACTGCTTTCCGCAAGTCCGTATTTCCGGGCCGGATGAATATCCGCGCTGTGCTTAAGTCGAATATCATAACGCACACCCCAGCCCTTCCATGACCGCCCGCAGTTCGCTGCGGTTTATCGCCAGCGGAATATGGATTTTCACGTCCCCTTTCTCAATGAGTATTTCTGGTGAGTACGGCGGCGCGGGCATTGCAGGCGGGACCACCTCTACAAAACTGACCTGCTTCTCGCTCGCTGGCTTTGTCCATCTGACAAACGTTTGTGGGTTAAGGCCGTTTTCTTTCGCGTAGACACACGCGCTTTTCCCGCTCCCTTTCCAGTCTTCCAACCACATCGCTTTTTCTTCGTTGCTGATACGCATCCTTTCCTCCGGTTTTTGTTGTTTACCGGAAGTTTACCAGGCGAATTTCCCCTCCCGCAAGAAGTACTTAATTGACGGTTACTTTTTAACCTGGATCTATCAAGCCCTTTTACGGTCTTTTCAAATAATGTGCAGTTTACGCTGTTTCATTATTTTCATTGAAAAAAATCTATTCTCAAACCTATATCTATTGCCCTAAAAGTTATATTTTGAATTAAAAAATTATCCTTGTCCGTTTCCGGCGGTACATTCCCAAAACAATAAAACAGAGGAACACCCAATCCAATATAAGGTGTTATACCAACTTTATCACCACGAATTCTAAATCCAATATCAACTCCGGTGGTTAATCCAATACTATGATAAATATTATCATTTTCCCTAAATGGAAAATTCCACCCTATTGTTAATTCATTATTTTTATCATATAACCAATACATTTGTCTCCATTCAACAAAACCATAAAACCCCCAGAAAAAACCGCTTTGCCTTTCCCTGTTATAGAATGTTCTGTATTGTGTCCGTAACGCTATCCTGTCACCCCGTGCAAAGATTCCAAATCCAATTTCTTTTTGTTTTGGCGTATCTATATTTAGTTCAACACATAACCACATATTTCTTATATCCGGGGATACTTGTTCACTATTTTTATCAGATGAACTGAATAATAACCCCAAAAATGTTAAGGGATCAACAGAAATCGAAAAATTTTGTGCAAATGTTTTGGGAGAAAATAAAATTATTGCAAATAAAAGCAAAAGAAATTTCTTCAGAATAAACCCCTTGAATGATTTTCTATAGTTTAATATAATATGTCTTTTTTATTAAGTCAATACATTTTTTTGAATATTTGCAAAAAGCCCTTAGCGCAAATGGCACATAGCGTATGTTAGACGCAGTATGTTTTTGCTTTACATTTATTTCCCCATTTATTATTATCGTAATCCAAGAAAACGATTTATATTTTCAATTTCCTTTCTTTTCTTCGCCTGTTCACTATTTTCATAATTTGGATCCTCATATGTTGATGGAGCAACATTTGTATTTTGATTGCTATATCTATTTTGCTCAATTGTGTAATATTCTCCTGAAATATTGCAATTCATTATTCTATAAGCAAATTTCGAATTTCCTCCTACCACTTTTATTTCCGTATTACGTGGAGCCTTAATTATTTTTGTTTTATTTTTATCAATAGATCCATATACAGAATCATCAGATAAAATAACAATTGTTTCTTTTGTATTATTTTCAATTTGAACTTCAACAACATCAGAAGAAGGTAAAGCATCCAATATGCCAATAGTTAAATAAGTAATAGTTGCCGTTTTATTGCTTAAACATGATACAAAACAAATTGAGCATACAAGAATTAATGAAGAAATATACCGTATCATAATAACCTCCAATAAAACCGCTTTATAATAGTATATTTTGAATTTATATTTTTTACAAGTATTTTCTTCAATTTTTTACAGAAAATTTCAAAAACATATTAAAATGATTTTATGGAAAATTGAATTTCAATGTTAAATATGCGTAATTTATATAACATTTTTATGTTGTATAAATGTTATGAAAAACCATTTGACAAGATCAATATGGCGGTTATATACTCTGGTATGGGAAAAGATTTATCAATAAAGAAAGAAGTTTTAGCACAGATGGTCGATGGGGTATATGCCGACTCTGTCAATGAAGCCATTGAGACACTTAACCCAAATCTTAGGTTGGAATCACAAAATATATTGTTATTAAGACGGGATATAAGGGATGCCGAAACTGAAGAAGAATTAGAGGCAATAAGCAAAAAATTGAAAGAATACAGTTTTGGTTTGGACATAGTATCGGGGGATAAATAACGGACAAAAGTGGAGGAAAATTATACGATAAAAATATAGTTGTGTGCCGTTATAATTTCTTGATGTACTTTACATCAATCTCCGCCACTCGTTTTTCAACATCAATTTTTCCTCTTATTTCTACCCGGTCATTTGTGTCAACAGAAATACCGAGTAATGTCCAAAGGTCGCGATCAATATCAACGGTAATATCACCTGTAGAATCACGGAATATATATTTTTCACGTCCAAGCGATTGTACGATAGTACCTGTCAATATTACCAGGGAATTATCCGGAAGCCCTCTTGCCTGAATGACCGTAACGGTTTGAACCTGACCAGCGGCTGTTCCGGTACCCGGCCCGGTAAACCCTTGTCCATATACGGAACCAGCCGAAAGGACAATCAGCAAAACACAAATGACCCAAAATGTAGATTTTTTCATATCTACCTCCTGTTATAAACATACATAAAGCATAGCACTATAAAAATATTTTTACAATAGGTTTTCCCTATTGATAGAATGGTATCTTGAAAAATCCGGTTAGATCCGGTAATCCTTAATAAAGGAGAAACTATGTCTTCATTAACACGGCAGCAGGCCTGGGATCTGCTGCGGCGGTACAACAAGGATCCTTTCCATCTGCAGCATGCCTTGACCGTTGAAGGAGTAATGAAATGGTTCGCCGGGGATCAGGGCTTTGGCGACGAGGCGGAATTCTGGGGCATCGTGGGGCTGCTTCACGACATTGACTTTGAGCAGTTTCCCGATCAGCACTGTCTTAAGGCGCCGGAGCTGCTCCGGTCTGGCGGCGCCGACGAGGCGGT
>BNUV01000002.1 GCA_025997615.1 Spirochaetia bacterium
CGCAGCTGCTGAATGAATCCAAACGGACCATAGCGAGAATTTTCGGCATAGGAAAATCTTCCAAGGCCAAACCCGGGCCTCTTTTGGAACACGCCCGGAACCTCTACGACAATATCAACAAAGAATTGAATGAGACCGATGAATGAGGAACAAAAACCGCCGGGCGGTGTGCGGAATATCCGGCTCCTTTTGGCCTATGACGGAACGGATTTTTCGGGCTGGCAGCGGCAAGGCCTCCAGAGGCGGGGCTCCCTGCGGACGGTGCAGCATACCGTTGAAGACGCTCTGGAAAAAATCCACGGATACAAGGTGATCCTTACCGGTTCGGGCCGTACCGATGCGGGGGTTCACGCCGCAGCCCAGACGGCAAATTTTTACACCGGTATAAAAAGTATTCAGGCGGATCGTTTTGTGCCCGCTCTTAACGGTCTCCTTCCGCAAGATGTGCGCATACTGGAAGCCCGCCAGGAGCGGCAGGATTTTCATTCCCGTTTTGATGCCAAAGAGCGCTGTTACCGTTACCATTTTATCTGCGGCCGCCGGGGGCTTCCCCACGAATTGCGTTACGCCTATCAGTTGTGGCGGCGGCCCCGGCTGTCTCTTTTAAACGATTATTGCCGGTTCCTGCGGGGCGAACGGGACTGTACTTTTTTTGCCGTGCCCCGTGATCCCAGCCAGTCCCGGAACCGCTATATATCCCAGGCCTTTTTTTTTGTTCAGGATGATACGCTTGTTTTTGAGGTGAGCGCTAACGCTTTCCTCTGGAAGATGGTCCGTTCCATGGCGGGAACGCTGCTTCACTATGAAGAAAAAGGAATCCCGCCGGATGATTTTTTGCGTATCGTTAATTCCGGCGATCGCAGCCTGACGGGAGCGACCTTGCCGCCCCAGGGCCTTTTTCTCTGGAAAATAAAATACTACCGGGAAGAATCATAATATGAAAAATATGAAAAAACTTTTACTGATGATCTTTCGGGCGGCCCTTTTCTGCATGATTTTTTCTTTTTGTCCGGCGCTTGTTTCCGCAATGCCCCGGCAGGAGTCCCGGACTAGTGGTCAAAATACGATTACCGATGCCCTGGGCCGCCCGCTGTCTGTCAGCGGTGATAACCGCGGTTATTACCGCCGCATCGTGAGCCTGACACCGGCGGTAACGGAAATTCTTTTTGCCATAGGCGCCGGGGGACAGACCGTGGGGATCACCGAATACTGCAACTATCCGCCTGAAGCGCAGAGCCTTAAACGGGTGGGCGGGTTTTCCGGGGCCCAGGTGAGCGTTGAACAAATCGCCGCCCTGAAAGCCGACCTGGTGATCCTTTCGGCGGAGATGCACCGGCGGATCATCGGCCTGCTGGACGAATTGGCTATCCCGTCGTTTGCGGTAGAACCCCGGAACCTTTCGGAAGTGTACGAGACCATAGCCATCATCGGGGAACTTACCGGTCATGTTGATGGCGCCGCCACTGTCATTGGTGAGATGCAAACAAAAATCGCCAGTGCGGAGGAACAGGTCCGGGGCAAAGACAAACCGGGGGTTTTCTGGGTGCTGCAGGACGAGCCGCTTTTGACTGCCGGAGGCGGCACTTTTATCAACGAGATTATTACCCTGGGGGGCGGGCGAAATATTTTTGGCGAGCTTGAAGAACAATGGCCTTTGATCGCCCCTGAGCAGGTGTTTCTCCGGCGGCCCGACTGGATTCTTTCCGGTAATGATGCCCCGCCGCCGGATCGTACTGCTTTATCCCGGCGTCCCGGCTGGGCGGAAATTCCCGCCATAAAAAACAACCGTGTCCGCCAGGTGGATGCGGATATTTTTTACCGTTACGGCCCCCGCTTTGCCGATGCCGTTCTGGTCATTGCGGAGATGCTGCATAAATGACAATCCGGCGAAAAACTTTTTTGGTTTACTTGATCCTTTTGCTGGCGCTCTTTCCCCTTTTTTGCTGGGGCCTTTTGAGCGGTTCGGTGAGGTATAGTTTTGATGATCTTTACCGGGGCTTTCAGTTTCTTTTTTCCGGTGAAGGGGATTCCGTTGTTTCTCTGGTAATTTTTCAGATTCGTTTACCCCGGCTGTTATTGGCCTTATGCCTGGGGGCGGCCTTGGCCATTTCCGGCGCGGCGTTTCAGGGCTTTTTCCGTAACTCCCTGGCGGACCCCTATGTGATCGGCGCTTCTTCCGGGGCTGCTCTGGGGGCTGGCCTGGCGATGACGCTGGAAATTCCCGCCCTGGGATTTTTCGCCGCCGGAGGTTTAAGTCCTGTGACATTGGCCGCCTTCGCCGGGAGTCTCCTCGCCGTGTTCATCGCCTTTGCCGTGTCCCGGGCGGCGGGGAATCCGCCCCCAGCGGCTGCATTGCTTTTGGCCGGCGCCAGCGTGGGCGCCCTTTTTTCGGCCCTTCTTTCCTTTGTGCTGGTGGTAAAAGATAAAAACCTTAACCGGGTTTACTATTGGCTTTTGGGAAGTTTGGGGGGCGCTTCATGGGCGTCGCTTTTTCCCCTGCTGCCCTTAATGCTTGTAGGGACGCTGGTGATCTTCCTGCAAAGCCGCCCGCTGGACCTGCTCCTTCAGGGGGACGAAGCCGCCGCCAGCCTGGGCCTTGATGTGGCAAGGACCCGGTTGATTGTGGCGCTGGCGGCCTCCCTCACGGCGGCGGCGGCGGTATCTTCGGCGGGGATCATCGGCTTTGTAGGACTGGTGGCCCCCCATGCCGCCCGTATAGTTTTAGGCCCGGTTCACCGGAGGATGCTCGGAGCATCGGCCCTCATGGGGGCCATTCTGGTGCTGGCCGCCGACACGCTGGCCCGGAACATTTCCCCGCCGCTGGAAATTCCCGTGGGCATTATCACCTCGCTGGCGGGGGCTCCCTTCTTTCTCTATCTCCTGGCCCGCATGGGCCGCCGTATGGGGCAATTTTTATGACCCTTGTCGCAGAAAAAATAGCGGCGGGTTACGGACATCATCCCGTTATCCGTAATATCGATCTGGAGGCGGGGGAGGGGGAGCTTCTTGTTTTGGCGGGCCCCAATGGTTCGGGGAAAACCACTTTATTAAAAACCCTGGCCGGTTTTTTGCCGCCCCGGTCGGGCCGGGTTCTTATCGACAATCAAAATATTTTTGCGATGAATAACCGGGAACGGGCGGCTCTGCGGGCCTTTCTTTTTCAGGAAAGTGGTCCGCGCTGGCCTTTCACCGTGGAAGAACTGGTAAGTCAGGGATCGTTCCGCCGGGGAAAAAATCCCACCAGGGCGGAAACGAAAAATGCCCTAAGCTCCTGTGGCCTTGAAGGTTTTGAAACCCGCCCGGTGACGGAGCTTTCCGGCGGCGAATATCAGCGGGTACTTTTGGCCCGGGCCCTCGTGCAGGAAGTCCCCTTTCTGCTGATGGATGAGCCGGTGAATAACCTTGACCCGAAATACCAGATCATGCTGATGGAACTGTTACAAGACCTCTGCCGCCGGGGCCTTTCCGCGATAGTAAGCCTCCACGATCTTAACCTGGCCGCCCTTTACGCTCACCGCATCGCCCTCATTTCGGGCGGTGAAATAACAGCCCTTGGCCCCCCCGCTCTAACCCTGCGGGAAGACATTTTGAAGAAGGTTTTTGATGCACCTATCAGCGTTGGCGTTCACCCGAACGCTCCCGGCGTTCCGCTGGTGTATACATAGCTAAGGGGATCACTCAATTACCATATCATGACTGTCAAACACGGTCTTCCCCAGGTCCGATGCACCGCCGTCAATGCCCGCACGATATTTTTCCAGGGCCGCTTTTTCCCGTTCAAGGCCGCCAAAGGAATAGACCTCTGCACCGGCGGCATCAATAGTAATGTCGGGCAAAGCGATAGCGCCCATGTCTTTGATCACCCGGTCTTCCGCCTTTGAAAGGCTGCGGGGTTTACATTCGGCGGCGGCGGTTTTTATCTCACCGCTTTTAACCAAAGAGGGGGCGGACCAGATTCGGCCGTAACCGATTTTCCTGAAATTTTCGAGCTTTAAGCTTTCGTTTTCGCCTTTAAGGGTGAAAAACCGGATCGCCGGGATCAGCCAGAAAAGAACCGAAAAAATCAGGGGAACAAAACCCAGTCCTATGGTGACAAAGGTCAGGGGATTGGCGCCGGTGAGCTGGTAAAAAAGCGCTATTGTAAAATCGTACAGCGAGGAAATTCTCTGCGGGGCATTGTTCAGAATGGCGGGGGGGATGCCGGTAGTCAGCGCGTTGACTAAAAAGTAGGAACCGAAAAGCAGATTTACCGTGTTGATAAGGCCTACCCAAAAGTTCGTTCCGCCCTTGTTTTGCGAAAATGCCTTGAGCCGTTTCAGCGGAGCGGAGGCCCCCGCAAAAGACCTGTCCTGTTTATCGTTCCGTAGGAGAAGCTCGTCGAAACGGTACACCACGGTGCCTTCATCGGTGGCCTCGGGGCTGCCGCCAAACTCGGCGCAGAACGCCATCAACGCTTCCTCGGCATCAATAGGTTCGCGGCCCGAAAGGACCATGTATTCAGGCAGGGAGATTACGCCCCGGTGGGTTTGCAAATAGGCGATGACTGTTTTCTTTTCCGTTTCTTCCCAGCCTTTGTTCGGGTCGCCGTCTCCAAAGACAAACGAAAAAATCGATTTATACAAGGGGGCTTTTTTAGCGGAATTGCCGGACCGGACTGGTCCGCGGACCGGGCGGCCGTTGAAGGACCGGCTCAACTCCGAGTAGAACCATATCCTGAAAACAAGATCGAGTATGCGGCCCCCCAGGAAAATACCGGCGCCGCCGTCTCCCCGGGAACGGCTATTTGAGTTTGATGATTTTGCGGCAACGGAAAGGAGAACCGCCGCCAGGGCGATGAGGAGGAAAAGTACAAAGTAGCCCACCAGCATCACCATGATCCATATTTTGAAAAGAAGAATTCCCAGAGCCTTAACGCCGGAACAAAACCGGGCAAAAAAACGTGAAAAGGCCGGCCCAAAGCCCCGGTATTTGCTGGTAAAACCGTGGGGGAAAGAGTAGAGAATCTCCCCGGATTCGGTAACTTCCAGCCGACCTGAAAATTCGTCCGCCGCCCGGGGAACCATTTCCCGTACGACAGCCAGGGGGAGGGCGGTTCGGGCGGTAATATCCGCGGCGGTGGCCCCTTTCCGCTGTTTTTTGAAGGCGGCGATTACTTTATTGTAAGCCGCTTGATCATTAACTTGCCGATTCATGAATAATACCCATTGCCGCCGGTCCTTCGATGATTGATGCCAGGGTCATACTCCTTAAAAAATCGTTCACCACCCTGGTAAAGCCCGTCCAGATGTCGTGGACCTTGCATTTGCCCAGCCGTTCACAGTCCGGGGTATGCCGGTCGCAGAAACTCAGGTCCAGTTCCTCCCCGGAGGCCTCCAGAATTTCCCGGATAGTCAGTTCATCCAGGGGCCGGGCAAAACAGAAACCGCCGCCGGGACCCCGGACCGATTCCACGATACCGGCCTTCCGGAGCCTGTAGAAAATCTGTTCCAGAAACTCCGAAGAGATATTTTCCCGTTCCGCTAAACTGTTGATAGATACGGGGCCGCCATCCTTTCCCAAACTCGCCAGAGCCAGCGAGGCCCGTAATGCATACCGGCCTTTGGTGGTGATTCTCATGGATACCCCCTTCCTTGATTACAATCCAAAGGTATAGTATACTGGATTAAATTTTTTGTCCACAGATTGAAAAGCATCTGAAAAACGGCAGGGGGCGGTTTGGCATGAACAAGGTGATACTGAAAGCGGAAGATTTGGATGGCTACCTGACCGCCGCGGATCGGGAGCTGATCGGGCGTATGGACAAAGTCTACCGGGAAGTGCTGAGTTCCTTCAGCATCCTTTCCTCCAGCCGTATTGAAAAGGAAAAGCGGAAGGAAGAAGAAAACCTGATCCGGCTCTACAACGACATGGGCGCCATGATGCAGGATATCTGCAGCCACGAAAGCGCCCTCCAGGTCTATTCTTTTATGACTCCCCAGGAAAGCCATGCCGAGGCTTCCCGGCTTATCGCCAAGCTCCGGGATGTGCGGACGGAAAACCAGGAATTTGTGTATTACATACAGCGGGCCTACGAAATGCTTTTCAAACTGGCCTACGGGGGCGCCGTGGGGACCAACAAAAATTACCTTATCGTCAATACGCCGGTTACTGTGCCGGTGCAAAACTATGCGGTGCATAAGATCACCAATATTGATGACAAAATCGAAAATACGGTGATGTGCGTTATGCTCCGGGGGGCGCTGCTCCCGTCCATGATCATGTCGAAGGAAATACAGGAATACTCTTCCCGGGGCTATGTAACTCCCTTTGCCCTTTTCAAAATTCGCCGGGATGATAAAAAACACGAGAACGACATGGAGTATATTCTGGACCTTGATATGTCCTACTTCAAACTGGAAAATCTGGATGGCAAGGACCTTGTCTTTGCAGACCCCATGAACGCTACCGGCGGCAGCCTGGTAACCGTGGTGAAGTACCTCCTCACCGAGGGGATAAGGCCCCGGTCTATACAATTCTTTAATGTGATCGCCGCCCTTAAAGGGGCCCTCCGGGTGGTCCGTGCCCTGGATAACTGCAAGGTATACACCCTGTGGATGGACCCGGTATTGAACGAGGCGGCGTATATCATGCCGGGCCTGGGAGATGCCGGCGACCGGATCAACGGCAAGGACCCGGAGGATCATCCCCGGAACATTCTCCAGCTTGTGGCCGAATACGGTTCCAACATCGCCCGGCTCTACCGGGCGCAGCTCCGGGAAATTGAAGACACGGTTCTTCACACATCAAAATGAATTTTTCCCGTAAGAAGATCATCTATGCTGTTTTATTTCCGCTTTTCGTTTTGCTCTTAACTGTTTCCTGTTCTTCCACCAATGTTACCTCTGCGGAGGAATATTATTCTTTGGGGACGGCTTATTTTGATCTGGGCCGTTACGAAGAGGCCGAAAAATGGTTTAATCGGGCAAGGACGGTAGACAAGACAAAAACCGCCTCGGAATACAACCTGGGAAGAATCGCCTTTGAGACCGGCCGTTACGCAGAGGCGGCCCGGCATTTTGAAAGTATCCTTGCCCGGGACCCTTCAAACATTACCGCCCTTAAGGCGGCGGCTTACACCCGGATAAAAACCGGGGACTACGACAAGGCGGAAGATCTCTATGCCCGTGTGCTGCAGTTAGTGCCCGAAAGCGCCGATGACGGTTATAACTATGCGCTGGTTCTTTACGCCATAAAAAAATATGAAAAGGCGGCGGAAGTTTTAGCGTCCTATTCTTTTGCGCTGGAAGAAAACAATGAACTGCTTCTCCTTTATGCCCGCAGTCTTGGGGCATTAGGCCGTATTGAAGCGGCCGATTATTATGCCAAATGGCTGGTGAACGGCTCCGATAGCCTCGTGTCTTATGAATACGCCCGTATTTTGGAACAGGGTGAGCTTTACGCCAAAGCTCTTGAGCAATATCAGCAGGCATTAACTACCCTGCCGGCGGACAACACGGAACCGGGAAAGGCGGGTTTGCATTTTACTATAGCGCGGCTTCTGCTTATCGCCGACAGTGAAGGCGGGAAGGGCATGGAGGAACTGCAAGCCGCCGTGAACGAAGGCTTTGCCGATACGGATCTTATGACCGCATTATTGGCGGATAAAAGAATCCGAAATACCGACAAAGAAGAAATCCAAAAAATTATTGCGGAGATGCAGGGGAAGGTCCGGAAGGAGCCGGAGGCATCAGAAGCGGACATAGAGGCTGACACCGGCGATGGCAATAAATGAAAGAATTTCAGTCTGCCAATCCTGACTACAGCTCAGTTTTGCAAAGGCCGAAAGATCCAGCCGCCCTTTTATGCGGACTATTGATTCATGCCCCGCGATAAAGGACAAGCGGGGGTATTCCCCGGTATGATCGATGACCATTTCCAGGCTTTCTTTCCGTAACTGTTCGTAAGGAGCATTAGCCAGGCCCGCAAGGGTAAGCCAGGAATTGCCGCGGATGGTATTGGTAAACCAACGGTAGAAAAGCCCCACAAGGCTTTTGGGGGCCGGAACAACCCAGCTTATGTTAAGGCTTTCACTCCATTTTTCGTCCGTGTTCAGTGTCAGCGTATTGGTAAGATCAAGCTCCGCCCCGGTAAAACCGTAAAATTTCATCAGTTGCGTATCCTGAATCCTAAAGGAAGCTTCTGCACCGCGGGGCAGTTTCCACGATGCATCCAGTGTTTGGGTAAATTCATCGGTCTGATAAAAACGGAACAGGGGCAAAACGCCGAAGGCGCCGAACATATTGGCGGAAGAAAAACCAAGCACGCCGCCGGGGGAGAGGGTATCCAGGGGCGTGTCCAGATTCCGTTCAAGATTCCGGGTGATCTTTGCTTCAATACTGGAAGGCAGAAAGAAAGCCCAGATATCATAACGGCCGGGGCCCCGCAGAAAAAAAGAATACCTGTCGTCAAAACGACCGTATTCGCCTTCGTCTGCATGGGGGGAATTTCTTAACAATTCATCAAGGCTGGCCCCTTTTTCATCATCAAACAGTGAGTAAAAGGGCAGTGAAAACATCAGCGGGGAAAAATCTTTAAAGCTTTCCGTCCATACATAAGCGTCATCGGTCATACTTTCCCCTGAATATATCAGATGATGATAGTATTCGCGTTCTATGCGGAAACTCATTTCCAGGGCTCCGGCGGTGAAGGGAATTTCCAGACGCATCCTTGTTCCCGGCCTTGTGCTGTTTTGTACATAAGAAAAAGCGGAGCTGCCCTTAAAGCTTAATTCCGCCCCCAGCGGAACCGTTCCCAGGCCGGTAAAAAAGGTAAACCATGCATCGCGCTTAACGGCCCGTCTTTCGGCAGACTCTCCGGTTTCAGGCAGCATGGTATACCAGCTTTCCGCCCAGGAGCGGCCGTAGTTATCAAGCCATACAGGGGGGAGGGAATTTTCCCACCAGCCTGCGCTTGTTTCCAGCGAAATACTTAAAGGCGTTGTTTGAAACGGCCCGGTGCCTATCTTCCCCTCCCAGAGCTGCCGGGTTTTCCCCTCTTCAAAACTTGCCTCGGCGGAAACCTTTCCCCGCACCACGGTTTCCACTTTGATTTCCGCCCGGTGTTTAAATGTTTCGTCAGTGGGATATACAGAAAATTTCTCCTCCAAACTTAACCCGGCTTTTGGACCGAAACTTATTGTCCGGGATAAACCGTGGCCCCCCTCCCAGTTGAAATCTCCTTCCGGTGAGCGGGAGAAAGAAAAATTACCCTTTACGTTAACGCCAAAAAGATTGAACTCCGCCAAAGACCGGCCTGCGAATGCGGCACCGCCAAGGGCGCCGCCAGGGGCGCCTTCGCCGGGGGAATCATCAACAGAAGAAAAAGGATCGCCCCGCAGGGCTGTTTCCAGCGCCGCTGAAACGGAAAAATCCTCCAGAACGTTTATGCCGCCGTATTTTACCAAAACCCCTTTGCGTTTCCATTCAATGCTGCCCCCCGCATTGGCCCGGTAACTCGGCCGCGCATCTTCCAGAATAATTTCATCCACGGCAAAGTTTCCATCGGGCAATGCCGATGCATCTTCAATCAAAAATGCCGCATAAACGGATTGCTCACGGCCTTCTTTGCCATCATAAAAACCGGCGTTGTAAGTAAAGTCTTTTCCGGCGGGTTTACCGTCCACTAAAATATCTCCTCCCTCAGCGTAGGGGATGGTTACCTTTGACCATTCTCCGGGCGTAAAATTATTCAGGGGGATATGAGCTTCCAGCGCAGTTTCATTTCTTTTGTCCGACGACTCCGGCCCCCGGGCCAGTACAAAACGGAGTGATGCCGATGGGGATACCGCTGACAGCGTTCGGGGTCCCCGGACAAAAAAGCTTAAGCTCCGGTAGGAAGAGAAGGGGAGGCCGTCTATCCTGCCGTCTGCCCCCGCCGATTCACCCGGGGAGATATTTTTCCAGGAGATTACCAGAATCCGCTGGTTGCTTGAGCTGTCACCGTGGAGCCGCTTGATGATGTCAAGGTATTTTGATCTAAGGCTCTGGCTCCCCATATCAGGCGTTTCATTGACAGAAACTTTTGATTCATACGGCGGTGATGGGTCATCCCCTGTTTCTTCAATGGTATTGCCCACGGCGGTAACGGGCCTCCACCCTGCGCCCCGGATTATGGGAGGAGCCGCCAGCACCCGGCCTGAAAGATTTCCCCCGCCATAGCTTACAATGATTCGCATATACTTAGCCTTTGAGATTTTTTGCCGTTCAGCGGCGCTAAACGAAATCGAGGCGATTCGGGGGGATTCACTAAAAGCCGCGGGATTAGATACGGTGCCGGAAAAAGCAGTGGTTGAATAAAGGGTTTTTTCTACCAGCAGATTTGGATTCTCCCCTCCCGGTGAATCTTTATCCGCTAAAGCGCCGAACTGGACTATCAAACTAAATGCGCCGGCCGGGGGATTATCAAAATCATAAAAGCGAAAGGGAATTTGAATCTCCCGGCTCTGTTCCAGCAGGCCGCCGTCAGCGTTCAGGGGAACCTGAAAACCGGTCCATGTTCTTGCGGCGTCCAGCTCAAATTCCGCCGCTAAAATCCTGCTGGAAAGCGTATCATCCTGAGCGTTATAGGGCCCGCTCCGGCCGGACAGTTCCGGCGCATCCCATTCAATAGGCTTTAGTGTGGAGGTCCCCAAAAGAGAAGTATCCCGGTAATTCCGGTAGACAAGGGGCGCGCGGTTATTTGCCCCATAGCCCGATGGCGTTTGCGAAATAAAAGAATCGCCCTCGGGCAGTGACAGCGTTATTTCATTTCCCTCCATCCCTGCGGCGCGGTAAAGGCCCGTGGTATCCGTTTGTTCAAAGCCGAGGCCCCCCCGTATCTCTGCCTTAAAATCGCCGTGATCCCATTTCAGCCGGGAGCTGAGGCCCACGGTTCCGGGGTTGGAAATATCCGCATCGGAATAGGATTCCCCCGCCAGATTCCAGCGCAGCCCCAATGCAGCCTCGGCACTGAAAGGTTCATCTTCATGGTACACCACCCCCACGCCTGCGGCCAAACTTCCCGGCCTTCCGGCATCCCCCTGTTTCAAATAGGTAATTCTGATCGTTTCCCCCGCCCCCGACGGATGCAGAAGATTCACCGTACCGCTGTGGGCATCAAAAGTAAAATCCGGATCCGA
This sequence comes from Spirochaetia bacterium, assembly GCA_025997615.1. Taxonomy (GTDB): domain Bacteria; phylum Spirochaetota; class Spirochaetia; order Treponematales; family Breznakiellaceae; genus BNUV01. Next base: position 11,156 of record BNUV01000002.1, read on the forward strand.
AAGGCCTCCGCGAAACACTTCCACCGAGCCCTCCACCACGTCGTCTCCCAAAAAATAGGATGAAACGCTGCCGTAGTTGGTAAAGCGAAGCTCCATGTCCAGGGGGGAATCAAAACGTCCGGGGAGGTACAATTCGGGATATTTGTCTCCCAGGGGCCAGCGGGCCTCCGGGTCCCGGAGCTTATTCGCCGCGGCCTCGCTCACCAGCTCATAAACATTCCGCCTGACTTCCGGCTGAAACGAAAGGGCCAGGCTGGGGTTGTCCGGAATCTCCGCCAGGGGCAGCGTTTCGTAGCCTGAGATTCTTTCACCGGTGGAAGCTTTTATCAACGCCGCTCCGGTGGAGCTGCTGCTGGGGGAATTGTACCTGCTTTGCCTTTCAAAAGGGGAAAAGGTTCCCGGCTCATAAATAACCAGCGCAAGGTTCCCGTTGATGCTGATAACAGCCGGTGTTCCGGTTCCGCCCCCCGGTTGGGGTAATGCCGCCAGTGCTGCGGCGCTGCCCAGCCAGAAGGCCGTATCACCCAGAAAAGTTGCGGGGGAGCCGCCGTAAGTTCCCAGATTCGGGGTTCCCGTATTTGTTATGCCGCTATAACTTACCGCCGCCATGCCTTTGGGCGTTTTATCGAATTCAACCAGTCCATTCCGGGCGCTGGCCGCGTATTCCCCGGCCTTTGCAAGCCGCCACCGCCGCCCCGTGGAATCCTGCCATGGGCCGTCTTCATCTTCAAGATAGACTTCAGGCGGCAGGGCCAGATTCTCATCGGGCAACACGAAGGAAAGGCCCCGCAGACTTTGCCGCAGATTTACCCTTCCATAGCTCCGTTCCCGGCCCCCGACAAAAACTTTTTCCTCCCGGGCCGCCCCATCGTAACGGATCATGCCGTGGACCTTAAGGCCGCCCCCGCCGAAACGGCCGTAAACGCCGAAGGACGAGGGAGAATCGCCTCCCAGGTCCAGGTAGGGAAAGCGGGGAAACTTCAGCCCCTTATTCCCTATGCCGAAATACTGGACCGCATCCCCGTCTCCGCCCTCGTAGCCGGCCCGGTAGGTGTTAAGGTCCGTATCATCCTGAAAAGCAGCCTCCACAAACCAGCGCCGGCGTATCCAGAGGGAAAGGGTTAAATCCGCCTCCTGGGTGAAAAGCAGGGGGGAATCGTTGGAAACCGCCGTCATCCCCAGGGGGGTGAGGGCAAGGCCCCAGTTGAGCCCCAGATTTGCCTTCCAGAAACCGGAGGCCAGGAGCTCCACCGCCGAATCCCCCAGCATGATGGATGCCAGCACCGATTTTGCTTCGTTATTGATTGGTCCATCTTCTGCCGGGAGGGGGGCGGCAAGGAGAAGAATAAAAATGATGACGCTTAACCACTGCCCCGGTGCGGCCCTACGCAAAGAATACACTTTAAGGTATAGTATAATATAGTTATGATAGTTTCCATGATTCAGATAATTTTTGAAATTCCCGATGTGGATAGTATCAAGGCAAAGCGGCAGATCGTCCGGTCCGTCAGGGAAAAGCTCCAGCGCCGTTTTCACCTGAGCGCCGCCGAGGTGGACCTTCAGGATTCCCTCTCCTTTGCCCAGATAGGCGGGGCGCTGGTTTCCAATTCCAAAACCTTCGGGGAAACGGTTTTGCAAAAAGCTTTTGAGATGATAGAACGGGATGTGCCCGTAAGAATACAGGACGTAAGCATTCACTCGGAGGAATTTTAGATTGATAAAAAGAGTAGCAAGGTTTTTCGCACCGGCCGCAGCGCTGTTTGTTTTTTTGCTGATGGTATCCTGCATAGGCATCGAAACCGGCATCAACATCCGCTCAAATGGATCGGGAACCATAGACCTGGAATACCGTCTGTCCCACGCTGCGGAATCCCTGGGTAAACTGGACGGTAACGAAGGCTGGCCCATAGTCCCCGTGGGCAAAACCGATTTCCAGCGGAGCGTCCAACGCATAGAGGGCCTCCGCCTGAAATCTTTTTCCTCCCGTGATGATGGAAAAAACATGATCAACAAGGTCCGGCTGGAATTTTCCCGCCCCGAAGCGCTGGTCCGTTTTCTGGATCCGCTGGGGGAGGGTGCCTCTTACACAGAGCAGGATGGGAAAAAACGCCTGACCCTAAACCTCGGCGGCGCCCCCGAAAACGCCGACCCGCAATTACTGGAACTTTTCAAAACCGTAACAGAGGGGTACGAGATTATCCTGAAGTTTTCACTTCCTAAAGACGGACAGGCGCTTCTCCGTGACCGCCAGGGCAATTCCCGCACTGTCCCCGCAGGCGTTGAAATCTCAGGTCCCGGGAAAAAGCCCTCGTTCAAGGCCCCTTTATCGGTGATACTCTCCGATACGCAGGGCTTTTCGCTGGAAATCGTCTGGTAATTGCGGTGAAGTATCACCAGCCATGATTACCGTAGAACATATCAATAAGACATTTCGCGTCTCCAAACGCAAGGCCGGTTTTACCGCGGCGCTTAAAGCCCTCTTTTCCCGGGAGTATGAAACCGTTCACGCCCTGCAGGATATTTCTTTCACCATAAAAGACGGCGAGATGGTGGGATACATCGGGCCTAACGGCGCGGGGAAAAGCACCACCATCAAAATCCTCTGCGGGGTGCTGACCCCCGACAACGGCCGTTGTCTTGTGGATGACAGGGTCCCCTGGAAAGAACGGATCCGCCATGTCCAAAACATAGGCGTTGTTTTCGGCCAGCGGAGCCAGCTCTGGTGGGACGTGCCGGTCATCGACAGTTTCGAGCTTATCCGGGACATCTACCGGGTGGAAGAAACGCTCTACCGCCGGAACCTCGACGAACTCACGGCTCTGCTGGATTTGGGGGAACTCCTAAAAACACCCGCAAGGAACCTCAGCCTGGGCCAAAGAATGCGCTGCGAATTAGCGGCCTCCCTGCTCCACAGTCCCAAAACGCTTTTTCTTGATGAACCTACCATAGGGCTGGATGCGGTTTCCAAAATAGCCGTGCGGCAGTTTATCAGGAAGCTCAATGCAGAACGGGGCACCACCGTGATCCTTACTACCCACGATATGCAGGATATCGAAGCCCTTACCGAACGGATACTGCTTATTGGCCGGGGCCGTATCCTTCTTGACGGAAGTCTCCGGGAACTTAAGAAGCGTTTTTCAGAGCGTAAAAAAGTGGCGGTCGAATACGCCGGAAACGCGCCTTCCCTCTGCGAAGGCATGGGCCTTGTTGAATCGGAAGAAGGCCGCCTGGTCATCGATCTTGATCCGGCCATCCTCCCGGTTTCCGCCGCCATAGCCCATATCGCCTCCCAAACGGATATCCTCGACCTTTCCGTAACAGGGGTCTCTGCGGAGGAAATGGCGGCGGCCCTTTACCGGGAGTACAAGATATGAATTTATCGCCTTACCTCGCCGTATTCCGCATCCGCTTTTCAAACAGCCTCCAGTACCGTGCGGCGGCATTGGCCGGAATCAGCACCCAGTTTGCCTGGGGCTTCATGTCGCTCCTCGCCTTTTCCGCTTTTTACCGGGTTAATCCCAACGCCTTCCCCATGGAATTTTCCCAGACTGTTTCGTATATCTGGATACAGCAGGCGTTCCTGGCTTTCTTTGCGATGTGGTTTTTCGAGAATGACATTCTTACGGCCATATCAAGCGGCTCCATCGCCTATGAACTTGTCCGCCCGGTGGATATTTACCACCGCTGGTTCTGTCAGAGCGCGGCTAACCGCCTGGCCCGCTCCTGTCTCCGCTGCGCACCCATCCTCATCGTGGCTTTCCTGCTCCCCGAACCTTTCAGGATGAGCCTTCCGGCAAGCCCTGTCCAATTTTTACTTTTTCTTTTCTCCGCCGCATTGAGTCTGGGGGTGGTGATCTCCTTCTGTATGCTGATATACATTTCCAGTTTTTATATGATCTCATCTTTGGGAATCAGGATCATAACCGCAACGCTGACAGAATTTCTTTCCGGGGCCGTTATTCCCCTTCCCTTTTTCCCGGAGCGCTTCCGCGTTATAGCGGAACTGTTGCCCTTTGCCGCCATGGAGAATCTGCCGCTGCGCATCTACAGTGGAAACCTCAAGGGAGCGGATACCCTGCGCGGTATTTTGCTCCAGATATTCTGGCTTCTTGCGCTTTATGTTCTGGGCCGCTTTCTTATGAAAGGCGCCCTGAAAAAAGTCGTTGTTCAGGGAGGGTGAGCAAGGAAAGATGAAACTTAATACGATGAAACTTTACGCAAAGTATTTTACCATGCATTTGAAAAGCCAGATGCAGTACAAGGTTTCGTTTTTTTTCACTGCCCTGGGACAGTTCCTTATTTCCTTTACGGCCCTTTTGGGCGTGTGGTTTATGTTCAGCCGTTTTAATGAGGTGGAAGGTTTCACTTTCCCCCAGGTGCTGCTCTGCTTTGCCGTGGTGCTGATGTCCTTTTCCCTGGCCGAATGTTTTGCCCGGGGCTTCGATGTTTTTCCCCGGATGATAAGCAACGGTGAATTTGACCGCGTCCTCACAAGGCCCCGGGGAGAGATTTTTCAGGTGCTTGCTTCACAGATCGAATTTACCCGCATAGGCCGCCTGGCCCAGGCCGTTTTGATTTTCTGTTACGCCATTCCCTTTGGCGGCGTCCAGTGGAATGCCGGAAAAATCTTCACCCTTTTCCTCATGGTAATCTGCGGCAGCCTTATCTACTTCGGCCTCTTTTTGATCTACGCCGCCTTTTCTTTTTTTACTATCGAAGGTCTTGAATTCATGAACATCCTCACCGACGGCAGCCGGGAGTTCGGCCGCTACCCCTTCTCGGTTTACGGCCGGGGGGTGCTCCGCTTCCTCACCTTTATCGTTCCCCTGGCCCTCTTTCAGTATTACCCATTGCTTTACCTTCTGGATCTTTCGCAAAATCCCCTCTACCGTTTTTGCCCCCTTCTGGGCCTCCTCTTCATCATCCCTGCATATGCCTTCTGGCGCTTTGGCCTCTCTCGCTACAAGTCCACCGGCTCGTGAAGTAGCTATTCCGTATGGAAAGGCTTATACTACTATTTATGGAAAAAACAATGGGAAAAGTTGAAACAGAAATCACCCTGACTAATGCGGTCGATCAGGGAGCGGCGAGCCGTGGACTCATACCGGAAAGCGAGATTCGGCAGGTAACCGTAACCGCCGTGGTGGACACCGGGGCGAGTACGATGATCATCACCGAGGAACTGAGGCAGCAGCTCGGGCTGAAAATCGAGGGGAAACGGCGGACGCATTTTGCCAATGGTACAGAGGCTGAGTGTGGCCGTACCGAACCGGTGAATATACGCTGGAAGGATCGTGATTGTACTTGCGGCGCCGTGGTTATTCCCGGCGTAAAAAACATCCTTTTAGGCGCCATCCCTCTGGAGGACATGGACCTTATCGTCAATCCGCTCAAACAGGAAGTGATCGGGGCCCACGGCGATGTGGTGGAGTCCATGGCGCTGTAGGGTTGATAATCCCGCCCGTCCGGTGTATTTTTGACAGATGAAAGAACGGCTGGCCCGGTTGGATGCGATTAGGAAAATCATTAGATCCGCCAGAATCGAGTCGCAGGACACCCTTTTGGGGCTGCTGGAAAAGGAAGGCTTCCCGGTAACTCAGGCCACCCTTTCCCGGGACCTAAAGCTCCTCAAGGTAGGGAAGATTTCCGAGGGGCAGAACGGCTATGTCTATTCCCTGCCGGGAGACGACGAGCAAAAGGAATCCGAAAAGACCTACATTGATGATTTTCTGCGGGGTTATGTGTCCATCGAATGGTCGCTCAATATGGTAGTCATTAAAACCTACTCGGGGCACTCGGACACGGTGGCCCTGGCGGTGGATAATCTGGGGCTGGATGATGTGCTGGGCACCATCGCGGGCCGGGACAACGTGGTTTTTGTGTGCCTCCGGACCGGGATTACCGGGGAAGATTTTATGGCCCGGATGAAACAGAGTATTCCCGAACTGGAAGATTAGTTTTTTTACAATGGAGGATGTTATGAACTATGTGAATTTTGACAAGACGGCGGCTTACAAAAAGCTTTTGGATTATGCGGGGAAGAAAAAGTTTGATGTCGCTTCCCTTCTTTCAGCGGATCGGGTAGAAAAGTGCCAAACGCCCCTGGCGGCGGGGCTTACTTATTCCTGGGCCGCCAAAGCCGCGGACGATGGCCTGTTGGATCTTTTGGCCGCGCTGGCGGAGGAGCAGGAGCTTATCGCCAAATACAAAGCCATCCTGGACGGCGAGGTGATGAACACCGGGGAAAAACGGAAGGTGCTGCACCATCTTACCCGGGGGCAGTTGGGAAAAGCCGTTCTGCATGAGAATAAAGACATAGGCGACTTTTACCGGAAAGAGCTGGACCGGCTGGCAACGTTTGCGGATGCTGTTCACAGCGGTAAGATTCGGGGCAGCACGGGGAAGGCCTTTACCACGGCGGTGCAAATCGGCATAGGCGGATCGGACCTGGGGCCCCGGGCCATGTATCTGGCGCTGGAAAACTGGGCGGAAAAAGAGGGGAAGCGGAAACTCCGGGCAAGGTTTATTTCCAACGTGGACCCCGACGATGCTTCGGCGGTGGCGGCAGAGGTGAATCTTGAAGAAACGGTTTTTGTGCTGGTATCAAAAAGCGGTACGACCCAGGAAACCCTAGCCAACGAACTTTTTGTAAAAGACAAGCTCAAAAAGGCGGGGCTGGATCCCAGTAAGCATCTTGTGGCGGTAACCAGCGAAACCAGTCCGCTGGCCCACAATCCCGATTATCTGGATTCATTCTATATTGATGATTTTATCGGCGGCCGTTATTCGTCCACATCGGCGGTGGGCGGGGTGATCCTTTCGCTGGCCTTTGGCCCCGCTGTGTTCCGTGAATTTCTGGCCGGCGCCCACGAGGCGGATAAGGCGGCCCTCTGCCCGGACATCCGTAAGAACGCTCCTTTGCTGGATGCCCTTTTGGGTGTTTGGGAGCGGAACTTTTTGGGCTTCCCTTACACAGCGGTGCTGCCCTACAGTCAGGCTCTTTCCCGGTTTCCCGCCCATCTCCAGCAGCTTGATATGGAATCCAACGGCAAAAGGGTGAGCCGTAACGGCGAGGCTTTGAACTATGCCTCGGGGCCGGTGGTTTTCGGCGAGCCGGGTACTAACGGGCAGCACTCGTTTTACCAGCTGCTGCATCAGGGGACGGATCCGGTGCCGCTCCAGTTTGTCGGTTTCATCGAAAGTCAGAAAGGGGATGATGTTCTTGTTGATGGTTCGGTGAGCCAGACAAAACTGGCGGCCAATCTTTCGGCTCAGATCTTGGCTTTTGCCAAGGGCAAATCCGACACGGACCCCAACAAGAATTTTCCCGGCGGCCGTTCTTCCAGCCTTATCTACGGGCGGCGTTTAACTCCGGCGAGCCTCGGCGCATTGCTGGCCCATTTTGAAAACAAGATCATGTTCCAGGGTTTTGTGTGGAACCTGAACAGTTTCGATCAGGAAGGGGTACAGTTGGGAAAAGTGCTGGCGAAGAAAGTCCTTTCGGGCAATTCAGGCGATCCGGCGCTGGACGCATACAGCCGGCTGTTGGGAATTTAATTTTCCATGGGTTCCTACATTCTGGCCCACGACCTGGGTACCAGCGGTAACAAGGCTGTCCTTTTTTCTTTGGACGGCACATTCGGCGCCGGGGAACTCTACGAATATCCTACAAACTATCCTCACCCGAATTGGGTTGAACAGGACCCGGAGGATTGGTGGAAGGCGGTGTGCGTTTCCACCCGGAGGCTTCTGGAAAAGGCCGCCGTTCACCCATCCGAAATTGCGGCGCTAAGTTTTTCCGGCCAGATGATGGGCTGCCTCCCGGTGGACAAAGAGGGAAAGGCCCTGCGGCCCATGATCATCTGGGCCGATACCAGGGCGGGTAAACAGGCCGCCGAAATGGAAGCTGCGCTGGGAATGGAAAATGTTTACCGTATCACGGGACATCGCATAGGCGCATCGTACCAGGGGGCGAAAATTCTTTGGGTCCGGGAAAACGAGGAAGATGTCTACCGGAAAACCGCCAAGGTTCTTTTAGCCAAGGATTATATCATTTGGAGGCTCACGGGCAATTATGTTACCGATCACACCGATGCCTGCGGAACCAATCTTTTTAACATCAACACACTCCGCTGGGATGATGACATTATAAAAGCTCTGGATATTAAGCGGGACTTTTTCCCCGAACCGGGGCCTTCCACCTCTCAGGCGGGAACGATTCACCGGGAAGCGGCTTTGGCGACGGGCCTTCTGGAAGGCACCCCGGTGATTTCAGGCAGCGGGGACGGCAGCGCCGCCACGGTGGGCGCCGGCGCTGTAGAGGTGGGGGATGCCTATGCCAGCATGGGTTCATCCGCCTGGGTGGCCATCTGCCGGGACAAAGCTTTTTTCGATCCCCAAATGCGGACCTTCAACTGGCTCCATCCGGTGCCCGGTTTGGTAACGCCTAATGGTACGATGCAGGCCGCGGGCTTTTCCTATAACTGGTACGGCTCTGCCCTCTCTGCCGCAGAAAAGGAACAGGCGGTGAACGCCGGCAGCGGTCCCTATACCGTTATCGATGCAGAGGCGGAGAAGTCGCCCCCCGGCTCAGGCGGCCTTGTCTATCTGCCCTATCTTTTGGGTGAACGCTGCCCCTGGTGGAATCTGGATGCCCGGGGCGCCCTTATCGGCCTTTCCATGACCACCGGCAAGGGGGATATTTCCCGGGCCATTATGGAAGGGGTAGGGTTCAACCTGAAAATTAACCTCGATGTGCTGGAACAGTGCGGGGAAATCCGCAGTATGACCGTTATAGGCGGCGGCGCAAAGGGGCGGGTATGGCTGCAGATTTTAGCGGACCTCTGGCAAAAGGAACTCTTCCTGCCGGCCTATATCGCCGATGCGGCAAGCTTGGGCGCGGCTGTCTCGGGCGGCGTGGGCATAGGCGCCTTCAAAGATTTTACGGTGGTACGGAAATTTAATCCCCCGCAAAAGGTGATAAAGCCGAACCGTGAACTGGCGGGCCGCTACGAAAAGCTTTATGAAATATTTCTGAAATGTTACGAGAATCTCAAGGGAACTTACCGGGACCTCGCCGCTTACCGGCGGGATTTTACCGGATAAAATATTTTTTGGAGGAATATATGGCGGATATAACAGTTACGGATCTCGACCCTAAAACTCTGGCGGCTTATTTTGATCACACTTTGCTCAAGGCCCAGGCCCCCCATGCGGATTATGAAAAGCTATGCCGGGAGGCGGTGCAATACGGCTTTGCCTCGGTGATGGTTCACCCCGCCATGGCGGCCTTTTGCAAAAAGCAGCTTGGAAATTCCGGCATTACCGTGGGAACGGTGGCAGGTTTCCCCCTGGGGATGAATACCCCGGAGATAAAATACCTTGAAGCCCTGAACGCTATCGATGCAGGGGCCGGTGAAATAGACTATGTGATCAATATCACCGAGTTAAAGGAAAAAAATTATTCCTACATTCAGGATGAAATGGCCCGCATTGTGGAAGCCTGTCATAACCGCCGGGTGATCACCAAGGTGATTTTTGAAAACTGCTACCTTAATGATGACGAGAAAAAAGAACTCTGCCGCATTGCCCGTACCGTGGGTATTGACTTCATCAAAACCTCCACCGGTTTCGGTTCCGGCGGGGCTGCGGTGGAAGACGTAAAGCTCATGAAATCTCTGGCGGGGGATAAGGTAAAAGTAAAAGCCGCCGGGGGTATCCGGGACCTTAAAACTACTCTGGCCATGATCAACGCCGGGGCTTCCCGGATCGGCGCTTCCGCCGGGGCGGCGATTATACAGGAGCTGGTGGGCTGAGTTTGCCGTCCTGCATCACCGCCACCCGGTCGCAGAGGTACTCCACGGCGTTCATGTTATGGGAAATAAAAAGAACGCTTAAACCTAAGCTTTCGTGCAAGTCCCGGAAAAGGTTCAGTATCTGGGCGCCCACGGAAACGTCCAGAGCGCTGACAGCTTCATCGGCGATGAGCAGTTTCGGTTTCAGTATCAAAGCCCGGCCTATGCAGATTCGCTGTTTTTGCCCCCCGGAAAGCTCAGTTACCCGCCTTTTTTTGTAGGATGGGTCCAGGCCTACCCGGGTAAGCGTTTCATCCACCAGGGCGGCCCGTTCTTCCGGCGTCCCCATGCGGTGAATGACGAGCGGTTCTTCCAGCAGCCAGCCTATCTTTTTCACCGGATTAAGGGACGCCCCCGGGTCCTGAAAAACCATCTGCACAAGCCGCGCTCTCTCCAGCCTTGAGGCATAATTTTTGCCGTCAAGAAAAATATCTCCCTGGTAAGCGGTTAGATTCAATATGCAGCGGGCCAGCGTTGTTTTACCGCAGCCCGATTCTCCCACCAGACCGAAAATTTCACCGGGGTAAATATCAAGGTTTATATCGTGAAGAACTTTTTTGATGTGTTTTTTGCCGAAGAGGCCGTAATTGCGGCTTGTATATTCGCTGGAAAGATGCCGTATGGAAAGCAGACTTGCTGTATCATTGTTATCTCTATTCATGCGGATGTTCCTCCGCAAAAAAACAATGCACAAAGCGGCCGTTCCCCAGATCCGTTTTCGGGGGGAATGCCTCGCGGCATTTTTCTTGTGCCAGAGGACACCGGGGTGCAAAGGGGCAGCCCGGAAGTCTGTCCTCTATGGACGGAACTTTGCCGGGAATATTTGCCAGAGCCTTGCCCCGCTGTTCCTTCCCCGGAATAGCGCCGATGAGCCCCCTGGTATACGGATGGACCGCATGGGTAAATATATCCCCGGCGTTTCCGCCTTCAACGATCTTCCCGGCGTACATCACCAGAAAGCGGCGGCAAAAGCGGCGTACCAGAGAAAGATCGTGGGAGATAAAAAGAACGGCGGCCCCTGTTTCCCCGTTAATGCCTGCAAGGAGCTCCAGAATCTGGTTTTGTATTTTCTCATCCAGTGCGGTGGTGGGCTCGTCGGCGATAAGAAGTTTCGGGCGGCATATAGCGGCAATGGCGATCATCACCCGCTGGCACATTCCCCCGGAGAGCTGATGGGGATAAGCCTCGAAAATATTTTGCGATTTGTTCAAACCAAGCTTGTTCAGCATCTCCAATGCGGCGGCGCGGCTTTCTTTTTTGCCGCTAAGGCCGTGAACGGTCAACACTTCGGCGATCTGCGTCCCGATTCGCTGCAGCGGATTTAATGAAAGGCGGGGTTCCTGGAAGATCATGGAAATGTCTTTTCCCCTGATACGGCAGAGTTCTTTTTCATCAAGGGCCGCCATGTTTAGAGGCGCTTTGTTTTTATCACCCTGAAAAAGAATTTCCCCCCCGGTGATTTCCGCCTCCCGGGGCAATAGCCGGGGAATCGATAGAGCGCTGAGACTCTTACCGCAGCCCGACTCCCCCGCAAGCCCGGTGATTTCCCCTTCCTCAATGTTCAAGCTGATAGTATCCACCGCAGTGAGCATTTCTTTTTTTCGTTTTATACCTATCGAAAGGTTTTTTATTTCCAGTAATGCCATATCAATCACCGGACCAGAGCCGGCGTATACCTTCCCCCAAAGAGTGAAAGGCGATAACCGTCAGCATGATAAAAATCCCCGGAGCCAGGGCGCACCAGGGCGCGTTAAACAAAAAGTTCTGCGATTCGGAAAGCATCCTCCCCCAGCTCGGCGCCGGGGGCTGTATACCCAAACCAAGGTAGCTCATGGCCGCCTCCGCCAGAATAGCGTTGGAAAGGCCCAGCACCGAGGCGGAAAGCAGGGAGGGAAAAAGATTCGGCAGAATATGGATAAAGATGATGCGGAGGCTGCCCGCACCCAGAAGCCGTTCCGCCAGAATAAAATCCCTATGCTTGTACTGCAATGCACCGCTGCGCATAATCCGGGTGAAGCTGGGGATAAACAGGATCAAGAGGGCCGTAAAAAGGGTGAACTGACCGTTGTCCATCAACGCTACCATCACCAGCGCCAGAAGAATTCCGGGAAAAGAATTAAGGGCGTCCATGATCCGCATGGTAATTTCATCCCACACTTTTCCGCCGTAACCCGCCGCCAGCCCCAGGGCAGAACCGATAAGCGCCGCCCCTGCTACGGTGCAGAGGGCCGTGATAAGGGTATATTTCCCCCCGGCCATGATCCGTGAAAAAACATCCCGGCCAAAATTGTCGGTGCCCAAAAGATGAGCCGCGCCGGGGGGCGTAAAGCGGGCGGCGCTTTCCATGCGGTTATAATCACGGGGCGTCCAGAAAGCACCAACCAGGGACATTCCGGCAATGATGATACTCAAGGCCGCGCCGAATTTCAGTTCGCCGTTTTTCATTTTATACGGGGATCAACGATGCGAATGGCTATGTCCGCCAGGGTGTTGGCCAGGACCACGATAAAGGCGATGTACACAACCAGTGTCTGGATCAGGGGATAATCCCGGGAAGCGATCGAGGCGATGAGCAATCTGCCGGTTCCCGGAATCGTAAAAACCTGTTCTATGACGATGCTGCCGGAAAACACTTCGGCGATGATCATCCCCAACACGGTGATGGAAGGCACCAGCGCATTTCGCAGCGCATGGTGATACAATACCCGCCTAGTACCAGCGCCTTTGCTCCGGGCGGTGCGGACATAATCGCTTCGCATTTCCCGGAAAAGGGAAGACCGCAAAAACTTTACCAGTACCGCCGCATTGGGAATCGCAATGGCCAGGGCGGGAAAAAAAAGACAGGCCAAAAAGCCGCCGAAGTTTTCACGGTAATCCACATAAATGCCGGGGCTGAAAAACCTGAAGCTGACGCCGAAGACCCAGATGAGCAGCACCCCTAGAAAAAAACCCGGCACACTGATGTTGACGGCGGTCAGCGTATTTATCAGGCGGTCAACAAGGCCCCCTTCCCGGCGCACCGAAAAAAGCGATGCGGGAACGGCGATGAGTAACACAAAAAGAAGTGAAAGAAGGGCCAGCGAAAATGTTACCGGCAGGCGGGAACGGATCATATCCGAAATAGCCTCTCCCCGGAAGCGGAGTGAATTGCCCAAATCCCCCGAAATAAAGTTTTTGATCCAGGCAGTATAACGTTCCGGTAAACTTTTATTCAGACCCATCTCCTCCCGCATAGCCGCCAGTTGTTCCTCACCGGCCTCTATCCCCAACACCAGACTGGCCGGATCCCCCCGGATCACACTGAAGGCCAGAAAGGTGAACACCGATACCAAAAGGAGGGTGATGAGGGCGATGACGATCCTTCGCAGAATAAAATTCACTTTTCCCGCGTCTTATTTTTTGCCCTTAATCGAGGCAAAATCTATCACATAGAGGGGATAATTTTTTACCCCTTCGTAGGCGCCGCCCCGAAAGGCTTTGAAACTGTAAATATCCTGAATGTAAACGCTGGCGGCGTTCTCTGAAATGATCCGCTGGGCTTCCCGGTAAAGGCTTATGCGTTTTTGCTCATCCGGCTCGGTCAGCACCGCCTGATAGATCCGGTCAAAATTGGCGTCTTTGTAATTGATAAAATTACTGCCGCTGGAGGACTGGTAACGGGCCAAAAAGCTCCGGGGGGAAACGTTATTCGCATCCAGTGAAATTATCGTAGACTGGTATTGCCGGCCCCGGTACACGTCGGAAAGCCAGGTGGCCCAATCAACCAGCTTGATGCTTCCCTCTATACCGGCTCTTGCAAGCTGTTCCAGAATCACCTGTGCAGTATCAACGTGCATCGTATAATTAGACGGCACGGTAATTTCCAGGGAAAGTTTTTTCCCGCCCTCGCCGTAACCTGCCTCGGCCAAAAGGGCCTTCGCCCTGGCAATGTCGGCGGGGTAGGGGTTTTTCAGGGACTTGTCGTAGTAAACCTCCAGCCCCGGAATGAGGGGGCTCCCCGAAGCTTCGCCGTTGCCGTAAAAAGCCGTGTCAATAATCTCCCCGACATCCACCGCATAGTTGATGGCCCGGCGGACCCGGGCATCGTTCAGGGGCGGTGCCGCGTTGTTCAGCGCCAAAAGCTGTATCGAAGCCGAGTAGCCCGGCACAATGTCGAAGCGCCGGGGATCAAGTTGGGGGATAAGGCCCCCGGTAACACTGGCCCCGTCCAGGCTGCCCCCCTGAAGGCCCAAAAGCAGGGCATCGGAATCGGCCAAAAAAACCACCGTCACTTTTTCCAGAGCCGGCAGCCCCTTTTGCCAGTAATCGTCAAATTTCCGCAGCACCAGCGATTGCTGGACCGTATAACTCTCGATTTTGAAGGGCCCCGTGCCAATCGGGTTCTTTTCCCGGTCCGCAGTAGCGGCTTTGACTATCCCAATGGTGATATAAGGGAGGAATTCCGGGTCCGGCGCCTTCAAAGTAACCCTGAGACCCAGATCCCCCTGGGTTTCCACCCCGGCAATGTCGGTAAACCCCGCAAAATTCGCCGCAATCGCCGTATCCAGGGTGAATTTTACATCGGCGGAGGTCAAAAGGGAGCCGTCGTGGAACTTTACCCCCGGCCTAAGGCGGAAATTATAGACCAAACCGCCCTGTTCCACCGTCCAGGACTCCGCCGCCGCAGGCAAAAGCCGCCCGTCGGTGTCCGGTTTCACCAGTCCTTCAAAAACATTGAAAAGAATACTCCGGCCATCTGCCGTATTGGAGGGGCTTAAGGGGTCCAGTGTCGCCGGTTCGGAGCTAAAACCATAGCGCAGCTCCCGGGGCGCATCCGGGGGGCTTTTCTCCGCCCCGCGCCCCCCGGCAAAGAGAGCCGGGATGCTTAAAACCAGCATCAATAAAATCAACAATGTCCGTATATTTTTCACCATACCTTATTATACCGAAGGGCATACTTTGAAACAATGTGCAATTTTTGATTTCCTGTGTTTTAGGCTTTACACAAATTGCCAGTGTAGTATATTATTATCATTATAAGCCTGTTTCGGTGGCAAATAAGTTTGAACTAAAAGGATTGTCTATGGCCGAGGAGCAAAACAAAGACGACGAAATCAGCCTCATCGACCTCTTTGCCGTCCTCTGGCATCGTAAAGTCATGATAATCGTTATCACGCTCATTGCTATGATTGGGGTGGTCGTATTTGCAGTTATCTCAATCATGCTGCCTCCTGAAAGCTCCCCACTCCCCAACGAGTATACCCCCACTGCCCTCATGCTCATCAACAACTCCTCATCCTCCGGCAGCGGCATGGCTTCGATGCTCAGTGCCAGCGGTCTTGGCGGCCTTGCGGGCCTCGCCGGAGTCAGTACCGGCTCTACCTTCAGCGATCTTGCCATATACCTTGTTGGTACCAACAGTCTGCTCGATTCTGTAGTGGATGAGTTTGATCTTCTTACCCGGTATAAATTAGATACGCCTAAGAAAAAAGCAGAGCATCCCCGCGCCGATAGCCGCAAAGCCCTCACGAAAAAATTAACCGCCTCATCAGACGAAAAAAGCGGCGTTTTTAGTATAGCTTTTACCGATACCGATCCCGTTTTTGCACAACGGGTAGTTAATTTCTGTGTCAATTACCTCCAAACATGGTTTGACGAACTGGGTATCGATAAAAATAAACTGGAAAAAGAGAACCTGGAAAAAAACATACAGAATACCTACGATGAGATTTTAAAGCGGGAACTGGAAACCCGCCAATTGGAACAATCAGTCCAGCGAAGCGGTGTGAACATCCCTTCTATATCCATTGAACTCAGCCGCATCCAGTTAGAGTTAGGCGCCCAGCGCCAGGTCTATACCCAGCTTAAAGTTCAGTACGAGCTTCTCAAAGTAACCATGGCCAGCGAAAAACCGGTTTTCCAAATCCTGGAAATGGCCGAAGTGCCGGACAAAAAATCCGGTCCCGGCCGTGGATTGCTTTGCATCATCGTCACCTTCGCCGCAGGGTTCTTCACGGTGTTTCTTGCCTTCGTATTAAACGCCGTTGCGAATATCAGAAAAGACCCCGAAGCCATGGCGAAACTAAAGGGCCCAAAAAAGTGAAACGATACCTCTGTCTTGTAACCATTTTTTTCACCATCCTCTCCACAAGCTTCCCTCAGGTATCCCAGGAAATAGAAGCCACAGCTGATTTCAGCGTGAACATCCAGTTAGCCCTCTCCAGCCCCGATTACCGGGTAACCGCCGGGGATATCTATACCCTGGCCTACGCAGTCGGAGGAACACCGGTAACCTATACAATAATCGTAGACAGCTCCTACCGTATCCCAATTTCCAACCTGGGCATTATCAACGCTGCCGGAAAAACCTACCGGCAATTAAAACAGGATGCGGAAACCATTGTGTCCAATAACTATCCCCTCAGCGGCGTACAGTTAGTCCTCACCCAGCCTGCTACGTTCATGGTTTATATCGCAGGCGAAGTCAGCGCATTTGCGGCCCGTACAACCTGGGCTTTAGCCCGCCTGTCCTCACTGGTGAATAGTAACCTAACTGCCTATTCATCAATCCGTGACATCACCATCACTTCCGTATCCGGTCAAAGTAAAACCTACGACCTCTTTCAGGCCCGGCGCAACGGCGACCTGGCCCAGGATCCCTACCTCCGTCCCGGTGATACTATCCACATCAACCGTATTGACAGGGTAGTGAGTATTGGCGGTTCCGTAGAACGGCCGGGAACGTACCAACTGTTGCCCGGAGAAAACCTGTCGGAACTGGTAATAAAATATGCCTCAAACCTAATCCCCACCTCGGACCCCAGCAGGATAGAATTGGTGCGGCATATTGCAGCGGTAACTGATTCGGGGGATAAGATATATCTGGCCGAGCAGGATATTACCAACAACTATCCCCTGCAGCATCTTGATGCAATAACCATCCCTTCAATTATTGACTTGACACCGGTAATGTTTGTAGAGGGCGCAGTCCGGGGAGAGGAATCTCTGGAAGCCGCCGAAAGTAACACGGCAAACCGGTTAACAATCCGGTTTAACCAGGGTGAAAACTATGCGTCATTGGTGCAGCGGAACCGGAGATGGTTCTCGGCAATTTCTGATACCCAAAACGCATATCTGATACGGGGCGAGGAACGGATTCCCCTGAACATCAACCCCATGCTCTACGATTCAAGTTACCGGAGTCAGTATTTTGTGGAACGGGATGATACGCTGATCATTCCGTTTCGGCAATATTTCGTAACTGTAGCAGGGGCGGTAGCGATACCCGGCCGGTATCCGTACATACCTGACCGTGAATGGGATTACTATGTGGCCCTGGCGGGTGGTTTTGTGATGGAACGGAATACCCGTGAAACGGTAACCATAAAAGATATCAACGGGAAGGAGATGAAGAAGACCGATGCGGTAATGCCTGAAACAACGATAACGGCGGCGACCAATTCGGGGCTGTATTACTTCAACCAATATGCCCCGGTGATAACTACAGTTTTGACGCTTATCACCACCGTTATCACCTTTACCACGCTTATCAGTCGATAATTCTGCATTGCCCTAGCTCAAGGTATGGCGAAATTCCCGCTCCACATCCCGTTTCAGGTCGCGGTCCCGGATATCGGCCCGTTTGTCGAAGGATTTTTTACCCTTGCAGAGACCTAATTCCACCTTGACCCGGCCTTTTTTGAAGTAAAATTGCAGGGGGATGAGGGTATAGCCCTTTTCTTCCACCCGCCGGTGTATGCGTTTTATCTCGTCCCGGTGGAGGAGGAGCTTTTTTCTGCGGTCCGGGTCGTGGTTGAAAATTGAGGCGAAGGGATTTTCGGCGATGCTGAGGGACCGCAGCCACACTTCACCTTCGCTTACCTCGGCCCAGGCGTCGGGGAAAGAAATCTTTCCGTCCCGGAAAGATTTCACTTCGGTGCCCTTTAGCTCTATGCCGCATTCGTAGGTGTCGTCCACGGCATAGTCGTGCCGGGCCCGGCGGTTTACGGCGATGATCTTTACCCCTTCGGCCATGTTAATCAGCTCCGGGAATGGGCCGGGCCAGTACCGGCCGGAAAGATACGAAGGGCGAACAGGAGGCGGGGTCCAGAGAGGCCCGGGTGTTCACATTCACCGAGCCCGGCGGATTTATCCAGGAACCGCCCCGGAGAGAACGCTGGGGGGAGCCCAGGGCATGAACCGCCTCCACCGCAGCCGGGAGATTCAGGGGGGCAAAGGGATCTTCGCACCAATCCCAAAAGTCGCTGTTTTCCCTCTGCATAACCTGGGCGGCATATTCCCACTCAGCCTCGGTGGGCAGCCGGAAAATAAAACCGGCGGGAACATTCTCCCGGCCGGTGGCCGAATTCAGCCAGCGGCAAAAGGCAGCGGCGGCATACCAGGAAACCCCGGTGATCGTTTCCGGCGGGCCGTATTCCCGCTCCTCCAGATAGCCTGGGTCAACCAGGCCTTTGGCGATGAGGTTATTGGTCTCTTGAGGCTGCCAATCGGGGTTAGCCCCGAGGAATTCTTCCCAAAGCGCCATGGAAACAGGGGTATCGGCGATAAAAAAGCCCTCCGGCGGAATTTCCCGGAAAAAAACTGATTTTATGGTGATAGCTCTTCCGGCGGGGGGGAGGAGCTTTTGGCCAGTAACAGAGGCCGTTTTTTCTGCGTACCAAACGGAAGAAGTAAGCGGGGCGGCGCTTGCCGGGGGAAGGACGGCGGCAAGCCAGGAGGCGGCCCCTTCTGCGGTGGAAAGGTACGCGAGGATGCTCTCGCCGGACCGGAGCAGGGAAAGGGGGGAGGGGGAAACACCGGCGTTATCCGCCAGAAGCTTTGCCCTCAGAAGATCCCGCAAACCCGAGCGGGTGCTGGCAAAACGGGCCGATGCCGCAAGCAGCGTTTCTGAGCCCCCTGCCGACAGGTAGGCAGCTTCGGAAAGGCTCCGGGGAATTTGGTACGCCGCCGTAGCTTCCCCGATAAAAGACCACGCCGCATAATCCTGAGCCCCGAGGTTAAAGACCCCCTCTGCGTTTTGTATCTCAAGTTTGCCGTTGACAGACTGCCGCCGGGGGAAAAACAGGGAAGCAAAAACACGGCCTTTGGTTTCCAGCTCCGTTTTGTAGGGAGCGAAACCGGGGAGGACCATTTCAACTTCGTGTTTCCCGGGGGGAATAAAAATGGTATCAGGGGCGGAACTCTGGTAGGCCCCGTCAATCCGTATGGCGGCGCCCTGGGGTTCGGAATCGAAATGCACCAGGGTTCCCGGTTTTGAAAGGCCGGGCTTAATCAAAATGAAAAAAAGGACGAGCAGGATCGCCAGCCCGTAAAAAAAGGCCAGGTACACGCCGCCCGGGATGCCCAAAACAGGCTTGAAGTGAAAGCGATCCTCCGGGAGCATTTCCCCCGGCGGAGGCGGTTTTCTGAACATAGGGTATTATGGGCCGGCAGGCAGATGCTTGTCAACGATGGCCGTTTGTAGTAGGTTTTTATCATGAGTGCTTCAGGCAGCGCTTCCGGCGCCGGTTTTTTTGATCGTCTTCAATCCCTCACCGAAGATTTTTTGAGCCGGAGGCGGCAGATCCGGCGGGTTAATAAAGAAAAACAGAAGAAAAAGAATTTCATTCTGGACTGGGGCGAAGCTTTTTTATGGGCCGCCGGGTGGGTGCTTATCATCAATCAGTATCTGTTTCAGGCTTATCAAATCCCCTCGGGTTCCATGATAAACACCCTCCTTATCGGGGATCATATTTTTGTCAATAAAATTATCTACGGCCCGGAACTGCTCCCCGGTTTTGTCAAACTGCCGAGTCCCTTCAAGGCGAAACGGAACGACATCATCATCTTTGAAAATCCTTCTTACATTTCCCGGGGCACCGTTTTTGACATAGCCCAGCGGGTCATCTATATGCTTACCCTGACCAAAGTTGATATCGATAAGGATGAAAGCGGCTCCCCCAAGGCCCATCTTTTGATAAAAAGAGCGGTGGGCATGGCCGGGGATCGTTTTATCACCGAAAGGGGAAATTTGCGTATGCTGCCTGCGGGGGAAAACCGCTGGATCGACGAAGGTGAATTTAACCGGAGCCGCGGCTTTGAGCATAAACTCAGCCGGCTTATCGACGAAGAAGAAAAAGATTACCTCTTGATGGAGGCCGCAGGCCGTGCCGCCGCCTATACCGATATGAACCTGAGCGCTCCCGCTGCATTGTCCGTCCTTGCCGAAGGTGAAAAGAGGCTTTACATCAGCGATTCTTTTGCCCGGGAGCGGGCCCGGCTGGGCCTGATCCGGGCGGCTTTTCCACAGGAGGCCCGTTTCCGCACGGTGCTGGCGAAACACATCCAGGGCTGGTACGTCAGCGAAGGCCGCATCCTTCCCCTGGGGGACAACCGGGACAATTCCCGGGACGGCCGTTATTTCGGTCCGGTGCGGGTGTCGAAAATTCTGGGCCGGGCTTCCATCCGGTACTGGCCCGGCGGTTTATCACTGCGAAATCTGAATGTTCTTGAACGTTTGGGTTCCATAAAATAGAGGCGGATCATGTTTGATAAATGGCTTAAATATTCTTACGCCGCCAAAAAAACCCAACGGCACCGTTTCCGCCGGGTGCTGTTTTGGGTTTTGGTTTTTTATATTTTTTACAATGTCCTGACATCTTTTGTTTTTTCCGTGCGGATTCTTGAAAACAATACCATGCGGCCCGCCCTGTACGCAGGGGACCGGCTGATTTTTTCTTCCTTCGCCCTTTATTCCCTGCTACCCGATATTGATTTTTTTAATTCACCGCTGCCGTTCCGCCGGGGAAATATCGTTCTTGTTGACAGGGACAGGGGGGTGAAAAAGAATTTTTTCAGCCGCCTGGCGGATCAGGCCCTGCGTTTTTTTACCGCCCAGCGCATACGCCTTCCCGGCGATGATGATCGTTTTTATGTGAAGCGGGTCATCGCATTGCCCGGGGATGAGGTTTCCATGATCAATTTTGTGTTCCGGGTAAAATCCGCCGAGAACGGATTAAGGCTCACCGAAAATGAATTTTCCGACCGTGATTACAAACCGGAGATCCCCCCGGTCCCCGCCCTTTGGGATGAATCCCTGCCGTTTTCCGGCTCCATGGACCCGATAATTCTGGGTGAGGACGAATGTTTTGTAGTTTCCGACGACCGGAGCAACACCAACGATTCCCGCACCTGGGGTCCTGTAAAAACCAAACTGGTAACGGGGAAGCTTCTTTTCCGTTTCTGGCCGATCTACCGGATCGGCATACCCTGACCGGAAACGCCGTGACCGCCTCCCTGTATCTGCACATTCCTTTTTGTTCATCCTGCTGTGATTATTGCGATTTTTATTCGATACCGCTGGCCGGAAAAAAATACGATCTGGATCTTTATGTTGATACTCTTGTTGCAGAAACGGAAAAACAAATCCGCCGTTTTGGGGTAAAAAAAATTCCCACGGTATACATAGGCGGCGGTACCCCTTCGGTTCTCGGTGCTGAACGGATTAGCCGTCTGCTCCGGGGGCTTCGAACCCTGTGGATAAACACAAACGAAAAGCCCCTGGAAATTACCCTGGAACTGAACCCCGAGTCCGCCGGTGAAGATCTGCTGGCGGCAAGTCGTGACGGCGGGGTGAACCGCCTCAGCATGGGCGTACAGACCTTTCACGAGCCGTCCCGCCAGGCGATCAACCGGATAGGAGAAGCGGCAACACTATCCACCGCTTTGACATTGGCGGCGGATTTTTTTCCCGGCGCTTTTTCCGTTGACCTCATCGCGGGCCTTCCCTTTCAGGATGAAAAAATTTTGCTCAACGACATTGACCGCATTGCCGCCTATGAACCGGCCCATGTTTCCCTTTATTCCCTGACAGTAGAGGAGGGGACACCCCTGGCTCTAAAAGCCGGTACTCCCGGTTTTCTCCCGAACGCTGATGATGCAGACAGCCTCTGGATAAAAGGCCGGGATGCCCTGGAACGGCTGGGCTACAAACAGTACGAGGTGTCTAACTTTTCACAGCCCCAAAAAGAGTGCCTTCACAACATACGCTACTGGCGCATGGAGAACTGGCTGGGTGTGGGCCCCGCCGCATCGGGCACTATCATCAATGATGATAAAGGTACGGGCCTTCGTTTTACCTATGTTCCCGAGGCTGAACCCTGGCTGGCCGGAAATCCGCCGCAATCCATACCCTCCGCGCCGTTGCAGGATGAGGAATTTCTTGACCGGTTGACCCTGATGAAAGAGAGCATCCTCATGGGGTTCCGCTATGCAAGGGGCCCCGACAACGGGCTTTTTCAACAGCGCTTCGGCATGAGCATAGAAGAGGCCATACCCAAAGCGCTTTTCCGCCGGCGTTCCCGGAAAGATAAATTTCTCTTTCTCGATTCTTTTTTACGGGATGCTTTTCAGGAGCTGGATGAACGTGTTATACTAAAAAAATCTTAATGCACGTCAAGGAGAAAATTATGCCGAATCAACCTATTGTCGCCCGTTTCCCGCATATTATTCACGGGGGGGATTACAACCCCGAACAGTGGCTTTCCTGGAAGGATACCATCTGGAAAGAGGACATGAGGCTGGCAAAACTGGCCGGCATCAACAGCCTGTCGGTGGGCATTTTTTCCTGGGCCGCCCTGGAACCGGCGGAGGGTGAGTATCACTTTGAATGGCTCGATGAAGTGATGAATCTGCTGGCGGAAAATAACATGGTCGCCGTTTTGGCCACTCCCTCGGGGGCTAAAACCGCCTGGATGAGCCAAAAATACCCGGAGATACTCCGGGTAAACGCAGCCCGCCAAAGGCAGCTCCACGGCGGCCGTCACAACCACTGCCTTACATCCCCCGCGTACCGCCGCAAAGTTACGGAAATGAACACCCGTTTGGCACAGCGTTACAAGGATCATCCCGCTTTGGGAGTTTGGCATGTTTCCAACGAGTACGGCGGCGAATGTCACTGCCCCCTCTGTCAGGCTGAATTCCGGCTGTACCTGAAAAATAAATATGGCACTTTGGAAAAGCTCAACGCCGCCTGGTGGACGAGTTTTTGGGCCCATACCTACACCGATTGGGAGCAGATTGAAAGTCCCAGCCCCATCGGCGAAGACGTGCTCCACGGCCTCAAACTTGACTGGAAACGTTTTACCACCGAACGTTTTGTGGATTTTTATCTCCACGAAATAAAACCGCTGAAAGAATATACTCCCGGTGTGCCCTGCACGGCGAATCTCATGGGCACCTACCCCGGCATAGACTATTTCCGTTTTGCCGAAGTTCTCGACGTGGCCTCCTGGGACTCCTATCCCCAATGGACCGGCGGCGACGACACTGTTTTGGGCGCCCGCACCGCGTTTTTACACGACCTTACCCGGGGCCTCAAAGACAAACCCTTCATGCTGATGGAATCCTGCCCCTCGGCTACCAACTGGCGGCCCGTGACAAAACTTCACCGCCCTGCTGTACACAAATTGCAGTCGCTGCAGGCCCTGGCCCACGGCGCCGATTCCGTGCAGTATTTTCAGTTCCGCAAAAGTCGGGGCAGCTGTGAAAAGTTCCACGGCGCCGTGGTGGATCACGAGGGAACGGAAAACACAAGAGTTTTCAAAGACATAGCAGAAGTAGGGGAGTGCCTCAAAGGTCTTGACGGATTGATCGGGGCCGATACCCCCGCCAAAGCTGCGATCATCTACGACTGGAACGTCCGCTGGGCGTTGGAAGATGCCAAAGGATTTTTGCAGAGTCAAACCGGCTACGAAGAAACCGTCATCGCCCATCACCGCTCTTTCTGGAAAAAAGGCATCCCCGTTGATGTGATCGATCCCACCCGCAGTTTCGACAAGTACAGTGTGCTGGTAGCGCCCATGCTCTACCTGCTGCGTCAAGGCGCCGCAAAAAAGATCGACGATTTTGTCCAGCGGGGCGGCATTTTTATCGCCACCTATATAACAGGATATGTGAACGAAACGGACCTTTGTTATCTCGGCGGTTTCCCCGGCGACGGGTTAAAAGAAACCTTAGGGATTTGGAATGAGGAAATAGACTCCCTCTATCCCCAGGATGAAAACGCTATTTGTTGGAAGGGCAAACAGTACCGCGCCAAAGATTTCTGCGAGCTTATCCACCTGCAAGGCGCCGAAGCTCTGGGCTCTTATGCCGCCGACTTTTACCAGGGTCGCCCCGCCTTAACGGTAAACCGCCGGGGCAAGGGAAAGGCCTACTACATCGCCGCCCGTACCGATGATAACTTCCTTGACGATTTCTACGCGGAAATCGCTTCGGAGGCGGACCTGAAACCGGCCCTGCCCGGGAGCCTTCCCGCCGGAGTAAGCGCACAGCTGCGGACCAAGGGCAAAAAAGAATTTGTGTTTATCCAGAACTTTACCAATGAGCAAAAAACCGTGGACTCAGGCACCGAAGGTTTGAAAACCCTGGCGCCCTTTGAGTCGGTCATTGTGAAACGGGGGAGTTGAGGACTATTTGATAATGCTGGTCTTACCGGGACTGCTTCTGCCTTCCAACCGGGGCAGTCTCTTTTCCAGCGCCGCCAGGGATATTTCTACATCTTCGTGTACTTCCGGTTCGGAGAGGCAGCCCACGGTGATCATGTCCTGTTCCCGGAGTACGTTCCAGTTAAAGGTAAGACCGACGTAGGGCGTGGTGCGGCCGGCGGCCATGGGCTTAATCGTCATCACCGGTTTTTTTGCTTCGTGGATGATCCGGATCACCGATTCAACTTCGATCTGCATCAGGAAACCCAGGCAGTTGAAAATCTGTATGTAGGTTTCCACATCGTAGCCGTTGAGATCGGAATACTGGATGATCTCGGGCATATGGGCGGAAAGACCGGGGATGAGGCCGGCCTCGCGGATCATATCGGTATAATCGCCCAGGCGGTCCAAAGTTTTTTTGTTTTTGTTGACCAGCTGCTCGCAGCAGGAATGGTGGATAAGGCAGAAGGTAGAGCCAAGCTCGGCGCTGGTTTTGATAACCGCCTTCGCCTCTTTGCGGGCCGCCTCGGTATCGTCCATGTTAAGGATGGGCGTATCAATCAGAATGAGCTTCTTCCCGATTTTGTCTTCGATGCCCTTGATCTTGCCCAGGCACTCGGGGTTTGAGGAAAAAGGCGCCATCCACGCGTCAATGCCGTACTGCAGAAAAGCGTTAATCACCGGCAGGGTCGCCTCAACGGTGGAATGAAAATCCTTGATAAAAACATCCGCCGCGTGCCCCGTGTGGCTCCACCCGAACATCCAGTTTGATCCGATCAGCATCCTTGGCAGGGAAACACCCGCCACCGTGGTTCTTGGAAACGCCATAGTATCCTCCTCTTTATCCATTATAAGGGGCTTTGGAGGGGCCGTCAACTTAAATAATCCGACAGCCGCCTGTAGGTCTGGTTCACGGTTTGTTTGGTTGCCGCCTCGATACCATCGCCCAGCTCGTCGATGAGGGTTTCCACGCTGGCAAGGCTTTCGTTAAGGCCCGTGTGAAAGCCCCGTGAACAGCCGGGGCGGTAGTTTCCGCTGCCGTCGGTGTGGAGGCAGAGGAAGCCCAGTTCTTTTTTACCCGGTTTCCAGATGACGGGACTTAGAAGATCCGGCAGAAGCTGCAAAAGGCCGTTGAGGTTTTCACTCGAGTTGAAGGATTTGTTTTTTCTATTTTCGCCGGAAAGATTTTTCGCGGAGATGTTCATGCCCGGTAGTAATGAAAGTATCAGGCTGAGTTTTTCCCCCGCCAGAAGGGTGTAACGGCCGTCCACGATCACCGCGCCCCGGAGGCCCGGCCAGTTGTTTTTGATCCGGGCGATGCCTTCGCCGCCCAGGCTTCCTTTTATTTTGGCCAGAACCTCCCAGGGAAGGTTCACCTGTTTTCTGCCCTTGATGGTTTTTATCTCAAAAACTTCTTCCCCAATCTTGATATTATTGGTAAAGTCCCGTTGATCCCGATCCCGGCGGCGGGGTCTGGTATCGCCTGAGCCTTCACCAAAGGTTTCAGAGAGGCGGGGGCTGATCTTTTCCAAAGCGCTTTTTGACAGGGGCGAAACCGACATGGCGTACATCCTGGTGGTCCGCACGATTTCCCCCGCCACTATATATTTCGGATCGGTTTTGAACATCACCGATCCGGGGTGAATCAAAATTTTATCGGCGGTGAGGCTGCGGTACATATCCCGGCCTTCCCGGACGCAGACAAACTGGATAAGCCCCCGGGCTACGGCGCAAAGGTAGTCCTCGGTGTTTCCGCCGGAGAGGAGGGGCACGCCCATGTCGGAAACGATCAGCGCAAGCTGATCAACCACGTTAAGAATTTCCGCCATGGCCCGTTCATCAAGATAATTTTTTTCGCAGAATTTTTCCTTGTCGGGGGCTTCTTTATAGGCCCGGTGAAGTTTCAGGTAGGAAACAAAATCCCCGTCGTTATCGCGGAAACGGTGATGGGCCTTGCGGGCATCGGTTTCTTCCCCCGGCGGCAGAATGTAGGGGCTCTGGGTGGAAAGAAAAGCCGCGGCGATAACCGTTTCTTCCACCACATTGGGATAGCGGAGAATGGCCTCCACGATGATCCTTGATTGCCGGGGCGACAGGGGAAACTCGGTCATCATTTTACCGGTTTTTGAAAGGGTACGATCGCTCTCCAATGCGTCCAGAAGATTTAAGGTTTCAATGGCGGCGATAAGGCCGTCCCTCTGCGGCGGCGAGATGAAGTCAAATTCTTCAAAAGCGGTGATCCCGAGGTCCGCCATACGGAGTACTACTTCGGAAAGGTCGGTACGGTAAATTTCTTCGGTGGTAAAAAGGGGGCGGTTTTCAAAATCTTTGCGGGTGTAAAGGCGGTAACAGTTCCCCTCCCTTGTCCGCCCGGCCCGGCCCTTGCGCTGGTTCGCCGAAGCCTTTGACACCGGCGATTCCACGAGGCTCGAGGTAAAAGTTTTCGGATTGTAGTAGTTGATTTTTGACAAACCCGAATCGAGGACCGCCGTTACACCGTCTATGGTGACGGATGTTTCGGCAATGTTGGTGGCGATCACCGCCTTGATTTTCCCCCGGGGGGCGCGTTCAAAAACCCGCTCCTGTTCTTCCTTGCCCAGCCTCCCGTAAAGGGGAATTAGATGAAGATATTTTCCCGAGGGGCCGAAGGCAAGACGGCTCATGCAGTCCTTGATCATCTTTTCGCCGGGGAGAAAAATCAGAATATCACCTTCCCGTTTTTCACCGGCGATGCGCTGGACTATGCCGTCGATTTTATCAAGCAGAGCGTCGGCAGCGGTCCCCCCGGAGCTTCCCGGTCCCGGCGTTGCTGCTATGACCGCAGGCGGATCGTAGATCAGCGTTACCGGATAGGTTACGGCGTCGATCTTTACCACCGGACATTCACCGAAATATTCTGAAAAGATCTCCGCATTGATCGTGGCGGAGGAGACTATCACCTTGAATTCTTTTCGTTCTTCCAGTACCCGTTTAAGAAGCCCCAAAATAAAATCGATGTTAAGGCTCCGCTCGTGGGCTTCGTCCACCAAAAGGCACCCGTACCGGGAAAGCCAGGGATCGAGTTTCATCTCCTGCAGCAAGATGCCGTCGGTCATTATTTTGATTTTTGTCGATGCGTTGGTCTTATCCTCAAAGCGCATCTTGTAGCCCACCGTGCCGGGAATCTCCGTCCCGAGCTGCCGGGCGATAAACTCACTCACCGACACTGCGGCGATGCGGCGGGGCTGGGTAACCCCTATCATGCCGTTTTTTCCGTAACCCGCATCGTGGAGGATCACCGGGAGCTGGGTCGTCTTCCCCGATCCGGTGGGGCTCTCCACCACCACCGCCTGGCTTTGCGCCAGCGCTTCAAGGATGAGGTCTTTATGTTTGTAAACCGGAAGTTCAAGATAATTCATGGGATAGCGGGTTCCTTAGGCTCTACCGTAGCCGGTAAGACGCTTCGTGTCAATGCTGTTTAGCGCTTTTACCGCCCGTGGCAGTGCTTGTACTTTTTCCCCGAGCCGCAGGGGCAGGGGTCGTTGCGGCCCACCTTCGGCTGGGAACGGATCACCGTAACCGCCTCGCCCTGCCCTCGGGCCGGTGAACGGCCTGCAGGCGGACCACCACCTCCGGCAAAGGCGCTGACACTGCCGTGGCTGGCGGACTGCACCACCGGGCCCGAACGGGTCCGGGCCGCCCGGTCCTCCGACACCTGAATCCGCACCAGATGCACCCGGGAAGCGATCTCCTCCCGGATCTGGTTTATCATCGTATCGAAAATCTGAAAGCCTTCGACCTTGTATTCGGTCAGGGGATTTTTCTGGGCGTAGCTGCGGAGGTACACCGCTTCCCGCAGGGCCTCCATATTTTCCAGATGATCCAGCCACTTGCGATCTATGGCCTGGAGGTATTGCATCCTGATAAAAGCGTTGAGATTTGCCTCGCCGATCACCGCCGCCTTTTCTTCCAGATCGTTTTTGAGGTCTGTGGTGATTCTGTTTTCCAGCCCCTCAGGATTTTGATTCTCTCCTTTCAAAGCGTCCGCCGGAAGTACATAGGCAAAACGGGTTTTAAGGTTTTCCGCCAGCTCCTTGAACGCCCCCTGCCCGTCGTGCCGTCTTGCTTCTTTGAACGCTTCCAGCATATCAGAGGTCATATCAAGAGTAGTGTCGTTCACCCGCTGCCGGAGATCGGCGTCCAGCAAAATAGCGTCCCGCTGATCGTAGATAAATTTCCGCTGCTGATTCAACACATCGTCGTATTCCAGCAGGTGTTTGCGGATTTCAAAGTTCCGTTCTTCAACTTTGGTCTGGGCCTTTTCAATACTTTTATTCAGCCAGGGATGATAAATCGGTTCCCCGGGCTCCATGCCAATTTTCGTCATCAGATTTTTGATATTGCCGCCGCCGAAAAGCCGCATCAGTTCATCATCCATGGAGATAAAAAATTTGGACCTTCCCGGATCGCCCTGCCGCCCCGAACGGCCCCGGAGCTGATTATCGATCCGGCGGCTTTCGTGCCGCTCGGTGCCGATCACATAAAGGCCCCCGGCTTTTTTTACTTCCTCGTAATCTTTTTTCCACTTTTCATATTCTTCGTTATATGCCGCGGCGTAAACTTCCGGTGTTGCCTCGGTGCCCGCACGCTTGCGCGCCCGGTGTTCCGGGTTGCCCCCCAGCTTGATGTCCGTACCGCGGCCGGCCATGTTGGTGGCAATCGTCACCGCCCCCTTGGATCCCGCTTCGGCGATAATCGCCGCTTCCCGGGCGTGGTTCTTTGCGTTCAGCACCTCGTGGCGTATGCCCCGGCGGGTCAGGAGGGTGGAAATTCTTTCGGACTTTTCGATGGACACGGTGCCCACCAGCATGGGCTGGCCTTTTTTGTGGGCCTCGGCAATTTCGTTGCAAAGGGCGTCCCACTTTTCTTTTTCGTTCAGATACACCACATCATCTTCGTCCAGCCGGGCCACCGGCAGATTTGTGGGGATCACCACTACATCAAGGTTGTATATCTTGGCGAATTCCACCGCTTCCGTATCGGCGGTTCCGGTGCCCCCGGATATTTTTTTGTAGAGCCGGAAATAATTCTGAAAGGTGATTGTTGCCAGCGTTCGGTTCCGCTGGGCGATCTTGATCCGTTCCTTCGCCTCGATTGCCTGATGGAGCCCGTCGGAATAACGGCGGCCGTGGAGTATGCGTCCGGTGAACTCGTCTACAATCTGCACCAGCCCTTCCTGCACCACATAATCCACATCAATATGGAAAAGTTTGTGGGCCCGCAGCGCCTGGGTAAAGTAGTGAATGTATTCAAAATTTTCCTCGTCAACAATGGCGCCCTGGATCAGATTTCGTTTTTTAAGAAGCTCCTCGATCTTCGTCAGTCCCGCATTGCTGAAGGAAACATTTTTATTTTTTTCGTTGAGTTTATAGTCCCCTATAACCTCTTCACCCTGGGCCTCATCGGGATATTCACCGTCTGCTTTTTTTTGCATTTCTTCCAGCGATCCCAGAAGCCGGTCTACCTCGGCAAACTTGAAGGTGTCGTCTTCCGCCGCACCGGAAATGATCAGCGGCGTCCGGGCCTCATCGATCAGGATCGAGTCTATTTCGTCCACGACGCAGTAGTTATGCCCCCGCTGAACCCGGCTCTCCATATCACGGCACATATTATCCCGCAAATAGTCAAAGCCGAATTCGTTGTTGGTGCCGTAGGTTATATCACAGGCGTAATTTTCTTTTCGCCGGGCATTGTCCATGTCCGAAAGGATAGTCCCCACGCTCAGGCCCAGATAATCGAACACCGGCCGCATCCAGGCGGCGTCCCGTTCTGCCAGATAATCGTTCACCGTTACCACATGGACCCCGAGGCCGGGGATGGCGTTGAGGTACGCCGCCGCTACCACCATGAGGGTTTTCCCCTCGCCGGTCTTGAGCTCGGCGATTTTCCCCTGATGCAGTACGATGGAGCCCAGAACCTGCACGTCGTAGGGCCGTTCCCCCAGATTCCGCCGGCTGGCCTCCCTGGCCAGGGCAAAAGCTTCCGGCAGCAGGGCGTCGAGGCTTTCCCCCCCGGCGAACCGCTCCCGGAACCGGGCCGTCATCAGCTTAAAATCCTCCGCCGGCAGAGCTGCCGCCCAGGATTCTTTTTCATTAACCAAATGCAAGAGGGGCAAAAGGGCCTTCAGGTCCCGCTCGTGCTGGGACCCAAACAGGGCCTTGAAGAGTTTTTCCAACATATCACTACTGTAACGGTAAAATCCTGCTTTTTTCAAGACCTCGCTTTCTCATTAGATCAGTCTCCGGGTGGGGAGCGGGGCCGGGCTGGCAAAAACGCCTGTAGAACTCACCTACGCAGCCCTTGTTGGGGGCACGTTTTAGGCCTCTGCTGAGGGGAACGATGGAAGATTGCAGGGGGGGTAATTGGCTTGTGGCGGTTCAGGGGCAAATGGTCTGCTTCGGTGAGGAATTCCAGAATGTTTTTGCCAGCCCGGGCCCGCTCCCCACTCAGGGCTGTCTGGCGGAAGGGGAGGGCTCGTGGTTAAGATGAGAATTGCTGTTAATAATCTGCCGTTAATAATCTTGTTTGAATCGGTTTTTTGATCAATAATTTAGCTGTATTTGTGAGGTGGGGGGGTATATGAAAAAGGCTGCTTTGTTGGTAGTGATGGCGGTTTTGGCGTTTCCTTCTGTCTTTGCCCAGCAGAAATATGCCCTGGTGATTGGTAATGGGAACTATACTTCCATTACGAAACTCAACAACCCGGTTAATGATGCCAACGATATGAAGGCTGCGCTGGAGGGTCTGGGGTGGACTGTGGATACGGTGATCAATGGTAGTCTGGATCGTATGGAAAGCGCGGTGAGCCGTTTGAAAAACCGATTGAGCGCTTCGGGGAACAGCTATGGTTTGTTTTTTTATGCCGGGCACGGGGTGCAGGCCAATGGAGAAAACTATCTGATTCCGGTGGACGCGAATATCACCAGCGAAAACCTGCTGCGTCAGCGGGCCATGTCGGTACAGTTTATGCTGGACGAGCTGGACGAGGCCCGAAACGAGCTGAATGTGATTGTGCTGGATGCCTGCCGGGATAATCCTTTTAGCTGGAAACGAAGCGGCAGCCGGGGTCTGCAGGTGGTGGGGGGGCAACCCGCGGGCAGTATCGTCGTATACGCCACCCGGGCGGGTTCCACCGCGGCGGATGGGACGGGCAGAAACGGCCTCTTTACCTCCCATTTTCTAAACAACTTAAAGAAGCCCGGTATTTCAGTAACCGATCTGTTCAACCAAACCGGGGCCGATGTTGCCCAGGCAAGCAACAATCAGCAGTTCCCCGCCATGTATAGCCAGTTCTATGGCACCGCGTATCTCGGCAGCAAGCCCGTGGCGGTGGCGCCCACACCGGCCCCAGCTCCTGCGCCAGCCCCTGCTCCTGCACCGGCTCCAGCTCCAAAACCGACTCCAAGTCCTGCACCTGCGCCAAGCCCGGCGGTCCAGCCTGCGGCAACTCCGCGGACCTCAGGCGGTGCCAATCTTATGACCGAGTTCCGCGCCGGCAGCGTAACGGCCGCTTTTAACGCGATCCACGAATTCCTGCAAACCTGTAACGGCAAACCGAACCGCGCCGATGTGATCCGCTCGCGGATTGTTACAGGCGATTACCTGGACCTTCCGGCTCTTGCCGTGCAGAAGGATGCGGGCGGCGGCGGCTTTTCTGTGGTGAACACCAGCCTGGGCAAACACGGGACCCTTCTTCGGCTAATTGTTGTGGGGGTGGATTCCTTTACCAAGACCAACAGCAACGCCCCGGCCCATGTGGTATTTCAGTTCCAGAACATACCCGTAGACCACCGCATGAACCGGACCGATACCAATAAGGGGGGCTATGCCAAAAGCGAAATGCGCAGCTATTTAACAAGCAAATTCCTCCCGGGTCTGGTTGCCGCCGGTTTGCCCGAAAGTATTATCTGGGCGCCCACTCGTTACATCGCCAACGGCGGAGACAAAGCCACCGCCGCGGACGCTCTTGCCGATAAGCTCTGGCTGCCCACAGAGTGGGAGTTGCATGGCTCAAATTATAATTCAAATGGAAAATACGAAACGGCGCTAAATCAGGCGCGGCTGGAGTTCTACGAAAGCGATGCAAAAAGAGTAAAATACAATTTGGAAAGAAATGGTAAATACGGAACGGGGTTCTGGGGGGCTTCCCCCGATTCTGAGTCTCCAGCCTATTTCTGTCTTGTCTACCCCATTGGTATTACCGGCAATTTCTCTGCGAGTGCAGTGGGTGGCTGCGCCCCCGCTTTCTGTGTCCGTTAAGGGCACGGACAATCCGGCCTCCCGCTGATTTATTCAGCGGGGAAAGGCGGCTGGTACAACACGCTTGCCTGAATGCCGCTTATGAGATATGCTGTAATTATGGAGCCGGAGATTGAATTTAAGCAGACGGCATTTAAACACCAAATACCGGAAGCGGACATACGCTGGGCAGTTAAAACCGCCCGTTACGAGGAATTGATGGAAGGTTATGGTGATAAATACCTGTTGCTTGGCTCTGATACTAAAGGTAATCCGCTTGAGATCATTTATGAAGCCTTTGGTGAAAATGGTATATGTATCTTTCACGCTATGAAGTGCCGAAAGGCATATTTTCCTTTGTTGAATGAGTAGGAGGAAGAGTATTGTATGGACCACCATAAAATAATGACCGAAGAAGAAGCAGAAGCTCTGGATGATTTTTTTACCAAAAATACCGTCATGCCCTGCTCTGGTAAAGGCGGCGTTCTGACGCGCATGGGACTTCTTTCAGGCGAACTTGACCCGGATGTAACCGAATATCTTCGTATCCAGGCCGCCGCTACTCACCGTACCCAGGCGCAAATCATCGGTGATCTGGTTCGGGAGCGCGTGGCAGCTTCTGCATAACGGCAGAAAACAGTGCTGCTGAGCTGGAAAACATAACGTGGCATGGGCACGGAACGCCTTTCTGCCGCTGCTCAATCAGGAGTGAATCATGCCGGATAACCTTGAAATAAAAATCGAGCATGAAACAACGTTTCATGATATGACCGATGAAGAATACGATGCCCTTGACGAGGAGCTGACTCTAACTACGCCGAAAGTCTCAGGTAATGGTAAGAGTGGCTTTTTCATGCAGCACCGGGACGAGATCGTCATTCTTGACCGTGTTTCCACAGCCTGGCTTCGTGCAAAGGCAGACACCACCCATCAGACACCATCTGAACTCATTGGTGCGATGGTGCGGGAAAAAATCGCCGCCTCTGCGTAGTCAGTTTTTCTATTTGCTCGGAGGAAACAATGACTGAAGAATACGATGTGGAAAAAATTGTAGATGATGTAGAAAAGGCGGTTCTTGCCGGGAAGTCTCGCCATGCCACGGAAAAGGAATCGCTTGAACTTCGTCTTGCTGCTTTGGAAAATATAGTCGCTTCCTGTAAAGAACTGGAAATTATTTAACTGTTTAGTATGTACCCTGTTTCGTGCTGCCCCGCTCCCCGCTGAGACTGAGCTTGGCGAGTGCAGAGCAGCAAAATACAGCCCCAAAAACCCCGCAGAGCGAAACAGACCCGTCTCAACTCTGCGGTTTTCTTCTTCTACAACTTGAACAAAAGATCGTCGTAACCGGGGAAGGGCCAGGCTTCCTTGGATACCAGTTTTTCCAGAGTGTCGCCCCGGGAACGGACTGAGTCCATGGCGGGGCGGACTTTTTCGCAGTAGGCTTTGGCCTGGGCAAAAACTTCCTCCGTGCCCTGGGCTTCGGCCAGGACCGTTTCCAGTTTGGCGGTTTCATCAAAAAGTTCCGAAGCCAGTTCGGCGATACGCTTGGCCCGTTTTTCCTGGGGAACGCTTACCGCATGAATGGAAGCGAGGGCAGCGGCGTCCCGGGCCAATGTTGCAGCGTAAGCGCTCACCGCGGGGAAAATTTCCCGCCGGGCCATGTCGATGGTAACACCGGCCTCGATGTTGATCTGCTTGGCGTATTTTTCCAGGTAGATGTGGTAGCGGCTCTCACATTCTTCCTTGGTAAAGACATGGTGATTTTTGAAAAGCGTGATGATTTCGCTGCGGGTCAGTACCGAAAGGGCGTCCACGGCGTTCCGCACATTGGGCAGCCCCCGGCGTTCCGCTTCGTGAACCCATTCGTCGGTATAACCGTTACCGTTGAACACCACTTTTTTGTGTTTGGAATAAGACTCCTTGATGATGTTCGCAATGGCCTGATTGCTGGAATCGGCGCCGCCGGAGGGCTGGGCTTCGAGCTTATCCGCAAATTCCGAAAGAACCTGGGCCACCGCCACGTTGAGGTATGTGTTGGGAGTGGCAATGGACTGGGAAGAACCCACCATGCGGAATTCAAATTTGTTTCCCGTAAAGGCAAAGGGGCTGGTGCGGTTCCGGTCCGACACATCCTTGGGAAGATTGGGAAGGCTTGTAACGCCGATTTTTATCTCCACACCGGATTCAGTTTTGCCGCCGGTTTTCCCCTCGGCAATGTTGTCGAGAATTTCCGTCAGCGGGCCGCCGAAGAAAATCGAGATGATCGCCGGAGGAGCTTCGTTGGCCCCCAGCCGGTGATCGTTGGCGGCGGTGGCGGCGGAAGAACGGAGCAGCAGCGCATAGCGATCCACCGCTTCAATTACGGCGGCGGCAAAGAGGAGGAACCGGGCGTTGGCCGCGGGATTTTCACCGGGATCCAGCAGATTGATCCCATCGTCGGTGGACATGGACCAGTTGTTGTGCTTGCCGGAACCGTTCACCCCGGCGAAGGGTTTTTCGTGGAGCAGCCCCTCCATGCCGTGGCGGCGGGCCACACCCTTGATGGTTTCCATCACCAATTGATTTGCGTCAACCGCGGCGGTGGTGGTGGTGAACACCGGGGCAATTTCAAACTGATTGGGGGCCACTTCGTTATGCTGGGTCTTGGCGGCGATTCCCACCTTCCACAGCTCCGTGTTGAGTTCCCGCATAAAAGCCGCCACCCGTTCTTTGATAGCGCCAAAGTAGTGATCTTCCATCTCCTGCCCCTTGGCCGGCATGGAACCAAAAACCGTGCGGCCCGTGAGGATCAGGTCCGGGCGTTTTTCATAGAAAGATTTATCAACCAGAAAATATTCCTGTTCGGGGCCCACCGTGGTGGAAACCCGTTTGGTTTTTTCATTTCCCAATGCCCGCAGAACCCGGACCGCCTGTTTGGACAGGGCATCAATGGATTTAAGGAGGGGCACTTTTTTGTCCAGCGCCTGTCCGTAGTAGCTGATAAAAGCCGTGGGGATGCAGAGGGTCGTGCCGGTGGAATCCTGCTTGAGAAAGGCCGGGCTTGTAACGTCCCAGGCGGTATAACCCCGGGCCTCAAAGGTGGCGCGAAGACCCCCGGAGGGAAAACTGGATGCGTCAGGCTCGCCCTTGATAAGCTCCTTGCCGGAAAATTCCATGAGCACCCGGCCGTCGCTGGTGGGGGCGATAAACGAATCGTGCTTTTCGGCGGTAAGCCCCGTTAAGGGATGGAACCAGTGGGTGTAATGGGAAGCGCCCTTGGACAGGGCCCAATCCCGCATGGCGGCGGCCACCACTTCGGCCACTTCCAGGGTCAGCTCTTTTTCGCCGTCCTGAACCGCCACAATTTCCTTGTAAATGTTTTTGGGCAGCCGTTCCCGCATCACCGCATTGGAAAAACAGTTGGAGCCGTAAAGCTCCGACACCGGGGTTTTGGTAAAATCAACAACACTCATAATATCCTCCATAAAGTTATATTGATAATACCAGCAAAAACCGTGCCAAGATTGGCAAAGACGGGAAATTTTTGTTGAGCGTAATTCATTGTAATATAAGGAATTAGGGTACGAATTTCGGATAGTTTTTCTCCGCCGTCAGAGTCATCGGCAAGATGTTACATAAATGTAGATTTATCAATTATAGCTACAAAAATGTGGGAATATTGAATTTATCAGATCTGGCTTTTCAATCAATAAACTACTAGATTAAATTCACTCATACTGTTCTATACTGATAGCAGGAGGAATCATGATGACAGAAACACAGCGTGTCGGGGAAACCATCGCGTATCTATCAACAAAAACATCCCTCAAGCCGGAAATCGGCCTGGTCTTGGGATCGGGCCTTGGCTATTTGGGGGAACAGCTTGAGGATGCGGCGGTGATTCCCTACGGGGAAATTCCCCACTTTGTAAAAAGCACCGCCCCGGATCATCAGGGCCGGCTCCTTATCGGGCGGCTGCGGGGGAAGACCGTACTCTGTATGCAGGGCCGCTTCCACTATTACGAGGGCTATACAATGAAGCAAATCACCTATCCCATACGGGTGATGGCCAAAATGGGGATAGGTTCCCTTGTCCTCACCAATGCCTGCGGGGGCTTAAACCGGCAGTTTTCCCCGGGGGACCTTATGCTGATCACCGATCACATCAACTTTATGGGGATGAACCCCCTCATCGGCCCCAACGATGATGATTTCGGCCCCCGTTTTCCCGATATGTCAAAAACTTACACCCCGGCATTGGCGGATCTGGCCCGGAAAGCGGCGGCGGACCTCCACATCCCCCTGCGGGAAGGGGTGTACCTTGGTTACAGCGGCCCCAGTTTCGAGACCCCTGCGGAGATTCGGCTTTTCCAGTCCTTCGGCGCTTCTGCGGTGGGGATGTCCACCGTGCCCGAGGCCATTATCGCCCGTCATGCGGGTCTTAAAATTCTGGCTATTTCCTGCGTTACCAATCTGGCGGCGGGAATTCTGGATCAGCCTATCAGCGGGGAAGAGGTGATCGTGGCGGCCAAGGCGGCGGGGAAAAAGTTTACCGCCCTCTTGTCGGAAATTGTCGATAAAATGGAGCTATAAAAAGGGGCTACGAGAATGGAAAAAACAAACGCCGCCTACTGGATCAAAAAACTGGATCTGCAGCCCCACGGCGAAGGGGGCTGGTACAGGGAAGTGTGGACCGCCGATCTGGAGATTCCCGCCTCGGCGCTGCCCCCCGAATACGGCGGCGGCCGCTCATCATGCAGTCTGATTTATTATTTGTTGAAAGGGGCAGAAGTTTCCCAATGGCACGTCCTTCGTTCCCCGGAAATCTGGGTCTGGCACTGCGGGGGCGTTCTGGAGCAAACCCTCGGCGGCCGGGGTTCGGCCCCCGGCGACAAAACCATCCGGCTTTTGGGGGCCGATGCCGACGGAGGCGCCTCTTTCCAATCGGTGATTCCCCCCGGTGTATGGCAAACGACAAAACTGCGGGAAGGGGATTTTGCCCTGGTGTCCTGCATTGTTTCCCCCGCCTTCAGGCCGGAGGATTTTTGCCTTTTTCAGGGCTGAGGCAGGATGGGCGCTTAACCGACGAGGTCGAGTTTTTTTCCCAGGGCGGGATCGGTCACTATAACGGCGCTTTCCAGAAGTTTTGCCAAAGCGGCGCTTTGTGCCTTTGCAGTGTCCAAAGACATGGCCTCTACCTGAACGGCGGCCTGTTCCCGCACCCTCTGCTGACTCATCTCTACTGACGCTGATTGTATATCCATACCCTGATTATCGGCCAAAAATGCCGAAAAATCAACAAGGAGAAGTGGAGGTCCGGTATCGCGAAAGCGATATGGAGGTCCAGTATCGCGAAAGCGATATGGAGTCGGACATCCAGAATGGAGGTCCAGTATCGCGAAAGCGATATGGAGGTGGCGGGAGTCGGACCCGCGTCCTAACGCGCAGAACACAAACGTCTACAGGTTTAGCCGTTTATTGAATTGTCGGGACAGGCTTGGCTAATCGGCGCGCGGCCTGTCCTTATTCCGGGAAATCTCGCCGGGCCGTCTCCGAAAGCGGCGGTCTGGCCAGCCCTGATTGCGTCGCAGAAGTCATCCCTCAGGGCGGCGGAATGGTTCCACGCGGTTACGCAGCTAAGGCGTAATCGTAACTGTCGTTGTTGGCAGTTAAAGTTTTGCCCAATCAGGAGATGAGCGCTCCACCTGCAATCTGTATCCCGAACCGCGCCAGTCGAAACCGGTGCACCCCCGAAAATTTCAGCAGCAACTTAAATATAAGGTTTTTATGATGGCCCGTCAAGCGTAACGATCTTAAAAAAAAGGCAGCCTAAGCGATACGCTCAGACTGCCTTAAACCCTTTGCATTTAGGTTATGCTACCCCGGTTTTTGTACCGAAACGAGAAGCCGGTTCAGGGCTTCCAGGGGATCTTCGTAAAGCTCAAATTTTATTTTAAGTTCATATTTTTTATCGGAAATAATTCTGATGGTTTTTCCGATGCAATTTGCAAGTTCAGTGGAACCCAGGTCCGGGAAATATTGGCTTTTCCGGGGGATAAAGGCGCAGGTCTGTCCGTCGTAGCGAATGTCGGCGATGGCCTCGGGAAGAGGTACCAGAAAAATAAGGAAATCCGACTTTCCGCCGCCCACGGTCAGGGAATATCCCGGCTTGAGGGAATGGACATTACGCCGTCCTATGGCGGTATTCTGATCCTCCACAAAAAGTGACAGCATCAGTGAATCGGAGGCCGTTACCAGCGCCCGGTTAGGCGAATTTTTAAGCCGCCTGACCAGAATGTTTACAAGAAATACCAGAGCGGCGGCAAGCAAGGCCCCCAAAATAGCAAGGATCACCGGGCCGCCTGCGCCGGGAGTGGTGGTTTTTTCCACCTTGGGCTTTGTCTCCACAGGGGGCTTTGGCGGCGGTTCGGGGGCTTTTTCGACAACAGCCGGAGCCGGCGGAGGCGGTGCTACAGGAAGCGCTGCGGGCGGCGGTGGTGGAGCAGGGGGAGGTGTTACCGGTTTTGGCGCAGGAGGGGGAGGGGCGGGCGGCTTTACAGGCGTTGCTCCGGGTAATGATGCGACCGGCGTATATACTATCGAATTGCCTTTTGGCGAAAGCCGGGCCAAAGAAGCGGAAACCAGGGCCGTTGTATCGGCGCCTTTTGTGTCTTCGCCATCGGAAAGGAGGACCACTTTTTTTGGCCGTGAATCGGGCAGCGACGTTATGTAAGTTTCTGTGTAGGAAATAGCCCCGGCAATATCCGACGGAGATTCCAGCGGATACATCAGCAGCATACGGGCGATGATCGTTTCCAGATCACTCCGGTCGCGGATACGGCGGGCCAGCTCGAGCCTGGTTTTTCCGGAGAAAGAAATCAGGTGAAAGGTATCCCCCAGGTTAAGGTTTTCCCGGAGGAATGCACCGGAGATCCAGGCGGCGCTTTCCCTGTAATACGGGCTCATGCTGGACGAAACATCCAGCACCAGCACAAGGTCCTTGGGGTTAACATCCCTTGCGGGCGCTCTATTCTGCGCATGAATATTAAAAACCGGGAGGGTCAGCAGAGTTGAGAAAATAAAAACAAAAAACGCCGCCCGGTTTTTTTTCATTTATCCAGGATCACCTTCAAAAAGTAACTGCGGTGATTTTTTCTACAACAAATGAAACCTTTTCATTGTCGATGGAAAAATCAAACTGTTCCCCCGCGGTTTTGTTGAGAATGGCCCCGCCGAAGGGTGAAAGATAGGAAATGATCCGGTTTTCCGGATCCGATTCCCAGGGACCGAGAATGGAATATTCTTCTTCTTTTCCGTCCGCGAGGTTTTTCAAAACAACCCTGGTGCCGAAGGAAACACGGTTCAGGTTCACCGTGGAGGGATCGAAGAGCTGGGCCCGTTCGATTTCCTCTTTGAGTTTTGCCACCGTGGAATTGAGAATCTCCTGCTTTTCCTTGGCGGCCTTGTATTCCGCATTTTCCCGCAGGTCCCCCAGGGAAAGGGCAAAGGCGATTTCCTTGGAGTTGGCGGGGACTTCTTCGTCCATGATGTGGGCCAGTTGTTTCTGTTTTTTGTCGTACATGGCCATGGTAACCATAAGTCCCCGGTGTGCAGCGGTCACCTTGTCCATATCACCGAAGAATTTAAAGTCGGGGCGCCGCTCATGAATGGCATTGCGGAGCTTCATCTTATCCGCCGGATCAAGGTCCTTCACATCCTGTATCAGGGTGAACAGCCGCGTCAGGGTATCATCGTCAGCGCTCTGCATCAGGGTGTCCAGCACTCCTTCCTTGAACAGTATCGTGTAAATCTGTTTGCTCAACTTCCGGTTTTCCGAAGTGTCCCGGTGATTTTCGATTTCACGGTAACTGAGATCCATAATGTGGATCAGGATGATAAGCTGCCGTTCAAAGGGAATGTTCGCCTTTTTATACCAATCCCTGTCGGCCATATTTTTGAAGAGCCATACCACGGCCTCCCGGTTATCCCGGTAATTTTCAAAGATGGAAGAAGTCATGGAGGTGAGCTTATCTTCATGGCCTTCTTTTACAAGACTGTCCACAATTTCGGTGAGCAGGGCAAAGGGGAAAAGTTTGATGTAAATATCATCCCAGCCGGGAACAAAGAGCCTGATGGATTTAAGAAAGTCTTCCCGGATTTTTGCATCTTTCAGGGCGAAAAACAAAGCGGGCACATCGTCGATTTTTTCAAAAAGATCGGCAAAATTGCCCAGGCTGATTCCCTGGGAATTTAATGATGCCGTCAGTTGGGGGAACTTGCCCGCCAGATCTTTTACCAGGAGGAACGAGGCGATCACCTGTTCGTTCACCTGGCCGGAAGACCGGAGGTAGCCTGAAAAATAGGCAAGCATCTCGGTGAAGTATTCAGAATCGGGCTCCGCGTCTTTTTGTGAAATAAAGCTGCGGATGGTGGCGGTGCGGCCGAAGAAATTCCGTTCGGCTTTAAACTCGTTGTAGAGCTTTTCGCCCAGGCTGATGGGCCGTTCCCGCACGGTGAAAATATCAATATTTTCCGGACTTACCCCGAAAGACGGATCGGATTTAAGAATATCCTTGGCGCGGCTTGACCAGCCGGTCCATTCGCCGGGAGTCAGCACCGCCGGGGAAAGCTCCGACTTGATCCGTTTAAGATCGCAGGCATTACCGAAGCTGCGGATTACGGTTTTAAGGGTCCAGGAAAGATCATCCTTTACCTTTTCGCGGAGTTTTTCTTTTTTCCAGGTAGCTTTAAGAACCCAGATATGATCCTTCGACAGGGTCTGGAGGGCGCTCACCGCCATTTTAAGGCCCATGGTGTGGCCCCGTTTTTTGGAAAAATCTATGGTGATATCGTCACCCTGCACCAACGCTATCCGGCCCACGCCCCAGGTGCGGTGGTACACAAAATTACCCTTGTCAAAGGCGATGTGCTTTTCAAAATCCGTCACCGCCTCGTGAACGTTCCGGTAGTTCTGGGTAAGATTGCTGATGCGGATATATTCTTCAAGCTGGCTGTGATTGGCGTATTTTTTTCTGAACGCTTCGGTGATTTCCCGCCGGGCCTGTCCGTCTTTTTCATCGTATTCCAAAACAATTTTCAGGATAGTGATGGCGGTATCCACATCATCCCGTTTCATGCAGGAGTTGTAGACATCGTGGAGCAGCAATACCGCCTTGTCTTCGGAAATGCTCCGGGCGATTTTCTTCTGCACATGGAGAAAAAAATCTATGTCTTCGGGGCAGTACTGCAAAAGCTTTTCCCAAATTTCACGGATGTTGGTGAATTGCTGTTTGGCGGTGTAACGGTGCAGGGCCTTTTTAAAATAGTCCTCCGCTTCTTCGAGCTTTGCCTGTTTTTCGTAATGTTCGCCCAAAGCTTTGGCCAGATCCGCTTCCTCAAAATCCACCTTTACCAGCCGTTCCCATATTTCGTGGAGGGGCCCTTCCTCGTTGTCATTTTTGTAACAATCGATTAAGGTACGCAGGGCGAATTTGGATTCACCAAAGTCGAGGATCCTTTCGCAGAGGTATTTGACGATGTTCCACTTGTGGTTATCCATAAAAATCGTCACCAGGTTTATCACCACCGAGTCATCGATTATCTGCCGGGAAAGGGCCACCATGCCGGAAAGATACAGGGCGATGATACTGTTTTTGGTGTGGACCAGATGTTCATCGCAGATCTTTTTCAGCTCGTCAAAACCCTTTTCCTCCCGGGCTTCATGGAGAATCGCATCCAAATCCTTGAACTGGGCGGTAGAATAGTTACTCAGGGTGGCCCGGGTCCACTTTTCCTCGTTCAGCATTTCCTGAACTTTTTTTAACAGAACCGTCGAACCGGCTGCTTCAGCATCAGACATTACACGCTCCTTGCCTTTCAGGCACAATTATCTCTACCGTTAATTCCGGTACCGGTCATAAATAACCGGATCAATTATCTTTATCTTCAACATCGTCTCTTCCACCATGCCGGGATTTTCATCCGCATTTTCATAGTGATCGATGAGCCAGAAATAGCGGTTCAAAAGCCGGGGCTTGAGAAGGCCCTCCCCACCCTTTGACCGGAGCTCTGTTTCCAGGTTAAAAATATCCTGTTTCAGCCGCCCCAGCTCCACCTGTTTCAACTCCCGCCTCACCGAAAAAACACCGTAGAGGCAGCCGTAAATGGGGATCCATTCCGCCAGTTCCGGCCCCTTGTAACCCTGCTCCTTCACCCGATCCCGGAGCCGGATGATCATCTCCGATTCCATGGAACGGAGGTCTATGC
Organism: Spirochaetia bacterium; assembly: GCA_025997615.1. Taxonomy (GTDB): domain Bacteria; phylum Spirochaetota; class Spirochaetia; order Treponematales; family Breznakiellaceae; genus BNUV01. The sequence goes on from BNUV01000002.1 coordinate 53,997, forward strand.
CCTGGGCGTTCAGGAAAAAAGCTTCCCGGAACAGCGCCTTGGCCGCCCTGGTTTCCTCCAAAAGGGCGTTTACATCCGCAAGCTCCGAAAGGGTCTCCGCATCTTCCCGTTTGAAGCGCCCCGCCTGTTCCAGGTACTTCAGGGCCGCCTCGTAATTGCCCACACCCTTGTAACAGCGCCCCACCAGCAGCAGAAGCCCCGGATCATACTGATTAACCCCATCCCCCAGTAAATCCTGGAAAGACTGGAGGGCGGTGGAAAAGACAAAGCGCCGGAGGGCGTATTGGCAGGGGTCATAAGCCTCGCCGATACGGTCCAGAAAGTCGTAAAAGGCCTTCCATTGGGATAAAAGAAAGCCCCCCCGGCTGTAGACATCCGAAAATTCCGGAAGTCTTTTGATTCTTTCAAGCCACCAGTTGAGGCATTTCAGGGCGTGCTTCACCTCCGGATGCTCATAGTCCATTTTGAGGGCTTCGTTCAGAGCCTCATAGGCTGAAACGGCGTTTGAGGCTTTCAGGCTGTCATAGGCTTTCTGAATGAGCCCCTGTATTGTTTCCCCGTTCATGGCTTGACTATATTCATATAAATTGCTATTTATTATAGCTTTTATAGTGTATCATTTTCTCAACCTGAAAGACAAGGGGGGAAGAACCTATTGGTTCCCAGGGGTATGGATCTGTTAAAAAGGCCAATTATCGCGCCCTCGGTGTTAGCGGCGGATTTTTCTGATCTGGGCCGGGCGGCCCGGGAAATTGATGAAGCCGGGGCAGAATGGCTCCATCTGGATGTAATGGACGGCCGCTTTGTCCCTAACTTGACCTTCGGCCCCAAGACCGCCGCGGACCTCCGCCCCCACAGCCGGGCTATTTTCGATGTCCACCTGATGACCGAGGAGCCTGAAAAGCTCGTTCCCGCCTTTGTCAATGGCGGGGCGGACAACATTACCTTCCACCTGGAGGCGGCGGTCCATGCCCACCGTCTGCTGGAATCGATCCGGGAGGCGGGGAAAAAGGCCGGCATCAGCATAGTCCCCTCCACGCCGGTTTCCCTCCTTGAAGATTTGCTGCCCTTTGCGGATATAGTATTGGTGATGACCGTAAACCCCGGCTTCGGCGGCCAAAAATTGATCCCCCAGTGCCTCGAAAAGGTCAAAACCCTGGTAAAAATCCGCCGGGAACGGTCCCTGGATTACCTCATCTCCGTGGACGGCGGCATCAACCTTTCCACCGCCGCCAGAGCCCGGGAAGCCGGCGCCGATGTCCTCGTTACCGGCACGGTGTTTTTCAATGCGCCGGACAAGGCGGCCCTGGTACGGGAGCTGAGGGGCTAATTACTTCTTCGACCAGATAGGTCCGTTTTTGATATATGTCCCGGGTGTGCGCTTTTGTCCAATATAAAAGTTGACAAAATTTTCCTCAAATCCGGCTCCGGTGTTGATTCCCGGATTATTATACCTATCACCGGTTGGCAGCACATCTTTAGCGATAGTTATAGTGGTCAAGGTATTACCTCCAAATGCACCGTGCTGAATGATGGTAAGCCCCTTGCCCAGAGTAACGCTGGTCAGTGGATTGTTGCTAAATGCGTATAATCTGATAGTGGTAACACTATCGGGAATAGTAACACTGGTCAGTTGATTATTTGAAAATGCCCCACCGGAACTATTATCACCATCAATGGTGGTAACGCTCTTTCCGAAGGTAACACTGGCCAGTTTATTGTTACTAAATGCACGATTCCCAATAGTGATAACACCATCAGGAATAACGACGCTGGTTAAATCTTTCTCGTAAAATGCACTTCCACCGATGACCGTTACCGGAAGACCATAGAGTGTTTCCGGGATAATTATGTTTTTCGCCGATCCTTTATACCCGCTTATGGTAAGCGTTTTTCCGTCCTTATTCTGGGTAACCTCAAAGTCCTCGTCTGGAGGAGTGACCTGCGCCATCACATTTGCCGCTCCCAGAACGATGAGTATCGCAGCCAGCACTCCCCTCATGAACAATTTGTTTGTTTTCATAGTAAATTCCTTTGCGGTCTTTTCCCACTCCCACGGATGTATCCAAAGAAAATGTCCAAATAATCAGCTATTAGGCAATATTATTGTGCAATAGACAATTAGTCAAGAGTGAAAAAATAGATAATATTGCCTCATAGATAGGCAAATGGATAAACCAGATAACCTTAAAGAAATCCTTTCAAAAAATTTGCGGGAAAACCGCCGGAAATGTAGTCTTTCACAGGAAAAACTGGCTGAAAAAGCGGGAATTTCCACACAATACCTCGCCATGATTGAAATTGCCCGTAAATTTCCTGCCTCGGAAGTCCTTGAACGTCTTGCCGGTGCAATGGACATAAAGGTCTATGAGCTTTTCTTAGTAGGTCATTCCCCAAGAGAGGAGCTTGAACGGCTGGAGCAGTCTATTGTCGCCAATATTGAGCAGGTTGTGCGGGAAACCATACAGGAAACCCTCACCGATGACTGCAAAGGCAAGGCATAATCCGTATTATATTCATAATCTATCCAGCTCCTCCAGGTAATACGCCCTCACCCGCTCTAACAGTTCCCCCGTATCCAACTCCTTATGACGCCTTTTGATGGCCGCCGCCGCGGGCAGCAGGGTTGAAAAGAGGGGGCCGTCTTCTTCCCCCAAACTTTCCTGATAGGCGGCGGGGTTTTTATCCATCCGGGGGAGGGCGGCGATTCTGTTGCGGTATTCTTTGAGGAATTCTCCGCCGCTCATGGTTTTTGCCCCGCCGGAAAAAAGCCGTAAGACCGGGGCCGCGGAGGCGGAAGCGTTAAATGGAGGCTTTTCCGGAAGGGTTATTTCAATGGGCGCCCCCAGCCCGGCGGCGGGGATGATGGTTTTTCCGGCCTTTGCCATGGAGCGGATCTTTTCCTCAAGGCCCTGGCGGTAGCGTTTCAGACTGCCGGTTTCGTAGTACCAGTTTTCCGGGTCTTTTTGTTGTTTTTCCAGGGGGCTGCGGTAGAGAAAAGCCGAATACCGGGCTTCCAGCGATTGCAGACGGTTTTGCCGCTGGTCAAAGTAGCCGTGAATATAGGTGCCCCGGGCGTAGGTTCTGCCCAGGGGGTAGGAGAAATCCGCGCCGTAGATCTGCGCCCTGGCCGCCCCCAGGTATTCCGCTAAAGACAGGGCGGCGTAAGTCACATTAGCCCCGGCGGTGTCTATGGCCGGAAGAGGCCGCCAGTGGAGGGACACGAAACGGGTCAGGGGGTGGCCCCCGGAAAAAAACCGGGGATGGGCGGAAAAAGAGGCCACCAGCGGCGGGCTCGCCAGATCCAGAAACAGGGGAATTTCCGGCAGGCCCTCCATAAAGTGATAGTAACTGATATGCTGGCAGTCGATGGAGACCACGGCGTCGGGCTCCATTCCCGCCGAAAGCAGGGCCGGCAGGCTCGTGTCGGTGGCGATAAGGTACTTTTTTTGACGCTCCGCCTTAATCTCCGGCAGTTGGCTATCCAGCGAAGGCCCGGCGGCGGTGATAATCGCCTCCCGAATCGGGGGGAGGGGGCTTTCGGCGTTTTCCGCCCGGAGGATATTCCTTATGATATTGGAAAACCAGCGGGTGCCGAACCAGGCCTGCACGGAATAATCCGCCGAAACCGCGTTGATGGCGGCCTCCACGGCGGCGGCGGCGGCGCTAAATTCTGCCGTTGAAAAAACCGTCCGGGTCCGCAGGGGCAAAGTCCGGATGCCCCCGGAAAGGATCGGCTGGTATGAATCGAGGATGTACCCTTCGATAAGTTCCGCCGGGGCATCCACCAGTAACTGAAAACGGCTGTCACTGAAAACGCCGATGTATTCTTTTGAGCAGAGCAGCTCCGCCATGCCGTTCAGATCGTAGTCTATCACCAAAACCTGCCGGGTATTTTTCTGCCCCAGGGCCGCCGCTGCTGCGTATGCTCCCCCCAGCCCCAAAATGATGATGAAGCCCTCGTTATTCCCCGCCGCCAAAAGCCGGTCCCCCTCCCGCTGAGGATCCACCAGCGAATGAAGGGGATGGGCCCCCCCGGCATTATCTACCCAGGCGGGAATAACTTCGCCGCTGCGGGATTCAAGAAATTTGTAGCGATTCAAGGTCGTTTCCGCCGCCGAAAGTCTTGAACAGAGGACGGGGTTTTTCCGTGAAAGGGCCAGTAAATTGCGCTCAAAAAAATAACGTTTATCCATTATGTACCCCAGGGTAAGCTCCGGAATAAAGCCCCCAGTCTATCAATGCGGCGGCGGAGATTTCTTTGTTATCGGGACAGAGCAGGGGGATGAGCTCCTCCCGGAGTCGGGTTTCCCCGGAGTCCGGAGCCCGTGGAGCCTCTAAGGCTCTGCGGAGAATTTCCACCGCCGCATTTTTCGGATCCTTGGGGAAATTCAGCGCGATGTCTTTCATGTGAGTTTTTTTTGCCGCACTGTATTCAATTAAGCCATCTGCCGCTTCAAGACCCTTGAAAACCTGATTGTTGCCGCCCAGAGAAAAAATCCGCCGGGGCCAACCGGCGATCTGCTGCCGGAACCATGCGGCGTAAATTGCCTGGCTGCCCCCGGCGTTAATGGCGGCGCTTCGCTCGAAATGGTGGTGGTACACGGGGTTGAGCCGGGACGCTTCCTGCTCCCAGAGGCGGTCAAAGGCATAGGGCCGGGCGTGGGTGCGGATGTCCCGGTGGGAAAGGTCTATGCCGGTAAAAAAAATCTTTCCCCGGGAAATTGCCATGGCCAGATCCAGGGCGGCGGCGCTGACGGTGCCCCGCTGCGGCAGGCTGATAAAGGGGATCCCCAAACCTTTCAGGATGATAGACTGCCAGAGGCTTCCGTCGCTGATAAAAAGCAGGGGAATGTCGCTGCATTGGGAGGGGAGGGCGGCGCTAAGGCCGGCGGCCAGGGGCGGCTTTTTCCCCCGGGTGTCGCCACAGCGGCCGCACTCGTAAAGGTGCAATAAGGCCCAGTTGCCGCCGTCGGTACTTATTATCAGGTCCGGCACTATCCCCGCCGCCGCCAAAGCCGCCGTTGCCGAGGATACCGCCAGCACGAAAAGCTTTTCCCGGTTTTCCCGGATCAGCGGGATAGCATCCTCCAGACTGGGCCCGGCGCCGGCGATCAACAGGGGGCCTTCGATGGGGTCAAAGATGGGGCTTTTTTGTATCAGCGCTATGTTTCTAAAAAAATTCCTGAACCAGCGGCGGCCGAATTGTTTGACGGTCCGGTCCCCCGCAGCTATCCTTTTGATGAATTCCGCACATTCGGCCACGATTTTAAGGTATTTTTCGCCATAAAAGCCCAAAGCGGGCCGCCATTCCACAAGTTTAATGGTTTTGCCCCCGGTTTCCGGAATCTCCTTTTCAAGAAATTCCTGGAGGGGCCCGTCGCTTCCGCTGTTCCACCGGGCATGAGCTTCCGCCCCGGGGATATAGGCAGCGCCGGACAGGTGAAGGGCGATGATCTTGGCCAAGGGACAACGTTTTTTTAAGGGGGGGATACAGTAACCCAGCCCCGGTTCTATCAAAATGATATAACGGAGATCGTCCCCAAGGTTCAGGGAAGCTATGTAGCGTTCCGCTTCCCCCCGGGGGTTGTACCGGGAATGAAGGGATTTTTCGATCATTTCAGCGGAAAAGCCCCATCAGCTCAACCCCAGTTCCTTGAACAGTTTTTTGTAGGTGTCGAAGTATTCGGATTGGGCAAATTCTTCGATTTTCTCTTCCGGCAGGGATTCCAGCAGGTGATCCATGTAGGAAAGGACCGTCCGCAGATCTTTACCCAAAGCCGGGGGGATGTTGGAAATATCAACGCCTTCCGGGGCAGGGGGCGGCTCAAAAGAAGCGGTCTCAAGGGGAATTTTTTCGTCATCCGCCGCCGTTTCGTCGGGAATTTCTTCGGTAAAACTTTCGGGGATCAGGTCTTCACCGGCCTCTACCCCCTCAAGGGCGGGGCTCTCCGGAAAATCACCCAGGGAAATATCCAGCTCATCTTCCTCGCCGGCTTCCTCCACAGTTTCTTCACCGGCGGCGTCATCGGGAAGGCTTTCGTCGGCCTCCTCCAGATCAAGGTCGATGGCGGGCAAATCAAGGGAATTTTCTATTTCAAAGGAGCTGTCATCGGCACTAATATCGCCGACCCCAGTGTCGCCGGCACTAATGTCATCAATACTGACATCATCGACACCTGTGTCATCGACACTGGTGTCGCCGACACCAATATCATCCAGTGATATTTCACCGGCGGGGGCCTCATCAATGACAATTTCCCCGGCGGAATCGTCCCCCAGGGGGAAATCGTCCAGTGATATATCACCGGTTACATCATCTGAAATTTCACCGATAGGGTCATCTGCGGCATCAGCCGGAGTTTCTTCCGGAATATCCGGTGAGATATTCTGTTCATCCAGGTCAAAAGCGGGAAGGTCCAGATTTGAAGAGTCTAATTCCAGGGGACTTTCATCGGCTAAAGGGCTTTCATCAAGATAGGTCGTGTCTTCCGGCGCCGGGGTGACGGGTTTTACTTCAACATTTTGCAGGATATCCACTTCGTCGGGATTGGAGAGACCTTCCCCGGTTTCCTCGATGAATTCAGCGGTGTTGATGATGTTGTTCAGCTCATCCCCGGTAAGGGCGATTTTTTCATCGTCTTCCTCATCAAAAAAACCGTGGGCGCCGTCCTTTGCGGGCTTTGGCTCCGGGCTTGGGCCGCCGCGAACCTGGGCAAATTCTTCTTTAAGTGATGATAATTCGTTGCGGATAGAAGCCAGTTCTCCCGCAATCTGCTTGAGCAACTGGGTGGAAATTTCCGGAGAACCCGCTTTTTCCGGCGCCGAAGCTTCTGGTGTTGAAAATTCCGGCTCGAAGGTATCTTCCCCAAAGCCATCGGGCAGGGAAAGGTCCGTATCGAAAGATTCACTTTCAGGGGATTCTTCCGGCAAAGAGCCTTCCACGTCCGGGGGAGTATCATCATCCTGAATTTCCAGGGGATTTACCGACTCGTCGGGGTTGCCCAGAAAATCATCCAGGGAAATTTCATCGTAGTCTCCGTCTGCATCCCCGTCTCCGCCCGAGGCCTGCGGTTCTTCAGCGGGAAGGTCAAACTGATCGTCCGAAACGGGAAAATCGACTTTTAAATCGTCCAGATTGTCCAAGTTAAGGGATTCGTCGAAGGATAAATCCCCCAAATTTCCGCTGGTAGTATCACCAAGGCTGAAATCGTCCAGTTCCGGCTCTGTGCCGGCATCAAAGCCTTCGGAAATATCCAGATCGGGAAGACCATCCAGTTCCCCGGCGCTTATATCACCGCCGTCCAGGCTTAGATCCTCGGGACCGCTTTTGATCCAAACACCGTATTCATCCAGTTCACTGGAGGAGCCGATAGTGCTTCGGTCGTCGTAAATTGAAGGCTTTTTTTCACTTGCCATGAACCTCTCCCGCTTATATCTATCGGCCTAAAAACAGGGATACTTGACGTCCCTATCACCCATTTTAAATGTACTCTACGGATTTTGTCATTGTCAATGAGATTCGTAAAGAACATGGCCAAATTAGCCGTAAATAAAGCAATGAAATTGGTAAAGTACCTCCTTGCCCCCTGGACCGCCGCTTTGGTCTATGTGGTTTCCCTGATCCTCTGGGGACCCATGGGGTTTTCCGCTTACGATCAATTGAAAATGGAAGAAGCCCGGCTGCGGGAAAATATGACGGCCCTGGAGCAGATCAATACGGAACTGGAAAATACCCGAAAAGCCCTTTTTCATGATCGTGACACCATCATTCTCCGGGCAAGGGAGCTGGGTTACGCCCCGGAAGGGGAAAAATTCGTCAGGATCGTGGGGCTTCCCGTGAGCCGCCAGGCCCAGCCTTCCCCCGGACAGGTGGTAAACGCCGGGAGACCGGCATTTATCCCCGATGAAGTGCTCAGAATCATCTCCGTGTGTATAGGGGCGGGCATTTTTATGGCTCTGGCTCTGGTGGATTTTGTCAGTTACAGCCGCCGCCGGGCGGAAAAGCTCTATTATTCAATTCCGGATGAACAGGACGAGTGAGCCCTGCTAGCGAATCCTTGACCATTCCACTTCTACGGTTTCTTCGGCTAAATCCACATTGGTGAATATTTTTGCCCCCCGGAGGATGGCGCCCCTGTCACGGAGCAGCATCTCCCAGCGCAGGGGTTCCGCCTGAGCCGCCAACTGCCGGGCCGTTTCCGGGGACAGGGCAAAATGGTAATAAAACCGTTCGGTGTTGGGGGAATCCTGCCTGACAAGGAGGGTATTACCCCTGACGGAGTAGGTAAGGGCCATCTGGGCGCCGGAAGAAAAGATCATCCGTCCCTTGCCGCCGGGATAAATCAGTATCATTTCTATGCCCGGTTCCCCCCGCCAGGAGCCGGAAATACCCTGTTCGGTGATAGTTTCCGCCTGGAAAACCGGCTTTGTTTCACTTTCTTTTCCCGCCGGGGCAAAAAGCGCCTCCACCAATGAACGGGCTTTTAGGGCCAACTCCCCCGTGGTCCGGTGTACCGAGGTGTAAGACGATGTTTCCCCCGTGGCGGTATTGCGTATCTCCAGGGTAAAGACCCGGCTGCCCTGTTCGAGGTAAATATTCCCTGAAAGGATATAATCCGGCTGCCGACCCGCAGGTTCGGGGGAACCCCAGGGGAAATTTCCCGCCAGGGTCTCGTAAGGAGATACCACCTCCCCAAAATCGGCAAGGTAGGACCGGACAAGGGATTCAATGAGGGCGTTCTCGTCATTCCCCAGGCCCGCCGCCGTAAACGGATTTATTTTGATAAGAGCCCGGCCTTCCTGCCCCCAGAGCAAAGAACCCTGAAAAAGAAAAACAAGAGAAAATGCCGAAAGTATGAACACCGGCAAAATTTTCTTCATCTACAACTAAATATAATACTTGTTTGGGGATAAAACAAGATTTTTGGCCCCAGGTTTTTCATGTTGACTCTATTGTAAAAAAACACTATACCTAAACAGATTATGGTAAATAGTGGGCCCCAGTCCAAATACGGCGTTAGCTTTCACCGAAAACAGGTTTTTCATACCGCAGTAACGGCTGTTTTTATCCTCATCCTCCTGTCCCTGGGGGGGCTTTTGTTTATCAACTGGCGGGACAAGCGGAAAAACGACGGGCTGGAACTGCAGGTCCTTTGGGCAGAGGGCGATTACCGGCAGGTTTTTTCGGCAAGCCGGACGGCCCTGGAAAATAAGCCCATGGACTACTTTCTTCTGGTGATGAACGGCTTTTCCGCCTACCAACTGGCGGTGGCCCAGACCGGCAGCTCCGATGTAGAGGCCTATATCGACGCCTGTATCTGGTCCCTCCGAAAGGCCCTGCTTCTCCAGGATGAGGACGGCAGGGTGTATTATGTTCTGGGGAAGGCCTATTACTACAAGGGAACCAGTTATGCCGATTTGGCCGTATCCTATCTGGAAAAGGCCCGGAGGCTCTCGTTCCTGGCCAGCGACATTCCGGAGTATCTGGGGCTTTCGTATGCGAGCCTGCGGGATTACCGCGGCAGCGTGGCGGCTTTTACCCAGTCCCTGGGTGATAATACCTCGGATATCCTGCTTCTCGCCATCGCCAAATCTTATGCGGAACTGGGCGATTACGATTCTGCCCGGGCCTATCTTCTGCGCTGCATAGAAAGCTCCCTGGATTACAATACCATCAATGCGGCCCGCCTCCTTTTGGGGGATGTGCTGAAAGATGCGGGGGACGCCGCCGGGGCAGAGATTCAGTATCTGGCGATCATCGCGGAGAACGGTGAAAATGCCGAGGCTCATTTTCGATTAGGGGAACTGTATTTTGATCAAAAAGATGAAATTCGCGCCCGGGCGGAATGGCGCAGGGCGGAACGGATAAACCCTGCCCATGCAGGGGCCCGGGCACGGTTCAATAGATAAGGGAGGGAATATGTTTGGCAGAGGCGCATCAGATATTGGGATTGATTTGGGAACCTGTAATACCCTTATTTTTGTTAAGGGAAAAGGTATTGTGCTGAACGAACCCTCGGTGGTAGCCGTGGAACGGGGCACGAAAAAAGTGGTGGCGGTAGGCGCCGCCGCCAAGGCCATGCTTTCACGGACGCCGGGCAACATTATCGCCATCAGGCCCATGCGGGATGGGGTTATTGCGGATCTGGAATCTACCGAAAAGATGATCCGTTTCTTTCTTTCCAAGGTGCTGCCCCGGTACCGTTTTATCAAACCCCGGATGGTCATCGGCATTCCTTCCTGTATCACCGAAGTGGAACGGCGGGCGGTGGAAGAAAGCGCCTATAAGGCCGGCGCCCGGGACGTTATCGTTATTGAGGAGAGCCGGGCCGCAGCCATAGGGGCGGATATCCCGATCTTTGAGCCCGCGGGACACATGATCTGCGACATAGGCGGGGGAACCACGGAAATTTCCGTCATCTCCCTGGGGGGCATGGTGGTGACCAACGCCATCAGGCTCGGCGGGGATGAATTTGACGAAGCCATTGTCAGGCACGTTAAGAGCGTTCACAACCTCATCATCGGGGATCAGATGGCGGAAAAACTGAAAATCGAAATTGGCAACGCCACGCCGGACAAAACCATCGAGAAGGTGGAGATAAAAGGCACCGACGCCATCACCGGCCTTCCCCGGCGTCTGGAAATAGATTCGGTGGAAGTGCGGGAAGCGCTGAAGGATCCCATCGACAAAATTATCAATGAAATAAAAACTACCCTGGGCCAAACACCGCCGGAATTGGCGGCGGATATTGTGGAACGGGGTATTGTTATGACCGGCGGCGGATCGCTGCTCAAGGGGCTGCCCAAACTTATCTCAAAAGAAACGGGGGTGCCGGTAATTCTGGCGGAACGGCCTTTGGATTGTGTGGCCCTGGGGGCGGGAAAATATTTTGAATTTGCCAAGGGTTTCGACAGCATCCTCAGCGTCTACGATAATTTGAACGGATAGGTTCATGAGGGAGAAGAAACAGAAAAGCCGTGTTAGTGCGGAGGTGTATGTTTTTATCGCCCTGCTGCTCCTTTCTTTTTCCATGCTGGTAGTTTCCACCCGCAGCTTTGTTATCGATGTTAAGGACACGGGGCTTACCCTGTTTTCCGGCCTCCGGGGGGGGATATACCAGGGCATAACGCTGGTGTCCCGGACGGTTCTTTCGGTACGGGAGCTGGCGAATCTGCAGCGGGAATATAACGAATTAAGCGAGCGGATGACCCGGTATGAACAGCTCGAGCGGCGGGATGCGGAGATCATTCAGGAAAATAACCGGCTGCGGGAACAGCTCGGTTTTTCCCAATCCATAAATTACCGTCATGTAAACGCCGAAATCATAGGCCGTGATCCTTCAAATCTTTTTTCGGCCCTGGTGATCAACAAGGGATCCTACTCGGGGGTAAAAAACAATATGCCCGTTATCGCCTGGCAAAACGGCGCCGAGGCTCTGGTAGGCAAGGTGATCAGGACCGGGACTTTTGAAAGCCTTGTCATGCCCCTCTACGATGTAAACGCCTCGGTTTCCGCCCGGCTTGCGGAGTCCCGTTACGAAGGTCTGGTGGAAGGTCTGGGTAACAGCGACAGCCCGCTCCTCATGCGCTTTGTCCGCAAACAGGCCCGGGATGAAATCAACCCCGGCGATGTGGTGGTGTCCAGCGGCCTCGGCGGCGTGTATCCGGCGGGCATTACCATAGGCCGGGTAACCAGTATTATGTACCGGGATTATGAAATTTCCATGGAGGTGGAATTGGCGGCTTCCCTGGATTTTTCCCGGCTGGAATATGTGGTGGTTCTTGATACCGCCGGAGCCGGGAATGATTAAAAATATCGTTTGGGTCAGCGTATTTTCCCTTATCGCCGCCCTGCTGCAGTCCACTCTTTTTGCCCGTCTGGCAATTTTCCATACCGTGCCGGATCTGGTGCTGGGCATCGTAATTTATTCCGCCTATGTCAACGGCTCCATGACGGGACAGTTAGCGGGTTTTTTTTCCGGTCTCTTAATGGACTGCCTTTCCGCTTCCCCCATGGGGCTTCATGCCTTTACCTGTACCCTGGCGGGAGCCCTGGCGGGGATGATGAAGGGAACATTTTTTCTGGATGTCGTTTTTCTGCCCGCGGCCCTCTCTGCCGGAGCCACCGCCCTTAAAGGGGCCGTCTATTTGGGATTGCATTTTCTTCTGGCGGGAGCGGTGCCGGCCTATTCGTTTTTCGCCCCGGTGTTTTGGGTAGAACTTCTCCTTAACACCGTTTTGGCGCCCTTTCTTTTCGGCCTCCTCAAGCTATTCGGCCCGCTCCTGGCGGGAAGGGAGCGAAATCCATGAGCGATTTTCCCGAATTACGGATCCGGGTACTAAAATACTTTTTTATTCTGATTTTTATCGTGTATGCGGGCCGTCTTTTCAGTATGCAGATACTGAGTGGTGAAACCTACCGTCAACAGGCGGAAATTACCACCCGCAGAACCACGGTGATCCCCTCCCAGCGGGGGGAAATTTACGACCGGAATAATGATCGTCCCCTGGTGTTTAACGTTGATACCTTTGCGGTGCGTATAACCCCCGCCGAGGTACCTTTGGGGGAAATGCCGGACCTGTATGCCAGGCTGGAAGGCATTCTGAATATCAGCCGGGATCAGATTGAGCGGAAGATTCCCTCCCGGAACGACTACCGGTATTTTCAGCCCGTGGAAATCGCCGTGAATGTGGATTTCCGGGCTATTGCCATGCTGGCGGAAAATATTGATACCCTGCCGGGAGTGTCCTGGCAGTCGAAACCCCTGCGGAGTTATCCTGAAACCGGCAGCCTTTCCCACCTTATCGGCTATATGGGGAACATCACCCGGGACGAATTGACCATGCTCTACAACAAGGGCTACCAGTCCAACGATATGATAGGCAAGAGCGGCATAGAACGGCAGTACGATGAAATTCTCCGGGGGAAAGACGGCTGGGAAACCAGAACCGTGGATACCTGGGAACGGCGGGTGTCCCTGGAACCGGTGCTCCGGGAAGCTCCGGTAATGGGCAAAAACCTCGTCCTCACCATCGATCGAACCATTCAGACCTTGGCCGAAAAAGCTCTGGGACACAGGGTAGGCGCCGCCGTGGTGCTCCGGCCCCACACGGGGGAAATACTGGCCATGGTTTCCTACCCCTGGTACGATCCCAATATCTTCAATAATTCTTCCGGTGCGGAATACCAGTCTCTGATCGACAATCCCAACAAGCCCCTGATCAACCGGGCCATCCAGTCCAGTTATCCCCCCGGTTCCACCTTCAAAGTGATCATGACCACGGGTATTCTGGAGGAGGCCGCCTTTTCACCGGATCAGTTCATAGATTGTCCCGGTGAAATTTTCTATGGGAACCGGATCTGGCGCTGCCACATAGGTAAACCCGGCCACGGCAGACTCAGGCTTTCCCAGGCCATGGCCCAATCCTGCGACATCTATTACTGGGCAGTGGGGCGGGATTACCTGAAGGAGGACCGGATAGCGGCCTATGCCCGGGACTACGGATTAGGGGAGTCCACGGGGATCGATTTGCCCGGGGAGGTCGAAGGCTTTATTCCCACCCCCCAGTGGAAGGAGCGGCGGATTCACGCCCGCTGGCAGGCGGGAGATACCATGAATATGTCTATCGGCCAGAGTTATACCCTGGTAACTCCCCTGCAGATGGCCAATATGACCGCCATGACGGTGAACAATGGTGTAATTTACAGACCCCACGTTCTCAAGGAGATTCGGGACCCTGTTTCCGGCGCGGTGGAGAAGCTTGTTGCCCCGGAGGTCCTCCACCGGAGCGAAGTCAGCCGGGAGGTCTTCAATACGGTGCGGCGGGATATGCGGGGGGTCGTTGCCAACGGCACCGCCCAGTATCCCCTCAATATAAAGGCGGTAGAAATTGCCGGAAAAACCGGTACATCGGAGGTGGGTCTCGCGGATCGCTGGCATTCGTGGTTTTCCGCCTTTGCCCCCTACGAAACAGATACGCCAGAAGAACGGGTGGTGGTTTCCGTTATCGTAGAATCGGTAAATGACTGGGAATGGTGGGCCACCTATGCTTCGGCGATTATCTTCCAGGGGATCTTCGCCGGTCAAACCTACGAGCAGGCCGTACAGACCCTGGGCCCCCAGTACGGCGCATCTTCCGCGCCGGTTTACGGACGGAGGGAATAATGCGGGTCCGGGATATTCTTGATATTGATTTTCTCCTCCTCATTGCCATGATCGCCCTGACGATCTTCGGGGTGCTTTTTATCTACTCGGCCCGGATCAGCTCCTCGGGCGACTTGATAAACGGCGAGTATTTCCGGCAGATCATTTTTGCCTCCGTGGGGCTCGTTCTGACCCTGACACTGGCGCTGGTGGATTACCGGCAGCTCCACAATATTTCCCTTTACCTCTATCTGGGAGCCCTGGCGCTGCTGACCTATACCTGTCTTTCCGGGAGGCTTGTCAAAGGCGCCCGGGCCTGGATAGGGCTTGGCTCCTTCGGCATCCAGCCCTCGGAATTCGCCAAAATCACCACGTTGATTTTTTTGGCCCGGTATCTGGCGGATTCAAAACGGAGTGACAATTCTTTTATCCGTTTCATCGTATCCTGCATCATCGTGTTTGTTCCCATGGGGATCATTCTGCTCCAGCCGGACCTCGGGACCGCGCTGGTTTTTATCCCCATACTTTTGGTTACCGCCTTTGTGGCCGGAGTGTCCCTCCGTTATGTGCTTTTTTTGGGGGCCTGGATCGCCATCACCGGCGTTCTTATGGTGCTGCCCCTCTGGCAAAGGTATATCATGGGGAACCGCCTGCCGGGGCTGCTCCTCCTTACCAATGTCCGGTTTACCGCCATCGCCATAATGGCCTTCATGCTGATAGCGGCTATCGCCCTTTTCGGGTTTATCAAATTCAAGAAACGCTACTTCTTCTGGATCGTTTACGCCCTGGCGATTTTGATTTTATCGATGGGCGCTTCTTTTGCCGCCCGAAAAGTTTTGAAAGAATATCAGATCATGCGCCTTATTGTATTTATGAATCCCGCGGTGGATCCCCGGGACTCAGGCTGGCATATCATCCAGTCCATCACCGCCATCGGTTCCGGTGGCATCTGGGGCAAGGGCTATCTGCGGGGAACCCACAGCCACAGCCGTTTCCTGCCTGAGCAAAGTACGGACTTTATCTTTTCGATATTTTCCGAAGAATGGGGCCTTGCGGGGGGGCTCCTGGTGTTTGCCCTTTTCCTCCTCATGCTTCTCCGGCTTATGCGGATCCTGCGTTTAGCCACGGACCCCTTCGGCGCCTATATTATCGCAGGGCTATCGGGGATGTATATTTTTCATTTTATCATCAATGTGGGAATGACCATGGGGATCATGCCCATCACCGGAATCCCCCTGCCGTTTATGTCCTACGGCGGCTCGGCCCTGCTGTCCTCCATGATAGGCATAGGCCTTGCTTTGAGCGTCTATGTACGAAGGTATCAGCATTAATTACATCAATCCCCTGAAGGATCCGGGCCCGCTCCTTTTAACCGTGGAAAAACCGGGCCGTTATGCCGGGGGCGAATACGGCAGACTCGCGAAAAAAGATCTGCCCTTCAAGATGCTCATCGCCTTTCCTGACCTGTACGAAATCGGCATGAGCAATCAGGCGTTCCGGATCATTTACAATAAATTGAATCATATTGATGGAATCTCCTGCGACCGGGCCTTTGCGCCGGCCCCCGATTTCGAGGCCCTTCTCAAAAAACAAAAACTCCCGCTCTACGGCCTTGATACGGGCATAAGCCTTAAAGATGTCGATGTGCTCATGTTCACTTTTGGGTATGAACTGGGTATCACCGGCGTTTTATCCATGTTGGATGTTTCGTCAATTCCGCTCCACAGTGCCGAAAGAACCGAAACCGATCCCATAGTGATTATGGGCGGCCCCTGTGTTTCCAATCCTTTGCCCTACGCCGCATTTGCCGATGCCTTTTGGATAGGCGAAGCCGAGGCCGGTTTTTTTGATCTTTCCCGCCGCTTGATGGAATTAAAAAGGGCGGGGGAGGGCCGCTCCGTTTTACTGGAACACCTGAAAAAACACCCCTCAATTTGGGCGGCGGGGAAGGGGAGGGCGGTTCGGGCCATAGACTCAGGCTTCGCTTCCCGGCCCCCGGACGCTTCGGTATTTCCTATTTCCAGCATGAAGACCGTGCAGCATCACGGGGCGGTGGAAATTATGCGGGGCTGTCCCAACGGCTGTCGTTTCTGTCATGCGGGGTTTTGGTACCGGCCCATGCGGCAGAAAAACGCCGAGACTCTTTTTGCCGAAACCGCCGCCTTTATCAACGAGGGGGGCTACCGTGAAATAAGCCTCTCCTCACTTTCCACCGGGGACTACACCGGCATTGACGATCTTGTGGAAAAGCTCGACAGGGAATTCGGCCCCCGCCATGTTTCGTTCCAGTTACCCTCGCTAAAAATTTCAAGTTTCTCTCTGGAGCTTCTGGAAAAAGTTTCCCGGACCCGCAAGAGCGGCCTGACCTTTGCCGTGGAAACTCCGGCGGAGGAGTGGCAGCGGGGCATCAACAAAGAGGTAAAAAAAGACTCAGTCATTTCCATTTTGCGGGAGGCCCGGAAAAACGGCTGGAGGGGGGCGAAATTTTATTTTATGATAGGCCTCCCCCCGGCTCACAATGCCGCTGACACCGCCAACGGTGCCGCCAGCGAAGAAAAGGAAATTGTCGATTTTATTTTTGATATAGGCAAACAGACCGGGATGAATTTCAACATCACCGTGGGGGCCTTTGTCCCCAAGCCCCACACCCCCTACCAGCGGGCCCAGCAAATCGGCGAGGAGGAGGCCCGGCAAAAACTGGACTTTATCCGCAGCGCGTTAAAAACCAGGGGCCACCGCACCGGTATCCAGGATCCGTTTTTTTCAGTGCTGGAAGGTCTTATTGCCCGGGGAGATGAAAGGGTAGGGCCCCTCCTCGAGACCGCCTTTAGGCAAGGCTGCCGTCTGGACGCCTGGTCCGAGCACTTTAAAAAACCAGTATGGCAAAAAATCCTGGATGATAACGCATCCCTCCTCCGGGAAACCTTGGCTGTCCGCCCGGAAGATTCCCCGCTCCCCTGGGACTTTATTGAGCAAGGCGTGGAGCAAAACTTCATCAAAAATGAATGTGCAAAATCATCTGCCGGAGAACTTACTTCACCCTGTATGGAAAAATGTACGCATAATTGCGGAATTTGCCATCATGGTACTAAAATAGTGCAAAATATCATACAGCATGAAGTAAATTCTCAAGAAAATAGTCCCCCAATAGTACGAAATAACATACAAGATGAAGTAACTTCTCAAGCCAGGGACACTAAATTAGTGCAAAAAAGCATACAGGGCGAACCAAATTCTCACCTAAAGGCGCCCTCATACCGTATCCTGTTTTCCTTTACCAAGACCGGCCCGGCAATATTTCATTCCCATTTATCGCTGATGGAGATTTTTTCCATGGCCATAACCCGGTCAAATCTGCCCGTTCTTTTTTCCGAGGGCTTTAACCCCCTGCCAAGGCTGGAAATAGCCGCGCCCCTGGCTCTGGGCATTGTTTCCCGGGGAGAGATTGCCCTGACAGAGGTAGCCGAATACATCCCCGCAGAGGATTTCCAGAGCCGCCTTAACGAAAAACTCCCCGATGGAATTATCATAACCCGGGCTCAAAATATCACCATACCTTTTGGCGCCAAGAAACATTCCCTGGCCTTATTGCTCTGGGGCTCAATCTACCGCCGCCCAAATTATCCCGATCCCGATTCCCGGGATGCCGTTAAAACCACCGATGACAAACAGTACCGGCTATCCTTCCTCCCGGAACTTCCCGAGCGCCTCACCGTATTGGCCAGATCCCCCGGCGGCACCGGTGAAACTACCGGCGAATCCTATTTTGATGTTTACCAAGGGTTGTATCCGGACAATTAAGAATTTTTAACCGCAAGGGCACAAAGGAAAAAAAGTAAGAAGCAAGGAAGTGATTTTTCATACCTTATATATTAGCAGACAGAATATACATTATAGCTAGTAGAGCGGATGGGGTTTTTGGCGGGCTGAAAGCCTAAATATCCCCTCTTCTATTGGGATTACGTCTTATAGGCTGTTTATGGTAAATTAAAATTAAATTTTATTCGTGATTCAGGTGTTCGATATTTTGGTCCACCACGATCTACATTTGGTTTTGTATATACACTAATTGTATTTTTATTATATAGAGGCAAGTACTTGGATAGATTGAAAATCGTTGTTCATGTTTTCTTAAAATAATTATATTTCCATCCCCTACTTCCTGTCTATAAATGTGCCATTACCATTTGCATAATCAAAGCCTGCCTCCCCTGTTTGTGAAAATACATTTTCAAAATATTTTTATCAAAGAAACAGACATTTGATGATGGAATAAAATTATTATTTGAAATGCATAGTATACTGCACGATAAAAAAGTATATAAAAATATTAACGAAACATTATATGACATTTTTTGGGATAATCTTAAAAAAGAGAAATGTAGTAAATAAATACAGGTTAAACTGATTGGAAATATGAATAATACTAGACAAAATATTTTCAGTATGGTACTGTAAAAAATATGAGGTTGTTTTACGTTTTGCTATTATTACATATTTAAGAAAAGAAAATAGGGATAGTTTTTATGAAAAATAAATTATTGATATTAATTTGTATTTTATTGGTTTGCTCTTGTAACAATAAAAAAACAATTGAAGAAAATACTGTACAAAATAGTTATGTACAATCATTCATTGAAATTAATAAAAATAAAACGGAAATGGTATATCCAATAGAATATTATAAAAACAAAATAATACAATTTAGGGATATGTTTGATGAACGACAATATATATCAAATATTGTTGAAGTGAAAGATTTTTTTCCCGGATTATTGAGTTTTCTTGTAAGTTGGAATGATAATCTCAAAGGCTATATTTATGAATTATATACTTTTAATGGAAATCAAGAAATTGTTAAAAAATATTTGTGTGGTTATGGTCCATTTCTTAATAATTATACTGATACATTAATGGAAAAATTATCCGGCGATAAAATAGGTCGTGAATTACTTTCGGTTGGAGATTTTAATAATGATGGGATTAATGAAATTCTATCGTATTCATTTTATGTAAATATGGGATATGTATTTACAATTTTTGGCTATAATGAAATTGAGAATGATATAGTACATTTGTGTTTAGTTCCTATATCCGTAAATTTTGAAAAACCATTTGCTCCAGTAGAATATACTGAAAATAGATTTAAAATTCTTGAAATAGTTGATAGTGAAAATATGGATTTGGCTTGGAATGAATATATATGGGATGATTATAGTATAAAATATAAATTAAAAAAATAATGGAGTGCCCCCGTACTGCACATAACGAGGGTGTCTAAAAACATAGTAAAAATTGATTTATACCCTTTCCGAATAAAAATACTTGACATATTGGAAAATTTAAGATTTTCACACTCTTGACCTGCTTGAAAAAATATGCCATGATTAAAAAATGGATGGAAAAAAGCCGAAAGAAATAGTCATGGTAAATACTCCGTTGCTGGATAGGCTGAAAGAAGAGATGGATATGAGTTTGAAAGGGGGCATTTATCACATTACCCAGATAAAATTATGTTATAATTCAAATCGTATTGAGGGCAGCCAATTATCTCTGGATCAGACGAGGTATATATATGAAACAAATACGGTTGATTCTGAAAAAGGAAAAGTATTAAATGTTGACGATATTGTTGAAACAATCAATCATTTTTCCTGTTTTCGTTACTTATTAAAAACGGCAAAAGAATCTTTAAATGAATCTATTATAAAAGAGTACCATAGAATATTAAAAACGGGAACATACGATTCTCAAAAAGATTGGTTTAATATAGGGGAGTATAAAAAACTTGAAAATATGGTTGGTGATATAGAAACTACCTTACCGGAAAAAGTATCGGAGGAAATGCATACTCTTCTTGAGAATTACCGGCAAAAGAGCATTCATACGGCCTGTACAATCGAAGACATTATAACATTTCATCACGATTTTGAAAAGATACATCCTTTTCAGGACGGAAATGGAAGGGTAGGCAGACTAATAATGTTTAAAGAATGTCTGAAGAATAATGTTATACCATTCATTATTGATGAAGAACGTAAACTATATTATTACCGGGGTTTAAAAGAATATAAAAAAACGCCGGGATATTTAATAGATACTTGTTTATCAGCACAAGATTCTTATAAAGAATATTTAAATTATTATAAAATATCATTTGTACTTGTAAATGGAGGATAGGAATAGTATGAAAATTATAGCGTTTTTTGATGCTAAGCCGTATGACAAAGCATATTTTGATAAAATCAATGAAAAATATGGCTTTCAAATACGTTATCTTGATGTGCATTTAAATCCAGCGACCGTTTCTCTTGCAAAGGGCGCCGATGTTGTATGCGCGTTTGTGAATGATACGATAAACGCGGAAGTCTCAGAAAGGCTTGCCGAAGCGGGAATAAAACTTATCGCAATGCGATGTGCGGGTTATAATAACATCGACCTCAAAGCAATATGGAATAAACTGCACGTTGTCCGGGTTCCCGCCTATTCTCCCAACTCCGTAGCTGAACACGCCGTAGCACTGCTGTTCTGCCTTACGCGTTCAATTCACAAGGCATATAACCGGGTTCGTGAAGGGAATTTTCTGTTGAATGGCTTAACAGGGCGGAATTTGTCCGGAAAAACTGCGGGAATTGCCGGTACGGGGAAAATAGGGAAAATTACGGCGGCCATTCTGCGCGGCATCGGTATGCGTATCCTGCTCTATGATAAATTTCCTGATACAGCGTGGGCCGCATCGCTTAACGCTGAATATACAAGTTTTGATGAACTCTGCACAAAATCAGATGTTATAAGCCTTCATGCGCCGTTAAGCGCCGATACCTTTCATATCATAAACGACAAAACTATTGCGTTAATGAAAAAGGACGCGATCATTATCAATACCGGACGCGGTGCACTCATTGATACACAGGCTCTGGTTAAGGCATTAAAACACAAAATCATCGGAGGCGCGGGGCTTGATGTTTATGAAGAGGAGGAGCTTTACTTTTTTGAAGACTGGTCCGGTGAAGTGTTAGAAGATGATGTGCTGGCACGTTTGCTTACTTTTCCAAATGTGATAATAACAGGTCATCAGGCGTTTCTTACGGACGAAGCGTTGACTGGTATTTCTGATACAACATTGGGAAACATACATCGCTTTTTTGAAACCGGAGAAATGCCTAATGAGATTTGTTATCAATGTGCGGATGTTGGCACGGCAAAATGCAGACATGAACAGAACAAACCGTGTTTTTAATGCGGAACATAAAATGAATTAGTCAGGCAGACGGAAAACCCCAATGAACGTTGGGACGCTGTAAATCGGCGCATAGGAGGAATTGGCGGTGTTGACACCGGCGGCCAGAATATACATGGAGGCGTAGGTATGCCGGGGGGATGGAGGAATGCCGCTTTTGTTTGCCACATCGGCATTGATGGTGTTTGTGAGATTATCATCAAGATACAAATCCGGGGTATTACTAAAACGGCGATCCGTTGGCCGGGGGCTGAACCCAATGTTGTTCCGCAGTAAAATACGATTAGGATTGCCACTGAGATTCATAAAGGGAATACTTCCGTCTGAAGTAGGAAATTCGATGACGAGTGTCCCTCCCACTGCCCCGCTGTCCAAATAACTTTCTATATCCGCCCCTTCCAAGGCCAGAAGACGAAAATTCCTCTGCCTGAACAGGTTGTCAAAATTGGTATTCATCCTGCTTGTGGAGGTAATGTATTGATCGAAATAGGTATAGTCGGAATACAGGCTGGGATTAACGGACTGCATATTTCCGGTATTTATGGTCGTTAGAGAAATATCGCTTACATAAATACGGTAATAAATCGAAAAACGGCGGAAATACAGAGGATTCGGATTGTTCAGGTAGACGATGGCCCTATCACTAAAGGTCATGGCCACATTTCCGGAGGATATGGATTCAAGGTAGGGATAATCGTCTATGCCGCAGGCCGTGGCCATAAGAATGACCATTGTTAAAAGAAAAACTGCTGCCGCCGCGGCGCGGCGGCAAATTATTTTCTTCAAGGCTTCGGCAGGTCGAGGGCGATGATCCGGCTTTGGGCCAGGTTTGTCCAGACGGTATAATCGGGCCAGCGGTTAAGGACCTCGTTGTAGGCCTCCACGGCGGCGGCCTTGTCTCCCGCCTCTTCCCGAAGGCGGCCTATGGCGAATTGCGCCCTTGGGGCGGCGGGGAAAATGTCGCTGTAGGTAAGGCATTGGGTGTAAAGCTCTATGGCGTCGGCGGTGTTCCCCTGCTCTTCTGCGGCGGCCGCGGCGTTAAAGAGCGATACCGGGGCCAGGTAGATTTTCCCTGCGGCCCTGGCGGCGGCCCTCCAGGAAGCCTCTGCGGCGGACCAGTTTTCCTTTTCCGCATGGATTTCGGCGGCAATGGAATAGGCCCGGGCCCCGGCATAACCGGAATGTTTATCACCAAAATCGGTAAGATCTTTCAGGAGGGTCTCAACGTCGCTTTGTTTTTCGGGGGTTTTTATATCCTGAGACAGGGTTTCGTACCGACGGTTGAGATCTTCCGCCTGGGCCAGAGCCCTTGTCCGCAGGCCATCGGCAATGGCAAGACCCGCGATAGCGCCGCCCAGAATGACAAGGATCAGCGCCGCCGTCAACACAATCGTTCTCCGGTTCCGCTGGATAAAATTATTCAGGGCCTCACTGAAATTGTCATTCGCGTTTCTTTCGTTTTTTTCACCTTTTTCAGGTTCTTCGGAAATAGTTGCCATCCTCATCACTCCTTGGGAATTATTATGTTAAGGTCTTTAATCAGCCGGGATAAATAGGTTCTTTGTATATCCAGAGCCCGGGCGGTATTTGTTTGATTCCAGTTATTTTCTTCCAGATTCTTTGTAATATAATGGGCTTTAAATGCGTTGAGGGCTTCTTTGAGATTCCGGTTCCCCTCCCCCGCCCCTTCATCTTTGCGGGAGCCCTTAAGAAAAAGATCCTCCTCCCCGATCCACGGGTCTTTGCCTATGGTACAGGCCCGCTCCACACAGTTTTCCAGTTCCCGGACGTTTCCGGGCCACAGATATGAAAGCATGGCATTCATGGCGGCGGAGGAAAATCCTTCGTAGTTTTTTTTTGTTTCCTTTATGTATTTCCGGAGGAAGAAGGCCGCCAGTTCCGGGATGTCCTCGGGCCGCTGCCTGAGGGGGGGGATGTAGAGGGGCAGCACATTGAGGCGATAGTAAAGATCGCTGCGGAATTCCCCCCGTTCGACCATGTCTTCAATGTCTTTGTTAGTGGCCGCTAATATACGCACATCCACCATAATTGAAGTTTCGGAACCGACTTTTTCAAAGGTCCGTTCCTGGATCACCCGCAGGAGTTTTGCCTGTAATGAAAGGGGCATATCGCCGATTTCGTCGAGAAAGATCGTTCCCCCGTTGGCCAGTTCAAAACGGCCCCGGCGGTTGGCCACGGCGCTGGTAAAGGCCCCTTTTACATGGCCGAAAAGTTCGCTTTCCAAAAGACCTTCGGGGAGGGCGGCGCAGTTTATCCGCACAAAAGGGGCTTTGTTCCGTTTACTGCGGATGTGTATCTGTTCGGCGAAAAGCTCCTTCCCTACCCCGCTTTCGCCCAAAATCAGCACCGATGAATCGGTCCGGGCCACCCGGTCTATGATTTCAAGTTTTTCCAGAATAACCGGGCTTTTGGCCACCAGCTCATGATAACCCCGCTCGTTTTTTATCTCGTCCTGTAAAAGCTCGATTCTGTTCCGGGCCTGTTCTATGCTGCGGGCGTTCACCAGCGCCAGGGCGGCCTGGTTGGCAAAAATTTCCAGCCATTCCAAATCGTCCTGGGTAAAGCCGTTTTTTCCCTTTTTGTTGAGCAGCTCTATCACCCCGATACATTCATCTTTGATCCGCATGGGGACCGCCAGCATGGTTTCGCAGGCATAGCCTATGCGTTTGGGAATATCCGTCTGATGGCGTTTATCGGATTTTACATCGTTGATGATGATGGATTTGTTGTGTTTAGTTACCCAGCCGGCGATGCCCTCGTTGCTTTTCAGGGTAAACTTTTTTACCTCGGCGCCCTTGGTTCCAAAGGCCAGCTCAAAATGAAGCTCCTTTTTTTGCTTGTCCAGGAGGAGCAGACTCGATGCCCCGGCTTCGCAGAGGCGGGCCGCCGAATCGACAATTTGCGTGAGCAGAACCCTGGCATCATCATAATGTGAATTTATGAGGGTGTTGATTTCGATGAGGGTATTAAATTTCCGGACATCTACGGTGGACAGCATAGCAATGCGGCCGGCGGACCGGCATTACCCATTCTCCGGCTTTAAAAGGTCCCCCAAAGTAAAGGTGGAACCATCCGATTCCTCCGCCGCCATATAACGGGAAAGTTCTTCCCGCTGGACTTTTTTCTGATAGTCCTTGATAGAGAAGGACAGTTTCTGCTTGTCGCCCTGCAGCTCCAGCACCACCGCCTTGATAGGATCCCCCACCTTGTATTTTTTCAGGGCTTCGTCGGGATCGTCGTCGCGGTTTTCCACCAGATTGGTCTTGTGGATCAGCCCCTCAATGCCGCCGGGCACTTTTACAAAGATGCCGAATTCGGTGATCGAGGACACCTCCCCTTCCACGGGGCTTCCCGGCCTGTAGGTTTTGGAGAAATTCTGCCAGGGATCTTCGGAGAGCTGTTTGATCCCCAGCCTGATGCTGTGGGTTTCCTTGTCCACGGAGATCACCATGATTTCGATTTCCTCGCCCATCTGCAGTTCGCTGCCCGGATGTTTGACCCGTTTGGTCCAGGAAATATCATCCCCATGGAGGAAGCCGTCTATGCCCTCCTCCAGTTCGATAAAGGCGCCGGCGTTGGTGATCTTGACAATTTTTCGCCGGAGCCGGGTGCCCACGGGGTATTTATCCTCGATTTCGTTCCAGGGATTGGCGGTAACCTGTTTAAGGCCCAGGGACACACGGCCCGCCTGAAGATCGTAGCCCAGGATCATGCACTCTGTTTCGTCGCCGATGGATAGCACATTGCCGGGCTTTTGAACTTTTCTGACCCAGGAAAATTCGGATATGTGGGCCAGCCCTTCAATACCCTCTTCCAGCTCAATGAAGGCGCCAAAGTCGGTAAGCTTGGTGACTTTGCCTTTGACAATATCGTTGACATGATATTTGTCTTCAAAATGAACCCAGGGATCGTCGGTAAAATGTTTAAGGGAAAGGTTGATCCGTTTTTCCGCCGGATCTATGCGGATCACTTTGAGGTGAATTTCCTGACCTTTTTTGACAAAGTCCCGGGGACGGGTTACGTGGCCCCAGCTCATGTCGTTGATGTGGAGGAGGCCGTCGAAACCGCCCAGGTCCACAAAGGCCCCAAAGGAGGTAAAGCTCTTGACCGCACCGGTAACGTCGGAACCGATGACGGTTTTTTCAAAAAATGAATTCCGCTTCTGTTCCACCGCCTCGTCCAGATACTTGCGGCGGTTCACCACGATGTTCTGTTTGCCATCGGAGTAAAGCCGTTCCACATACATAAGGCATTTGAGGCCCAGGAATTTCTCCGGCTTGTCAACCTTTTGCGAATCGCTCTGGCTGATGGGCAGGAACGCATGAGCCCCGGCGCCGAGGTCCACATCGTAGCCGCCCTTGACGAGCTTTTCGATTGTGCCTTCCACCGGAGTATGATCCTGAAAAGCCTGACGGAGATTTTTCCAGAAGATCTTCTGGTCCGCCTTTTGCTTGGAAACGATCACTTCCCCGTATTTGTTTTCCTTGGAAACGAGGATTACCGACACCGTATCCCCCTCTTTGGGGATCTCGGTAAATTCCGCCAGGGGGATTTTACCCTCGGACTTGTAGCCGATGTTGATAAATACCTGATCCTGAGCGACCTGGATCACCAAACCGTCGACCAGTTGGCCCTCTTCCAGTTGCTCCAATGACTTGAGGTATTCTTCCTGTAATTGGGTCTGGATGTTTTCAGCGGTATTTACGGCTCCGCCTGCCTCATCCGCCGGGGCGCTGCCCATCGGATTTGTGTCCGAATACACTTCCTTCTCTGCCATGGTTTTTCCTTCTTTCAGTATAGTCTCTCTTAATTTGCCATAAACTTGATTTATCGTCAAGGGTGATGTATCAAAAACTATAACTCCGGGGGCGATTTTTAAGCTGCCCTCCTCTTTGTTCCGATCAATCTCGTCCCTTTTAAGGATGGATTCCCGAATCTCCTCAAAGCTGAGACCCGAAACCCCCTGCCTGAAACGCCGTTCCGCCCGGGCTTCCACCGATGCATCCAGATAAAAACGGTATTCGGCATCGGGGAAAACCACGGTGGTCATGTCCCGGCCCTCGATGACGATGTCTAAATTCTTTGAAATTCGCCGGATATGGTCGTTTACCACATGGCGGATGGGGACAATGGCCGACAAAGGGGCCACATATTTGTCGATTTCATCGGTGTGGAGGAGGTTTTCCACCTTTTCGTCCCCCAAACACAGTTCCCCGTCACGGTAATTGAAGGAGGCGGTCCTGGCAAAGGCCAGCGCCGCATCTTGGTCGATATGGCCCTGGTCAGTAGGGGCGCCCTGCCGGAGACAACCAAGGGTGATGGCCCGGTAAAAACTACCGGAATTGATAAAGGTATAACCTAATCCCTGGGCTAAAAGTTTTGCGATGGTGCTTTTTCCGGTCCCCGCGGGTCCGTCAATGGCTATTACCATGATTATCCTCCTAAAAGCGCTCTTTTTTCAGGCTCCGTCAAGGGACGGCTTTGCCCCTCGGGCAAGTCCCCCAAAAGGACGTCGCCGATGCGAATTCGTTTTAATACCAGGGGGTGCAGGTGAAAATGGGAGAAAACCCGGCGGATTTCCCGGTTTTTGCCCTCCACCAGCACTACCCTTAAGGCTTTACGCCCTGTTCTTTCCACTTTCAGAGCCCTGTAGAGGACATCCTCCACCATAAGGCCCCGCTGAAACTCCTCGATCACCTGATCGGGGATAGACCCGGAGGCCTCCACATAGTATTCCTTCTCGATTCCCGCTGAGGGATGGCTCACCTTGGCGGTAAAATCCCCGTCATTCGTAAAAATGATGAGCCCCGCAGACCGAAAATCCAGACGGCCCACGGAATAAAGCCGTTCCCGGATGTCCTGGGGCAAAAGTTCCCTGGCTAAGGGCCGCCCCTGGGGGTCAAAGGCGCTGCAGAGGTACTCCGGGGGCTTGTGCAGGGCCAAATAGTGGAAACGGCCCTCGGCTTCCAGGGGCTTGCCGTCCAGCGTTACCGTGTCGCCGGGCAGAACCTTTTCCCCCATGGCGGTGACGGTTTTCCCGTTCACCGCCACCCGGCCCGCGGCGATAAGCTTTTCCGAGGAGCGGCGGGAGGCGGCCCCGGCATGGGCCAGATAGACCTGCAAACGTAATCCTTCGGCTTCATTCAAGCTCAAACCGCTCGCTCTCCCTTTCATTTAATTTGGGAAGATCGGCGATGCTTCCCAGCCGGAATATTTTGAGGAATTCCTTGGTGGTACCGTATTGCACCGGCTTTCCCGGCACATCTTTTTTGCCCAGCTCCCGGACAAGGTCCTTTTCCATGAGGAACCGGATCATGGTGTCCGGGTCCGGCCCCCGGATAGCCTTTATCTCGCTGCGGGTTATGGGCTGGGAATAGGCGATGATGGAGAGGGTCTCCATGGCGGCCCGTGACAGGCGGCCTTCATTTTTTTTGCCGTAGCGGTCCCGGAGGTTCTCCCAGTATTCTTTTTTGGGAGAGATCATGATCCCGCCGCCTATGCGGGAAAGTTCCAGTCCCGATTCTTCCCTGGCCAGCCGCTCCTCCAGGACTTCCAGCGCCTGGGTGATCACCTCTTTTGACAGGCCCGAGATACGCATCAGACTTGCCTCATCCAAAGGATCTGATTCCAAATAGAGAATAGCTTCGATAAGCGCCGCTTCTTTATCCAAGGACAGCCTCCCCTGCTTCCGGATTTTCCGTTTTTTCCACAAGCACCGGTTCCCGGGGCCGCAAGACGATGTCCCCGAACATACGGTTTTGAAGAACGATGATCATTTTAAGTTTTACCGCCTCCAGAATCGCCAAAAAGGCGCAAATTTTGCTCATCATCGAGTCTTTTCTCACCACCAGATCGAAAAAGCTGCATTCGCCCCGGTTTTCAAGGAGCTCTGTCAACAGGGCGATCTTTTCGTTTACCGAAACTTCCTCATACAGATCGATTATCCGTTCCCCGCTGATGTTGGGCATGAGCTGGGAAAAACTTTTTAAAAGGTCCCAAATATCCATCTGCTGCCAGAGATCGTCATCCACAAAAGGCAGTGTCCGCTGGAGCTTTTTCCGTTCGATGACCCACTCGGTTTCTTTTTCCTTCTCCTCCATCAGCTCCGAAAGTTTTTTGAATTTTTGATACTCAATGAGTTTTTCCACCAGTTCTTGCCGGGGATCTTCCTCGTCATCATCCATGGCCAGTTCCGCGGGGAGCAGCATCCGGGATTTGATGTAGAGCAGGGTCGATGCCAGGGCATAGAATTCGGTCACGTCGTCCAGGTCCAGTTTTGCGGCATAGGCCAGGTAACCGAGGTATTGCTCGGTGATTTGGGCCACGGGAATATCGTAGATGTTGACTTCATTTTTCTTGATCAGAAAGAGAAGCAGATCCAGGGGCCCTTCAAATTCATCCAGAGTGAAATTCCGGACCGGACCGGGACTAAGGATACTCATGTAAGTCTAGTATACCGGTTTTGAAGATTTATTGTAAAGGCCTTGACATGAAAGGAAAAATATATCATAGTAAAACGATATTTTTATTAAGGAGAAGGATGATGAAGAAAGGAATTTTGTTGACCGTCATGCTGGCCGCCCTGAGCGCCGGCCTTATGGCGGGGGGTGGAGCGGCTCGGAAGGAAGCAGCCAAGGACACCCTGATCTATGGCCAGAACCTCGCGCCCCAGGGGGTTTTTCACCCCACGGTGGAAACCTCGAATTTTGACCGGGAAGTGTGCCTCCTGGTCTTTAACCGGCTGGTAACGCTCGACGCTTCCATGAACTACGTTCCCGATCTGGCGGAGAGTTACACCTTTTCCCCGGATGCGAAGGTCCTGACCTTCAAGCTGCGGAAAGATGTCAAATGGACCGACGGGCAGCCCCTCACCGCCGAGGATGTGGCTTTTACCTACGAAACCACCGCCCATGGAAAATTTGTCCGGGGGAGCGATGAGTTTGCCACGAAGCTCCTGGGGTATCAGGATTACTACAGCGGCAAGACTGCCCACGTGGAAGGGATCAAGGTTGTCGATCCTTATACGGTCAGTTTCACCTTCGACGGGCCCTACCGGGATGCCCTGGCAAAATTCGTCAACCAGGGAGTCTTTGCCAAGCATATCTGGGAAAAGGTTCCTGTGGAAGGCTGGCTTGACGCGGTAGACCTGCTGCGGCATCCGGTGGGGACGGGCCCTTACAAGCTCACCGAGTTTGTGCCGGATCAGTTTGTCCGTCTGGTGGCCAACGAAGCTTACTTTAAAGGCGCTCCCAAGATCAAGAATTTCGTCCTTAAAGTGTCCAATCCCGATACCCGGCAGGTAGAGATCCTCAACGGGGATCTGGACATCGCCCGGATTGCATCGTGGAAACCGAATGATCTGAAGCCTTACACCGATAAGGGCATTGCCTTTGCGGAAATTAAGGAGATCATGGGGTACTATCTGGCCTACAACTTCCAGGAGCCCCTGCTGGCCGATGTGAATGTTCGTAAGGCGATTTATACCGCCCTGAACCGGCCGGCCATCGTACAGGCCATTGAGCCCGGTCATGCGGTTTTGTCGGAGACCCTGATGGCGCCTTCCCAGCCGGTGTTCCCCAAGGACCTGAACAAATATACTTATAATGTGGCGGAAGCCAAACGGCTCTTTGCCCTGGCCGGCTGGACGGATACAGGCAGTGACGGCATCCTCCGGAAGAACGGCCAGCCCTTAAAGCTGACCCTCCGGTACGACAATGTGGATGACACGGAACTGGCCGTGCTGGTACAGGCCCAGCTTAAGCTGGCGGGGGTTGACCTTGAGATCATCGGGTCGGACTTCAACACCGTGTTAGGCATCCTGCGGAGCGGTACCGATCCCTTCCAACTGGCCTTTATGGGCGCATCCTACCGGCCCAATCCGGGAACCGCCGGGGGACTCCGCTGGCTTTCCCGGTATGAAACGGCCGAGGAGACCCGGCTCTTTAATGCGGCCCTCAACTCCGGTACGGACGCGGAAGCCGTGGCCAACTGGGGTGCCTGGGCAAGGTTTGTCAACGATCAGCAGTACCTGTCGGTGATCTATATTAAATCCCAGGGTTATGCGGTGAATCCCAAACTGGTGGGTTATGCCCCCATCAGCGTTGAATGGTTCCCCAATGTGGAGACCTGGTACTTCAAGTAACTGTATTAGAGTGAGTTAAGGAAATTGGCGGTGGGCTCCCAGGCACGAGGCCCGTAGCCCCCCGCCATGATCCATCCCGAGGGGATACCCCGCTCCTGTAAAAACGACAGTATCAGATGATCCCGTTCCAGCATTTGTTCCAGGGTCAATGCAAGGCAGGAGGTAGAGGGAAGGCCGTCTTTTTCGTAGACATCCGCCCCGTCCACCACCAGGGCCAGATCGGGCTTTCTGGGAAGGGAGCGGGCCTCCATCTCCAAAAGCCCCTGCAAAAGACGCTCGTTGTAAACGTTTTCTTCCCCGGCGGCGATGGGAATGTCGATGTCGGATTCTAATAGGGGCGCCCGGCCTGGTATTGCCTTCGCCAGGGACTCCTCGTCCAAAGGCCAGCCGGAAGCCATGTGGGCCGAAAGGGTAAAGACCTCAGGTGTTTTCCCTGAAAAAGTCTCCCCCCGGTTCCGGGAAAAGCGGATAAGTTCCGCAGTGCCATCCCCCTTGTGGGCATCCACGTCGATTATCCACACAAAAGAAGCTTTTCCCTCGGCCATGATCTTGCGGACCCCGATAACCGGATCGTTTAAGACACCGAAACCCGAAGGCATATCGTAGCGGGGATGGTGGGAACCGCCGCCCAGGCAGAAACAAAAATCCTTATACGGCCCTTCTCCCCGGCGCTCCAGGGCAATTTTTAAGGCCAGGTAGGTTCCCGTGCAACGGTATATCTGGGATTCCGCCAGTTCCCGGAGGGGCCGGACGGCCTTTTTCGGTTCATAGCGGTTGTAAGTGCCGTCTTCGTTGACAAGTTCCAGGGACTCCATGATCAGCTTAACGAGGACTTCCTTCCCCGGGGACGGATCCAATATCCTCCCGATATAGGCAGGATCGTGGACCCTCTCCAGATCCGCCTGGGTGATCACGGTCTTGTCGTCCAGACCCAGGAGGGAGGCCGCCTCGCCCCAGCTCCGTCGGGGGATAGGCGATTTATGTTCATCCAGGGAACAGAGGATCGATTCCCGGCGATTTCCGGACATGGGGATGGTGATACCGTACTCACTCATCGGATAAGATGGAAGCGCATCATAAATTATCATCGATAATAGACTAAGAAACGAAGGGCCTTGTGTCAATAGCCCGCGATTAATCTCCTTTCCACGCGGTGTTATTCGTGGTAGAATAAAACCATGAATAAACGGGAATTAGTATTAAATGCGCTGAATAACCGCCCTGTAGATCGGGTGCCGGTAAGTTTTTGGTTTCATTTTGTCAGCGAAGAGGAAAAAAGACAGGGCCTTGCCAGACCTGAGCTAATCGAGCGGAATGTTGACGGTCACCGCCGGTATTGCGCGGCAGTACAGCCGGATTTTATCAAGATCATGAGCGATGGTTATTTCGGCTACCCGGCGGGGGATGAACAGGCGCCCCTAATCCGTAACCTGGATGATTTTGAGCGGCTCCAGCCCCTAAGTATCGATCATCCGTGGATTCAGGGGCAAATCGCCCTGGTAAAGCGGGTTACCGCCCTGCAGCCTGATACCATGTATTTTTATAATGTCTTCGGCCCCTTGACGGTGCTGAAACACCTCGCCGGTCAGGAAAGGGTGATAGAATGGCTGAAAACCGCCCCGGAAAAGACCTCTGCCGTCCTTTTGCGGATGGCCCGGGGAATCGCCCTGCAGGCGGAACAGGTAATCAAGGCCGGAGGAGCCGATGGAATCTATTTAAGTGTCCAAAATCCCGATATTTCCCGGATCAGCGATGAAGAATATCATTCTATTGTCAGCCCCGCCGACCGTTTCGTGCTGGATGCGGCCAACCGGGCGGCCAACGGAGCCGACGGGAATAATATCCTGCATATCTGCGGCTTTGAGGGCTGCAAAAATCACCTTGAGGCGTGGACGGGCTATCCGGCTAAGGCATACAGTGTGGCGGTAAATGTGGAAGGGGTAAGCCTCCTGGAGTGCAAGAGGATCTTCGGCGGCGCCGCAATTATCGGTGGATTTGCCAATACCAAAGATTCCCCCCTTTACCGGGGTTCCCGGGCAGAAGTCGAAAGAATTACCGAGGAGCTCATCGCCGGAGCGGGTAAGCAGGGGATACTCCTGGGCGCCGATTGCAGTGTCCCCGCAGACTTTGCCTTTGAACGGCTTGACTGGATCCGGCAGAAAGCGATGTAAGGCCATTAAACAGGATGCGGAACCGCATCCTGTTTAACAGAGAATATTACTTAATCCCGTTGGCATCGTTAATCAGGGCGTTCCAGGCTTGGGACACCGATTCAACAAGCTGGGCAGGATCACCTTCCCAATACCACATATTCCAGGCAATGTCACCACGTTCCAGGCCGGGGATAAAGACATAGTATTTCGTGGAGCCGTACTTGGGGTTGCGGATCATCGTCAAGGTTTCGTCCACTGCCCGGGCATCACGATAAACACTATATTGGTCGTCCTTCCATGCATCGGGATCGTCATCAACAGGGGTATACCACAACTGTACCGCGTAGAGGATCTTGTCCACTTCGGCGGCGGAATAGGTGTTGGGAATGACCATCACATTTTCATCGGAGCTGTAGCGGTAATCCTTGGCATTGGGGCCTTTGGGAAAGAGCACAAAGCCCCAGTCATCGGTCATATCACGGAGTTCCTGGGCGACATACTGCTGGGTTACCATCATCGCCACTTTGCCGTCATGGAATGCAGGCTTATACCAGTCCCAGTTGGAGTTTTCCGGCCTGGGCATAAGCACACCCTCGGTATTAAGCCTTACGGCGAATTGCAGAGCCTGGAGGAATTCCGGCCGGTTCGTGGCATTGACAAATTTGCCGGTGCTGTCTTTGTCTATGTAGTTGGCGCCGTTACTGGCAACAACCGCATCCAGAATTTCAGTGGATAAATCCGCAGTCATGGCGTAGGTGTCGATTCTGCCGTCGTTGTTTACATCGCGGGTAAGTTTTTTAGCGAGATCGATGAAAGCGGTCCAGTTCCATGTTCCGGCTTTCTGCATATCGTAGGGGAGATTCGGATCAAGGCCTGCTTCCCGAAAGAGCCGTTTATTGAAAAATACCCCATTGGCGTGCTGGCTGCTCCCGTAACCGATGGAAAAGGCGTAGGCTTTGCCGTCAAAGGTAAAAGCTTTCGTAACATCCTGATTCCATTCCACCGGCTTTGCCGATGAAAAGTTGACGGACTTGCTGTCGCCGATCGGAAAAAGAAGTTTTTGATTGTACAAGGTCATTGCCCAGTTTGGCTGCAACACAAAGACATTTGCCGCAGGTTTCCCCGTCATGGTGGAGGTTACCGCAATTTGCGACATTTGATCCCAACTGCTGATATTTTTTTCGCGGATTTTGAAGCCCTGATCTTTTTGTATTTTTGCGCGATATGCAATGAGCTTTTCTTCGGCGTCACTGTTTGCCGTCCGGGTACTTACATCCCAGTCGGACCACCAGTTACCGATAACGATGTCCTGACCTTTAAGATCGGCCCCCTGTTTACTGCCGCCTCCCCACACGGGAAAGGCCATCATCAGTACGAGCGGGATAAATCCCATCAACCTTTTCTTCTTTAACATAACAAATGCCTCCATAAAAAAATAATATTATCTCAAGCGGTCATGCCGCATTGAAACCATTATAAATTACATCTTGATCCCTGTCTGGCTCAGGCTTTCAACAAAGGCTTTCTGCGCCGCGAGGTAAAGCAAAATAAGCGGGGCAAGGCACATCAACATTCCTGTTGCGATGATAGCCTGCGTGTACCCCACCGGCGCTACCGACCCTGCGCTTGCATTGCTGCCGTTCACCACCGCCCACCATTCGGAAAGGCGATCGGCAAGGCCGCCCAGTCCGCTGGAAAGCATATTGTAATTAGTCAGAAACAGAGTCGAGTAGAAAGAGTCCGTCCACTGCCACACAAAAGAAAACAGGAAACACGAAGTAAGGATAGGCGCCGCATCGGGAAGCATGAGGAGGACAAAGGTTTTGAATCTGCCGCAGCCGTCCACATAGGCCGCCTCCTCAAGCTCCTTGGGCACACCCCGGAAATACTGCCTGAGCATAAAGATGTAGAGCCCGCTTTTAAGGCCCATGCCTGTGGCGGAGAGTAACCAAAAACCTGCAACACTGTTCAGCATATTTGCACCTTCGCCTTTTATTAAACGAATGATACCAAAAACATCAAAAAAGCGGAAGTTAAGGTACAACGATGCCATGATCGTCTGCGGCGGCACCACAATAATCAGCATGACGCACAGAAACCAGAAATTTTTCAAGGGGAACTTATACCGGGCGAAACCGTAACCCGCTAATGTACACGCGGTGATTTGCAGGACTGAACTCGTGATCACAATGCCCAGGGTTTGAAGGAACGAAGGCCAGAAAGAAAGGAGCCGGCCTGCGAGGGCATAGTTTGAAAGGGTAAAGTGGCGGGGAATACTTATCACGGTGCCGTCGTAGAGGTCCCGCTGTTCCATAAAACTAACGCTGAGTTTATTAAGAAGGGGCTGTAAAATTAAAAAGCAGAGCCCAAAAAGCAATATGGCGCGGCAGAGTTTATAGAATAAATCTCCGCCGGTTTTCTTGAGGAGGTAGCCTCCCGATATACGGTTACGTTCCCAAAAGCCGCTAAATTTATTCATAGTAATAAATTCTCCGTGAAATAAAAGCGCCCACGATACCGATTATCACGATCACTGCCAGAAAATAGACCCAGGCCATGGCCGTGGAAAAACCGTATTCCATACGCCGCATAAGGGTGATGTTTATTTTTTCCATGACACGGTTATCGGTTCTGATAAAGTAGTCTACCACACTATACACAATGTTGACGAGTACCAGAGAACTGACCATGGGGAAGGTGATCTTCCAGAAACATTCCCAACCGGTAGCGCCTTCGATTTTGGCGGCCTCGAACATACTGGCCGGAATTGTTTGCAGGGCGGAAAGAAAAATAATTATCTGTATGCCCGACGACATGGCGATGCTGTAAATCTGATTCACGATGTCGAATATATACGTCATAAAATCGCTCGCCGCTCCTTCGGTGATGAGTATGTCCTCAAGAACGCCGGTGATCGACGACTTCATGGCGTTGCCTTCATTTATAACCTCCGCCATGCCGCTTAAAAGAGAATTGTTTGTTTCCAGTCCTATCATCACGCCGGAGGAGAGGATCACAGGCAGAAAGAAGATTGCCCGCACGAGCCCCCTGGCCCGGAACTCCTGGTTCAATATCAGCGCCACAAAGAGGCTGAAAATGATCACCGCGGGAACGATGAGCAGCATACGCCCGATTTCTTCGGTGAGGAGGCGGTTAAATTCCGGATCCACAAGGAACACCCGCTTGAGATTTTCCAAACCGGTAAATTTCATCGAGAACCCGTGCTTTACCGTGTCAATATTCACCTCGCTAAACACCATGCGCAGCGATTCCAGGATGGGGAAAAACATAAAAGAGAGGAAGCCGATTATAAAGGGGAGCAGGTAGAGATAACCCGCAACCGCGTTTTTACCTTCCAGCGTGAGCGTGTATTTGTTGTGCTTTTTGACGATGTACATTTTCCCCCACTCCTCCCCTATTCCCTGCGGACTACCGTAAAATCCTGTGCCCCCACGCGGATGCCGTCCTGCTCCCAGGGCTTTTGACTCATATTCACGAAAACCTTTGTTCCGTCAGCATATTCCGTGAGGGTTATTCCAGGCGCCCGAATTTCATGGTTTGTTATGCGCTGGTTGTAGAGGCCTCTGAAATTTGCCTTAAACTTTTGGTACAGGGCATCGGCATCGGAAGCCCACTTACCGTATTCGTTGGCGTAAAACTGCCTGAATTTTGTTTCCTGCAAAAGGGCGGTTTCTTCCGTCATAAAACTGAAGTACAGCCCCGCTCCGCTCTCAATCGTCTTTAAGAGATTTTTTGTGTAATCCTCGGCCAGGTTTATCGCAGGGCCTGAGTAGGGCACAAGGCCGTGGAGGGCAATAGCGTAAAACGGCACCGAAACATCGGTTATGCCGAAGCCCTGATCATCCAGAGCCATGTCGGTAATAAAAGATGCGTAAGGCGCGGCATAGGCGAAACCGCTATTCACGAGGGTCCCGGCGCCGGACTGCCGCAAACCTGCAAGCTTTTCCTGCTGCATTTTCATGGATGCTTCGCGGCTTACGCGCCGTTTCTCGTTGTAGTCTCCGGCAAGTTTTGCGCCGATCGTTCTAAAAGCAATGTTATGGGCGCCCAGTTTGCCGGATTTTTTTACAAAACCATCGATGAGGGCCATCTGGTACGCGGGACGGGCAAGGTAACTTAGTTTTCCCCACTGGAACCTTTCACCAAACCAGACAAAGCTATAGGGGTAGGTTTCTATTCGTTCACGGCTCACGTAACGGGCCGCATCCCGGTAGAGACTAAATCCGTCAAAGGCGCTGTTGTCCTTCATAAAAAGAAAATCGGCCTCGGGAAAAAGTTCGTACCCGTTTTGTCCGGTTATTTTTACCAGGTTTATAAAGTCTTTTTTGCTCCCCAGCTCGTTAATTAGCTTTATTTTTGACGGCACCGAATGATCAACACTGCGGTTAAACCAGCCGGTCAATTTTACCTGAACATTCTCCCAGCCGAAACCCGCAAAGTCCCGGACCATGGCCCCCGCTTCTTTGTAGGACGTAAGCTTGAGGGGAAGGTCAAGGGGGAAGCCCAGG
The DNA here is from genome assembly GCA_025997615.1 of Spirochaetia bacterium. Lineage (GTDB taxonomy): Bacteria > Spirochaetota > Spirochaetia > Treponematales > Breznakiellaceae > BNUV01. The sequence goes on from BNUV01000002.1 coordinate 91,229, forward strand.
CGGTGCTGGGTTTTGTTTACCGCTCCGACAATTTCCACGGCAAAAGGCACGGCGCCGCCGGCCTTATCTGCGGCATCCGTTCCTAAATGAGGGTATTTTTGTACGAGATACCGGCGATATTCCTCCGCCATAGCCACATAGCCGGATTTTACGGGGGTAAAACGCTCGGTTATACCTTCACCGGCCGGCAGCGTTGTTTCGTAGAGATAGACCGCGCGATCGGACTTTCCGGAGATGTCCATCTGAGCGCCATGGACCATGTCGAATTGGGCATAGACATTGTTCCATGAACTGGTTCTGCCGGAAACATCGGCCCTGACGGCGGCGTAGGAGGCGCCTTCTTCGATTATGCATACAAGAGAGGCTCCGTTTTTCTCCACACCGAATACGGGATACGCCGCCTTGTTATCACTTATCACCGCGTCCCGGGGCATTGCCTCGTCCCAGCCGTAGACATTGTTATTGTAGGCGATCTGGTTATGCTTGCCGTTGTTAAAGTTAATGAGCGCGCCGCTTCCATCCGGCACCAAAAGATAGCCCTCATCATCAACACTACCGGATCCCATAAACGGCAAAAGAGCCAAAGAGGTTATAGGATAGGATGAGCGATAGACTATCTTATCAAAGGGAACACTCACCACGAGGGAGCTTCCCTCAAGCTCGTAACGAATGGTTACATTGAAGGCTGGTTTTTCGGGGCCGTCGGAGGAAACAAAACGCGCCGTATCCAGAAGAAAATCATCGTAGGTATAACCTGCGCCGACAAAAAATTCTTCGATCTGATCTTTCATATACTCCTGGGTATTGTCACGAAGAACATAGACCTTGGACTTGGCAAGATCCGGATATTGCGTCAACAGTGCATTCTTGTCATCGGCGGCGCGGAGATTATTGATGTCGTAGAGGCGGTAACTGGCTTCAACCTTACGCCGGTCGCTCCGTTCTATCTTTTCCAAAAACGTAAGCATCCGCGCTTCCGGTGCTGCGGCGGGAAACAGGTAAGTTCGGGCAAAGTTACCCACAGCATAATGTACCTCAAGGCCGCCATCAACCATTTCCACCTTAAAACTACCCCGCTCAACACTGTGGCTCCCTGAGTAGAGAGTCATCCCCACCCCCGCCCCATCGGCATAGGTGAGCGAAAACTGGGACTGCATCAACTGCTTAGTCACCATATCCGCCGAATTATCTTCGACACCGGGGTTAGACATCCAAACCTGCCCACCCGCTTTTTCCTTCAGAACAATCCCGGCGGTTTGAGGCAAAAAGCGAAGTTCCAGGTACTCATTCTCCAGAACCAGCTCATTTCCGGCTTTATCATTCTCGTAAAGGATCACACTCCGGGATAGGGGAGCTTCTTTTTCACAGGAGCCCAGGGAGAAAACAGCTATCAATATAAATAAAACTTTTAGTGACATTGCTATTTGTTTCACCTTTATTAACCCCGCTTCTTAGATAAGCCTAAAAAGGATCTCCTTATAAAGCGATACAAAGTATGCAACGGCATCGCTTATTAAACTAAAAAAAACCACAAAAATAAACACCATTATCCCCATACCGATTATGGTTAAGAAGCTGGAAAAGATCGTTTTGGCGATACTGTAGTCGTGGACCATCATCATACCGGCGAGAATTAAAAGACCGGACCAGACCATGGAAAAACCTATCAGCACAAAATACACCGCCCCTTCTTCAAAGGTTATCACCTGGCTCAGGAGGATCATGGCCGCATTGATGATCACATAGGGGGTAAGGGCATAGGCGCAGGCCATGTAGATTTCAGTCATCCGGCCTTTACCGTCCATGAGGGTAGTGAGCGCCCAGTTTGCCACAACCCAGAGAAGCAGGGGCAATAGGACGCGGAGGGCCACGATAAGGGCGTTAAAGTATTCCATATTTATCGTGATAAACTGAAAATTGGTGAGGGTAAGGCGCAGTATCTCCACCAATACCGTAGCAGCAACAATGATATGGGCAGAGGACAGGGAACCGCGCTTCTCGTGGGTTAAGTCCCAGAAACCGTCAAAGGGATGGGTTGAAACATAGAGAGCGTATCTTAGGGTGTCGAAGGTTTTACCTTTCATGCTTCCCGAATCTCCTTAGCCATTTTAAGAGCAAAACGCACAAGAGGCGGCCCCGCGGCCGCCAGGGCGAGAATAATGAGTATTTTCCAGAGATTCTCCTCCATCCATTCTTTGCGGTAAAGCTGGAAGGCCTTGCCGTAACCTTTGCGGTAATGCTTGAGCTTGTAATACTTCATCGCCTTTTGATACTCGCCCTGCCTGAGAGCCGCCCGGCCGATGCCGATGTAGGCAAGATCGTAATTACCGTTCATTTTCAACACCGCTTCCCACTTTTCTGCGGAAGATTCATAGCGGCCCCCCTGGTACTCGTCCAGGGCCTCGTTGATCTTTGCCCCGTAACCGGTGAGATCGAAACGGGTAAGGGCAGCAGCCCGGGAATCCAGGGCAAAGATGGATAGGCCGCTATTTTCTATAGCCACGGGTTGGAGGAAGTAGCCTTCGCGGTTACCCAGGCCGCCAAAGACATAGAGAAGGTTCCCCTGAAAATCGTAGATAAAGATGCGCCCCCGGATCCGGTCGAAACACGCATAAGAATCGTTATCAAGGGCTGCCACATCAATAAACTTGGAACGGCCCGAAATGCCGCCGGCATTACCGTAGGCCAAATCGCCAATAGGATCCTCGTAACCGTTCCGAATCAGAATGTCCTGCCCCATGGCATTGAGCCTCCGGACAGGTTCTGTTTGCCCGCTGGAATTCGTCACGTAGATAAAACCGTCGCGGTCGAGACAAAGGTTGTTGTACTCGGTGGGGATAAAAAGGTCCATCCGGGCCTTCTGCGCCTGGGTGGAGACAAACTTCCAGGCATAGTCGATAAGGCTGACCACAACCTTGTTCGCCCCCATGTAACCGGCAAAGGAGCCGCGGTTATCAAACTCCATCAAGCCCTTGTTTATATTCCGGCACTGCACAAAAAGACGGCCCGCAAAGTCTACGACGAGCTTAACCGGGAGGAATTCAGCCGTGGCTCCTATGCTCTGGTCATCGGGCTTATGTATAGACGAAACATAGTTCCAGTCCCGGTCCAGTTTAAGGATACGCTGATTATTTGTGTCGGCTATGTACAAAAAACCGTCCCGGTCTTCAAACAGATCCATGGGATAGTCAAAGGGACTTTCCACTCCATCAATCAGCGCTGCGGAAACAGTGCGGGAAAAAACTAATTCGCCCTTTTCCCCCTCCGTTAAAAGAACAATGCGGTTGTTGCCCGAATCGCACACATAAACCCGGTTATCCCGGACAAAAAGCCCCTGGGGGTCCCGGAAATTGCCGATGCCCAAACTTGATCCTAAAATATAGGCGCTTACCCGGTAGGCATCCGGGGAAGAAACCTGCTCATTCCAAAAATCGTAGTTATAGGTGTAATTTGTCGGCGCCGCAAAAAGCGCTGGGGCAAGGGCAAAAAACAGGAAGAAATTCAGCAATTTGCTCATTCTTTTATCCCCGAATTGGCCATGGTTTGGAGAACGTTGCTCTGGGCCAGAATAAACATAACAAGAGGAACTATCATCACAAAGAGGGTAACCGCAGCCCCGACTCCGGCCCGGGCAATACCGCCTTGAATAATCTGCCCCAGTGCATAAGGCAATGTTTTAAGCTGCTCGGAGTAGATAAAGTTTGAGGCCCGGGCATTCCATAAATTTTGCACGGAGAAGATCATCACCGTAAGCCATGCGGGTTTAATCATCGGGAGGATTATCCGGATGAAAATGCGCCCCTCCTTTGCGCCGTCTACCTTGGCCGCTTCTATGAGGGTGTTCGGGATGGTGTCTATAAACTGCTTTAAGAGGAAAAAACCCATGGGCATGGCAAAGGCCGGAATGATTACCGAAAGGTAGGTGTCTACCCAACCGAGCTTAGTCATCACCAGGTAGTTGGGAATGGCGGTCACATAGCCTGAAAACATCAGCGTGATAATCACCAGGGAGAAAAACAGACGGCCGCCGGGGAAACGGTATTTGGAGATCACATACGCTCCCATAGATGCGATGATGATAAGCCCCCCCGTCCCCACCACGGTAATAAACACGGTATTAAAAATATAGCGGGAAAATGTTACCCAGGACTTACTCATAATGATAAAGAGATCCTGGAAATTGTTCATCGTGGGCTGCTGTACAAAAAGCCGGGGGGGAAAGAGGAAAATTTCGTTCAGGGGTTTGAATGCATTGTTGATGGCGTATACCAGGGGGTAGGCAAAAAACAGGCCGAAGATCGTGAGGATAACAATGATAAAAGCGTCGCCGCCGTAGGAACGGTTCAAACGCCTCCCGCCCTTCATTTTTTTTAGCTTCTTCATGTTCCCACCCGTTTGAGCATTTTTTGAATCAGGGCATTACACAAAATCATCGTTAAAAAAAGCAGAGTGGCAATGGCGGAGGCATAACCCATCTCGAAACGGACCGAACCGTAATCGACGAGATGATTTACCACGGTATGCACCGCGTAATCCGTGCTGGGGAAACCGGCCAGGGCAACCGTTACATCCGCCACGCCAAAGGACTGGGTGATCGCCATAACCGCGCCGAACATCAACATCCCCTTCATGTTGGGGAGGGTAATGTACCATAATTCCTGCCAGCGGTTAGTGATGCCGTCCATGAGCCCCGCTTCGTATAAGCTTATGTCAATCGTGGAAAGCCCGGCGATAAAAGCCAAAAAGCCGGTGCCGAGGCTCATCCATAAAATGACAACCAGCATGACGGGCATCATGTATCCGGGATCGGTGAGCCACAAGACCGGCTGATCAAGTATGCCTAAGTGCATCAAAAGGCCGTTTATGTAGCCATAGGCATCGCCTGAAAAAATAATTGCCCAGATCATATAGACGGCGCCGGAGATCGACGGGGCGTAAAAAATCAGCGTAACAACGGCACGGATATACCGGGGGAGCTCGTTGATAAACCAGGCGAACAGAAAAGCGGCGATATACCCAAGGGGCCCGGTGATCGCGGCCATAATAAACGTGTTTTTAAGGGCAATGAGGAACACATCATCCCCCAAAAGCAGGTTGATATAATTTCTGAGGCCAATGAACTTGGGCGGCTCAAGGATGTTGTAATAGGTGAAGCTGTAGAAGATAGAAACCAGGAGGGGCGCCACAAAGAACAGGCCGAAAACTATTGCGTAGGGAGCGAGAAAAAGATAGCATATCCGATTTTGCACTATCTCTTTTACGAGCCGCGAGAATAAGTTTTTTTCCTTAACTGCAAACCGGGCCAAACTCATTCTAATCCAAACTCCTTACGTTTCTTTTTAAGTTCATCGTTGATCGTAATGGTGTAATCCAGCAGAGTTTCGCGGGTGTCTTCCCCTTCGTTGATGACCCGGCGGACGGCGTTGGTTATATGGCGGCCCACATAGTAGCCGCCGGGTACTTCGGGGTTACCCACAGTCCAGGAGCGTTGTTCACGGAGCACCGCCATCTGCTCTGAGCCCCAGGAAAGACGGGTAAAGGCATCAAAATTTGCCGTGGGGTAACGGGCCGCAGCCCCCATGACGCTCTCGAGCTCCCTTCCAAAGCGCAGTTGGGTATCCGCACTGACCCACCACTTGAGGAATTGCCATGCAAGGTCGGGATGTTTTGCGTTGGAAAAAATAAGCGAGGCCAGGGTTCCGGTGGGAACGGAGCGGTCTATAGTACCGTCACCCTGTTTAAGACCGGGCATACGGGCAAAACCCCAGAGACCGCGGATTTCAGGGGCAAAGACTTCCAGGGTGTTAAAGGTGGTATAATCGGCAAAACCCAGGGGCATCTCGCCGGTGCGGAAACGGTTTACAAAATCGTAGACCGTTGGGGTCTTGTAGTGGGTAAAAAATTTCGTGTACACGTCAAAGGCTTCGATGGCAGTTTCACTGTCCAGCATGGTGCGGGAACCATCGCTATTGTAGAGGCTTCCCTGCCGCTGAAAAAGATGCGCCATAAAATTAGAAAAATCGATGGCCGCCTGATTCGGAGCCGCCACCGAAGGAATACCCACGTTCATGTTGTTTTTTTGTATCACCGGTAATATGTTGATTAAATCGTCCCAGGTTTCGGGAATCGTAATGCCCAACTCTTCGAAAATGTCTTTGCGATAGAACATCACATGGAAATACTGAGTCTCCGGGAGGCCGTACACACCGCCTGCATACCGAAACGGAATAAAAACACTTTCGCTAAACTGTTTTGATAACTCGTCAAAGCCGTCGAAGCGGGAAATATCCACCGCCGCTTTTCGGACGGCATAATTTACCGGGTCGCCCTGCTGAACGGTAATTGCCGCATCGGGCCCTGTTCCGGCCACTACCGCCGGCATTACCGCATCGGCGGTCACCAGTTTAACGTTGACCCGAATCCCCGTTTCCGGTGTAAAAGTATCGTCTATCATCGCTTTAAGGATCGTACTTTGATCCCTCCCGGCAAGCATCCACACATTGACCACCTCGGCGCCCTTGTACACATCGCCCAGGTTGTTGTAATCCACCAGAAAGGAGGCGATAAAAGAACGGATTTCATGCGAGGCCGCTGTAAAAAAATTTTCCCTGATGGGCGGCAGTTTCACCTCAGAGGTGTTCACCCCCGGGGGGGCCACGAGAATGTAATCAACATCAAGCTGAGACTGGGAAAGGGCCAGGAGGCTGTCCCCCAATGCGCTGATATTGCTCTTGAAGTTGGCCAATGTTCGGGGAATCTTGTCGGGCCGCCTGACAAAAAGCTCGAGTTGACGGGCCAGGGTGAGAGTAGCGGCGGCTTGGGCGCTCCGTTCACCGGAATAAGCTGAGAGGTCATCAACAAGTTTATAGAGAATTTTGCTCTCCAGTTCCATGGCGGTAATAACTTCCGGATACACCACATCCACCCGGTAATCGCGGTATATATCGGGTTCGGTGCCGGTTAAAACGAGAATCTTCCGATAAACTCCGTTCAGGCGGTACACGCTTTCTTCCATGGTGTTCAACAATCCGCCCATAGCGCCCAGAGTCGCCTGAAGGCGGAAAGTATGAAGGCCCTTCGTCAAAGCAATTTTTACTATTTCACCATTTCCGCCTCTCAGGCTTACATAGCTCCATTTATTGCTGTACCGAAAGGGCACTGCAGCAAAGTCTGCACAGGGAATTTCGCCGTCTATGAGGACAGTACGGTTTGACACATACCCGCGGTTGTAATTTTGGCGGGCCTTAATGGTAAAACAGTACAATCCATCCTCCGGCACCTCGAAATCCCATTCTATCCACTGCCCGGCCACACGCCAAGCCTGGCCGCCTATCATGTTGAGTTTGATCTTTGCCACACTGGGCGGATCGGTCGCACCGGAGGATCGGTCATATATGGCATAAAGGGAAGGATCGGAGCGGTTTTTCGCATCCTCCCCCTGAATCTTAATTATTTTATTAGTGCTACTGCTGTTATTGCTAAAAGCAGATGCATCGAGGCCGTCTGCATATTCTTTATAACCTTTGACCGGCGAAGGAGCCTTTACGGTGATAGAGCGAATGGCCATAGGCTCGTTCACCCCTTCGATCCCTATGATATTATCCCCTGCCTCAAGATAGAAGCTGTAGGGCTCTGTAATGTAGCCGAGGGGATCCTTGAACCAGGCGCTTTCCCAGCGGGGTTTTTCAACCTGGGTAGGGCGTATCTCGTTCCCCTGATTATCCTGTCTGACCCCTGGCGCGGCAATCCATTCCCCTCGCGCATCTCCCCAGACCCGTTGAAACAGAATCTGCTCCGCACCCAGGAAAGGCGTTTCACCGTTGATTTTGACTCCGCGCTCAATAGCTATGCCCCGGGATTCCAGGGGGAAGTATTCAATGGCCAGATTGTAGGGCCCTGCCCTCTCAACATGAACGGTATACTCCACAAAACTTTTTTCTTCGGTGCGGAGAACCCTGGGCTCACCTTCAAAATCGACAAGGGCGCTGACACCGGAGGCTTTTGTATAGGAAAAAATATCGATCTTGATGTCATCAATGTTTATGGTGCCGCCGGGGCTCATTGACGTATGCCGCTCCAGATAGCGGGTGTAGGTATTAGTACGGCCCATTATTCCGCCCGATGTATCTGTCCCGGATAAATCGGCGCCTTCGTACTTTGAGGTAAAAACTTCGTCCCCGCTTCTCGTGGCAATAAACAGCACAAGGGCGGCAAACGCAGCTATAATCACTATCGTCAAAACAGGGCCGCGCTTCATAGACCTCCCCTCACCTTACCGCCTGAACCATGGCATTGATGCAGTCTTCGAATTCGGGGGATTGTGGTTCTCCTGATCTGCGGTTGAAGAGGCCGAAGGTTTCGCCCTGTGCAAAGGCGCCGTTGTCCCAGTAGATGGGGACTATCTTGTTTTCGTGGGCTGTTTTGAACACAAAGGAGAGATAGTCAAGGCGGGTCTGTTCGTAGCCCGGGTGGCGGACTGCGCCACATTCGCCCATGATGACGGGGATGCCCATACCATCCACAAACTTTTCGGCAAAGGGCTTAAAGTCATTGACTACCTTCTCTTTGTCCGCATCGGAGCCCCAGTTATGCCGCGTGCCCAGAATACCAAACTCGTAGGGGTCGTAGTAATGGTAGGTTACAATGAGTTTGTTGTTGTGCGACACGAGGTCGTGCGACACCGAGTCGTACGACACGAGGTCGTCTGGCAGCTTGAAGTAGTCTGCCAGAGTATGTTTGGGGACGGTACAGTAGCCGGGGATCACGAGGAAACGGGCTGTGTTATTACCGCCTGTACTGCGAATAGCATCTACAAAAACCTGATTCCACTGGTTTACGATTTCGTACTGGGGCCGCTGGATCGTTTCGCTACGCCAGCCCCACCCGCCATCGTGGATCTCGTTCATGCTCTCGAACATGAGGTAATCACCATAGTTCTTAAAATATGCCGCAATCTGCGTCCATAAACGTCTAAAATTGGCCGTTACTTCCCGGTATTCCGCTTCGCCTTTCAGGGCCCTATTCATGGAAAGCCAGCCGTTGTCCTTTCCGTTTGAGTCGGTGCTTCCGTCGTGGTGTATGTTGATGATCACTTTGAGGCCCGCATTATGGGCAAAACCTACGACCTCGGCAACGCGCTGCAAATAGGTTTCGTCGATGTGATAATCCGGCCCTTCGCCGAAATTGCCCATCCAGGAGATGGGGATCCGGACAATATTGAACCCGGCAGCCTTAACGCCCGAGAAAATAGCCTGATTGACAGGCGGGTTGCCCCACACTGTTTCATGAGCTTTTCCGGAGCGGTAGGCATCGAGGGTGTTCCCCAAATTCCAGCCGACATCCAGGGCGTTATCCTGAAAATAGGTAAGGGCATCAATATCCGTCATAGGCTCCAGGGGATAATCGTTATTTTCGGTATCAGGTATGGTCAATTTTTCCTCCGCCCCCGACCCCGACGGCTTGCTGATACAGGCCATGATCATCATCAAGGGTAAAAACATTATAATAGTCCTTTTTATAACGGTAAAGATATTTTTTCCTCCCTATAGGTAATCAGATATATGATAAACACAATGATGAAGTCTTTCAAGAACCGTTTTGTATGATTCGCCGGTGGAAGGATCTACGGCATCCGGCAGGAGTTGCAGGAGGGGGATAAGAGCGAAGGGGCGTTCACGGAGGCGGGGGTGAGGAATTTCCAGCACCGGGGGCTCGGATACTATCAAACTGCCGAAAAGGAGGATATCTATATCCAGAGTGCGTTCCCCCCAGCGGCGTTCTTTTGAACGGTCCCGGCCAAAGGTGGCTTCGATGCGGTGGATCAGATCGAGCAGATCATGGGGGCCGCCCTGCGAAAAATCTCCGGCAACAGCGGCGTTGAGAAACCATCTTTGGTCCTTGAGCCCCATAGGCTCGGTTTCAATGAAGTTCGAACAGCGGAGGTTTTTAAGAACATCCCTTTGCAAAACCTCCACTGCCCCTTCCAGAATAGACCGGGAATCCCCCTTGTTAGAGCCCAGGCCCAAAACAACGGGGATCACCATTTTAGAAAAGACTATCCTCGGGGGTTTTTCTCGGCCTGCCCGGTCCCCGGCTTGCGGCCTGAGCGGGGGCGGCTGGGGCGGCGGGTTTTGGCGCATTACCGCCGCCCGCCGGTCTGCCCGGTCCCCTGGTTATGCCGGAAAGACCCGTGCCGGTAGAAACTCCGGGGGGACGTCCCGGCCTCTTGGCGGGGGCCGGAGGCGTTTCCAGCGTGACTGCCGGAACTTCTGCCGGAACAGCGGCGGCTGGGGCGGCCGGGGGGGCTTCCGCGGCGGCCAGGGCGGCGGATTCGCCGTATACAGGGGCCGCCTCGGCGACACTGGGGTAATCATCTTCCTGGGGAATTGCCTGAGGGGCGATTTGCGGGGCCTCCGTTTCGGCAGCGGAAAGAGCGGCCTCCACGGCAGCCTTTGCGGCGGCGGGCTTTTTGGCAGCGGTCTGGGGTAAATCCCGGCCGGGAAACATGAGCTTTCGCACTTTGATTTCCAGCTCTTTGGTAAAATCCGGATGCTGTTCCAGATATTCTCTGGCATTATCCCTGCCCTGCCCTACCTTTTCCTCGCCGTAGGTATACCAGGCGCCTTTTTTGTCGATAATTGCATATTTGACCGCCGCATCCAGAATGCTGGCATTGGCGGAAATGCCCTTGCCGAAGATTATCTCCAGCTCTACCTTGCGGAACGGCGGGGCCACCTTGTTTTTGGCTATCTTCACCTTTACCCGGTTGCCGATGGCATCGGTGTCCTTGCCCGCTTCGATGGTTTCAGTCTTACGGACTTCAAGGCGCAATGAGGAGTAAAATTTCAGGGCGTTGCCGCCGGTGGTGGTTTCCGGGTTGCCGAACATGATGCCGATTTTCATACGGATCTGGTTGATAAAGATGAGCAAGGTGCGGGATTTGCCGATGATGGCGGTGAGTTTTCGCATGGCCTGACTCATGAGCCGGGCCTGCAGCCCCATCTGGGCATCACCCATATCGCCGTCAATTTCCGCCTGGGGCGTCAAAGCTGCCACGGAATCTACGACAATAACATCCACCGCGCCGGAACGGACCAGGCTTTCGGTGATTTCCAGGGCTTGTTCGCCGGAATCGGGCTGGGAAACCCAGAGATCATCGATATTAACCCCCAAATTCTTGGCATATACCGGGTCCAGCGCGTGTTCCGCATCCACAAAGGCGGCGATTCCCCCCAATTTTTGGGCTTCCGCCACGGCATGGAGGGCCAAAGTCGTTTTCCCCGAGGATTCCGGACCGTAAATTTCGATTATCCGCCCCCGGGGATAGCCTCCTATGCCCAGGGCCTCATCCAAAAGAATGGACCCCGAGGGGATTGTCTCGATCCCCGCCGTGACGCCGTTGTTCCCCATCTTTATGAGCGAGCCGGAACCAAACTGCTTTTCGATATGAAGCCGGGCCGCTTCCAGGGCCTTAAGTTTTTCTTCCCCCGACGCCAGCGGGTTTCCGAGGGTCTTGTCGGATCCCTTGTTTTTATCTGCCACTTTATTCCTCCCCCATTAAACTGTCCCGGCCATAATGCCCGGATATACCTTAAATGGCATTATCATATAAACCGCTTTTATTTTTGCGAATTTATTTTTATAAAATATCATAAGGGTAAACCTTTGTATAGTAGTTTGCGGCCTTTATACAAAAAAGCCCCCGGCATAACCGGAGGCTTTTGAGATTGTTGCTTGGGAAAATGTTGCTCTATTTAAGCCACACGCGGAAACCGAAGTCTCCGGCCCAGCCGCCGTCAATCCAAAGGGGACTAAGTTGATGGGGTTCGGTACCGTAACCGTCGCCAATACCAATACCAATACCAATACTTGGCGCAATATCCAGGAAAAGTTCAAACTGTTTGGCAAGAATCCAAGAGAGACCGATGGGAACACGGATCCCTACGCCGATTCCCATGGCGTCATAACCGGTGCCGGTATAGACGTGAAGACTGCCGTAACCGCCGAGACCCAGGAACCAGCCCAGGCTGATATCCGGAACCAGGGCTTGATCATAAATGTATTTATCCCCGGTTACTGTTAAGCCAAACCAATGATCTTGAAAAAGATCGACATTTATTCCCCAGTAAATCGGCATACTGGGAACCTTGAGGGAAAGGGCAACGCCTCCCAAGCCGGTATGTCCAATATCATCCCATGATCCGCCGTACTGAATTACCGCGCCAATCCCTAGTCCCCCCGGATGCTGGGCGAAAGCCGCCCCAACGCTCAGGGAAACCCCCAAAACTACCGCCATCAAAATTCTTTTCTTCATGATACTAGATCCTCCATATAGTTAAGCTTTAATCAGTATAGTGAAAAAAAAATATCTTGTCCAGTACCAATAAAAGGCATATACTCTAAAACATGGTGGCAAAAAACCGAAAAACAGGAACGCTTAAACCCATTGAACGACTATATGTTCCTGAAGATGCTAGGTGAAAAAGGCGACGAGGAGCAGCTTTTAAGTTTCCTTAACGCCGTTCTTGCCCGCACCCGAAAATATCCGCTTGTTTCGGTGGAGATTGTCGAAAACCGCTCTCTTTCCGCGGAAATCATCGGTGATAAAGCCAGTGTTTTGGACGTTCGGGCCAATGCCGCAGACGACACAAAGATCAACATTGAGGTTCAGCTTAAAAACCTGGGAAATATGGATAAACGCAGCCTCTTTTACTGGAGCCAGGAGTATACCAAAAGCCTTGCTGAGGGAGAAGA
>BNUV01000003.1 GCA_025997615.1 Spirochaetia bacterium
GCGGCGATGCTGCAAAGCCTTTTGGCAAAGCTGGGAAAAGATTATCAGGCGGAGCTTGAAACGCTGGGAGCGGTCCTGCCTGAGTTTAATAAAATCATCACGCTGAAATTTAAGGAAGTCCACGAGATTGTGTTTAAGGAAACGGGCCGCGACTGCCGTGCCGAGCCGGACTTGGACCCGGAGGAAGAGCGGATCATTTCTGAATATGTGAAAAAAAACTGGGGCAGCGATTTTGTGTTTGTAACCCATTACCCCAGTTCCAAACGGCCCTTCTACGCATTGGATGATCCGGAAAATCCCGGCGAGACCTTGAGCTTCGACCTTATTTTCCGCGGTGTCGAGATTACCACCGGCGGCGCCCGGATATACCGCTACGAAGACTATGTCCAAAAGATGAAGGCCCGGGGCATGAATCCCGATGCTTTTGAAAGCTACCTGCAAACCTTCCGCTTCGGTATGCCGCCCCACGGGGGCCTTGGCCTGGGGCTGGAACGGCTGACGGCCCAGCTCTGCGGCCTCGCCAATGTGAAAGAGGCGAGCCTCTTCCCCCGGGACAGGCATAGACTGGAACCGTAGTTTTACAGCAGCCTGATTAGGGCCATGTAAAGCGCGGTGCCGCCGAAGATGCTGACCAGGGAATTCCGTTTCAGGATATGAATGATGGCGGTGAAAGCCCCGGCGATGATGAGGGGAATAGCGGTGGGGAGGATGTCGGGGGGGAACGTCTCCGAGAGGCTTTCCTTGACGGGATTCATCAGGGAAGCGGCGGCCAGCACGGTCATGGCTGCCCGGGGCACCACCTTTTCCACAAAGCTTGAGAAGGCTTCTTTGCGGCGGCGTTCGGCGGGGGCTGTCTCGGGCTTGTCCCGGAAAAATAAAAAGGGAAAAGAGCGGCAGAAGAAAATCGCCAATGCCATGACGGCGCTGTAGATAAAAGCCTGACTAAGGCTCAACATCAGCGGCCTCCTTTTTCCCGGTGAGGGGAATGAGGATCAGGGCAAAGGCTAGCGCGCCAAGCAGGGAAAAACGGCCCGGAAGAAAAAACACCGCCGGAATGGTGACCGCCGCCGAAATGATAAAGGACCTTTTTTCTTTGGCGAGACGTATCTGTTCTATCATCAGCACGATAAAAAGGGCGGTCAGGGCAAAGTTGACCCCTTTCATGCTGAAGGGAAGGAGCGTTCCCGCTACAGCCCCGATGACAGAACCGGCGGTCCAGTAAAAGTGGTTCAGCAGGGCGATGTAAAACATCAACCTTGGCGATGATTTTTCCTTGTCCAGTGAAGAAAGAAGGGCGAAGGTCTCATCGGTCAGGGCAAAGATCAAATAAAATTTAAATTTCCCCGCATCCCGGAAACGCCGCTGCATGGAAAGCCCGTAGGCGATGTGCCGGGCGTTGACCACCAACTGCACCAGCACACATTCCCAAAGCCCTGCCCCGGCGGCGAATAATCCCACGGCAATGTACTGCCCCGTGCCGGCGTACATCAGAAGGCCCATCACCAGGGCCAGCGTCCAGGGGTAACCGGCGTCCGCCAAAAGGAGGCCGAAGGCGACACCGATGGCGAGGTAGCCCAAAAGCACCGGAATGGAGATGCGTAAAGCTTTGGTGAAAAGGCTCATGGTTTGAGTGTATACCATTAAGAACCTTGTTTGAAGATGCTTTTGTTGTTAGGATGATGAATAATGTACGATCAAATAAATCAAACAAGTCAAACAAGCCAAAAAAAATCCGCCTTTGTGGCATTGGTGGGCCGGCCCTCGGTGGGAAAATCGACCCTGGTGAATTTTCTCTGCGGCGCCAAGGTGGCTATCGTCAGCGCCGTGCCCCAGACTACCCGGAACGCCATCCGGGGTATCGTGAACCGTGAACAGGGGCAGCTGGTTTTGGTGGATACGCCGGGCCGCCACGATTCTGAAAAAAAGCTCAACAAAAAACTGCGGGAACTTTCCGACCGGGCTCTTGATGAGGCGGATATTGTTCTTTATTTGCTGGATGCAACCCGCGCCCCGGGGCATGAGGAAGACGGCATCGCCGCCCGGCTTGCCCCTCTTCAAAATCGTTTGGCGGTAGCGGTGAACAAGATGGATGGGAAAAATGCCGCTTACGATGGCGTGCGGGAATTTTTGAAACGGCGGCTGCCGGATTTGACTGATGAACGGTGCTTCAAAATTTCCGCTTTGAACGGTGAAGGAACCGGCTCTCTTTTGGACGGTCTTTATAAAATGGCCCCGGAAGGTCCCGCCCTTTACGGCGAAGATTATTATACCGATCAGGATGTGCCGTTCAGGATTGCCGAAATTATCCGGGAAAAGGCCATCAACCGGCTGCGGGAGGAGCTGCCCCATTCCCTTTATGTTGATGTGGCGGACACGGAATTCCGGGACGAGGGGAAAAAACTCTGGGTCCGGGCTTTCATCGTCACCGAGCGGGAATCCCAAAAGGGCATGGTGGTTGGCAAGGACGGCGCTATGATAAAGGCTATCAGGCAGGCCGCCCAAAAAGATATGAAAAAAATTTTCGACTGGAAGATCGAATTGGATCTTAGGGTGAAAAGCTCCGGCGACTGGCGGCACAACGACGCCCTTCTCAAGCGGCTCACCGGGCGGTAATAACGAAGGAGGAAATATGGGAAAGTACATTCTGGCCCTGGATCAGGGGACGACCAGCTCACGGGCCATTCTTTTTGACAGGGATCAAAATATCGTTGGTGTTGAACAAAAAGAATTTACTCAATCTTATCCCCGGGAAGGCTGGGTGGAACACGACCCCATGGAGATTTATTCTTCCCAGTATGCGGTGATGATGGAGCTCCTCAGCCGGCACGATATTTCTGCGGCGGATATTGCCGCCATCGGCGTTACCAACCAACGGGAGACGACGATACTTTGGGATAAGAAAACGGGACGGCCCATCTACAACGCCATTGTCTGGCAGTGCCGCCGGACCTCCGCCATTGTGGATGACCTGGTGAAGCAGGGACTGGGGGATCACATCCGCAAAACCACGGGGCTGGTGCCGGACGCTTATTTTTCGGGGACTAAAATTAAGTGGATCCTGGATCAGGTGGAAGGGGCCCGGGGAAAAGCCCGGAACGGCGATATACTTTTCGGCACCGTGGACACCTGGCTTTTGTGGAAACTTTCAGGCGGACAGGTGCACGTTACCGATTACACGAACGCCAGCCGCACTATGATCTTCGACATTCATAAACTCGATTGGGATGATAAACTTCTTTCCGTTCTGGATATTCCCCGGGCCATGCTGCCCGCGGTAAAGCCTTCGGGTTTTGTTTACGGCCGGGCTAATATTCAGGGCGTGGAAATTCCCCTGGCCTCCGCCGCAGGGGATCAGCAGGCGGCTCTTTTTGGTCAGTGCTGTTTTGAAAAAGGTGAGGCGAAAAATACCTATGGCACGGGATGTTTCCTTTTGATGAACACCGGCGCCGAAGCTTATGAAAGCAAAAACGGGCTTATCACTACCATTGCAGCGGGTTCATCGGAAAAGGTGAACTATGTTCTGGAGGGCAGTGTTTTTGTCGGCGGCGCGGTGATACAGTGGCTACGGGACGAGATGCGTTTTATCACCGAAAGTCCCGATGCGGAATATTACGCCGGAAAAGTTCCCGACACCGGCGGTGTTTATCTGGTGCCGGCCTTCACGGGACTGGGCGCGCCTTATTGGGATATGTATGCCCGGGGCGTTATCGTGGGCATTACCCGGGGGACCAAACGCTACCACATTATCCGGGCCGCCGAAGAATCCATCGCCTACCAGAGTCTCGATCTTCTGCGGGCCATGGAAAAAGACACCGGCGCTCCCCTGGCTTCCCTCAAGGTGGACGGCGGGGCAAGCCGGGATAAATTCCTCATGCAGTTTCAGGCGGACATCATGGGCGCGGCAATTCTCCGGCCGGTGATCCGGGAAACAACGGCGTTGGGAGCGGCCTCTCTGGCGGGCCTGGCCACAGGCTTCTGGAAAGATACGGCGGAGCTCCGGTCAAAGTGGAAATGCGATCTGCGTTTTGTACCAGAGATGGATAAGGAGAAACGGGAAAATCTTTTGGCGGGATGGCACAAAGCCGTGGGCCGCAGCCGTGGCTGGGCAGATGGTGGAGATTAAAATAAAAAAAAATTAACCACCGGGGCTCCCCGCGAAAACGGGTTCCCTCACTGGCAGAAGAACCAGCCACACAGGGATCAGTCTCCGGGCGGGGAGCGGGGCCGGGCTGGCAAAAATAGCTGGTGGAATCCACCTTCGTAGCCCTTGTTGGGGGCGCGTTTCAGGCCTTTGTTACCGGGAATTACGGAAGATTGCGAGGGATTATTCGGGTAATGGCGGTTCAGGAGCAAATGGTCTACTCCGGTGGGGAATTCCAGATCATTTTTGCCAGCCCGGCCCCGCTCCCCGCCCAACACTGATGCGCAGTGGTGGGCATCAGGCAGGGGGGTTATGGGGTAAAGGGTTTCGTATGAAAAAGGCTGCTTTACTTGTCGTGTTTGCGGTTTTGTCTTTTTCTTTTGTTGCCGCACAAGACCGGGGCGCTGTTGAAATTACCGGTTCCGGGTTGAACGGGCGGGTGCTGCATAAGGATCTCATTCGGCAAAATGCCCAGCCCGGTGATTATATCATGGTGTTCAACGGGATAAAGTTAAACGCTCCCCGGTATTTAACCCAGAGTGATATTGATTACAGCAAATCCCAATATGAAGAAATTACCGAGGAGCTTTTTGACACTTCGCCAGGATCGGTCAGGGCCCTGCTTGACCAGTTAGTTGAAAGAATGGAAGAAAGGAAACGTGCCGGTGATTTACCTGAATTAGCAGACGAAGAAACGGATCCCGAAGAGGTTAATCTTGATTTTATCCGCGATAAAGTAATCGAATTTATTAGTGATATGCGGGACCGGAAACAAACAATCCTTATTGTTACGGCCAATGAAAACAAGAATTATTTTGATGAACATTACGAGACACCGCTCTGGTATAAAGATGCAGAGGGTATGCCGCCGGATCAGTGCGTTTTTCTTTTAATCAAAAGAATAAATACCGATAGGAATGAAATATTCTGTTTAACCGAAGACATTCAGGTGACCAAGACCTTGATTAAAAAGATTATTGATGCGCCGCCGCTGACCTCAGGTGGCGCCAATCTTATGACCGAGTTCCGCGCCGGCAGCGTAACAGCCGCTTTTAACGCGATCCACGAATTCCTGCAAACCTGTAACGGCAAACCGAACCGCGCCGATGCGATCCGCTCGCGGATCGCCCTGGGCGATTATCTGGACCTTCCGGCTCTTACCGTGCAGAAGGATTCCGGCGGCGGCGGCTTTTCCGCCGTGAACACCAGCCTGGGCGAACATGGAGCCCTTCTCCGGCTTATCGTTGTGGGGGTGGATTCCTTTACCAAGACCAACAGCGGCGCCCCGGCCCATGTGGTATTCCAGTTCCAGAACATACCTGTAGAGCACCGCATGAACCGGACCAATTCCAATAAGGGTGGCTATGCCAAAAGCGAAATGCGCAGCTATTTAACAAGCAAATTCCTCCCGGGCCTGGCTGCCGCCGGTTTGCCCGAGAGCATTATCTGGACGCCTACCCGTTACATCGCCAACGGCGGAGACAAAGCCACCGCCGCGGACGCTCTTATCGATAAGCTCTGGCTGCCCACAGAGATGGAGATGCGTGGCTCAAATCATGCGTCAAATAAAACATACGAAACGGCGCAAAATCAGGCGCGGCTCGAGTTCTACGAAGGCGATGCAAAAAGAAAAAAATACAATTTGGAAAATAACGCTGACTTAGGAATGTGGTACTGGGAGGCTTCCCCCTATTCTTCGTCTGCGGCCAATTTCGCTCGTGTCAACCTCTACGGTTATACCAGCACCATCCATGCGAGTGCAGTGGGTGGCTGCGCCCCCGCTTTCTGTGTCCGGTAGGGTCGCCACTGCGTGGCAGGTGGGCGGTGAGCGGGGCCGGGGCTGAACTTTCAACCCCGGCCTTTAATCACTGCGCCGTTTTACTTAATCAGGATAAATTCCACCCGGCGGTTTTTCCACCAGTTATCCCGGTCTTCAAATTGGACTAAGGGACGCAGACTGCCTACGCCGATAGCGGTCATGCGGCCCCGGGCTATACCGTTACGGGCGAGCTGGTCTATCACGAAGCGGGCCCGGGCCTCGCTGATGCGCTGGTCGCCGGGCTGCTCATTATCCCGGGCGGGTCCGACGGGCTGGGTGGGATTCGTGTGGCCTTCCACCTGGATTTTATAGTCCCGGAACTTGTTGAGGCCGCGGGCGAGGCGCACCATAATCCGGTTGTTGTTCTCCACCACATCTGCGGTCAGGCTTGTAAAGTCTGCGCCATTCGGCCGGAAAACAATGGAGGGGATCATGATCCGCAGTTTGTCGCCGTCCCGGATCACCAGAATGTCTACGCCGATTTTGCCTTCGGTGGAACTGGCGTTACCCAGAGTGTCCTCGGCGGCGAAGGTATAGGGGTAATCCGTGGCGGATTGCACCAGCTCGCCTTTAAGACTTCGGCCGTCCCAGAGGATCTTTTCGGCGGGGGCGCCCCGGCCTTCGATCCGGTAGAACACGGGATACGGCGCCTCCGGTTCACGGATTTCCAGACTCCAGGAGGCGATAGGAGAAACATCCCGGGCAGCAAGGTTGATGATAAGATCATCATTTTCGCCGTCGTTGTCGGGGCTGAAGAACTCAGGCTGGGAATTGAAAGAAAGCATGGGACCGGTAATATCCACCAGCACCGGTGTGGCGGAGGCCGTTACCACGGCGCCTGCGGTGTAAGTTACGGTGAGAGCCGGGGTGTAACGCCCTTCCTTAATAATGCCCTGCCGGTCAAGACCGTTCCAGCCTATGCTTTCCGGGGGAATCCGCGGTCCGCCATCTGCGGGGAAGCTTTTTACCACCACGCCGGATTCATCTTTAATGTCCAAAGACCAGCTCTCTATCCCCGTCCGCAGGGAAAGGATGATACCGAACCGCACCAGATCTTCAGCCTGCCCTTCTTTGGGGGCGATGGCGTAAACCGAAGTGGTCAGGAATGCGCCGGAAGCCCGGGTATCCAGAATGATATTTTCCAGGGAATCACCGCCGGTATTCAGGGCCCGGTCGGTGGCGCTGATCCGGTAGGCGTAGATGCCATCGGCGGCGATAGCGCCGTCGTCATTTTGGCCGTCCCATACCAGGTCTGCCGGTTCCCCATTATCAATATTGAAGGTTTTTACCTTATCACCTTCGGTGCTAAAAAATCCGCCTTCCCAGAGATCCTCAAGGGAGCCGGTCTGTGCTATGGCCAGTGTATCTTTGTTACCATCTCCATCGGGGGAGAATATCTTCAGGGCATCCGCCATGGCCGCTATATGGACCTCCGGAGGAACCGTATCCACTATCGTCTGGTAAAGTTCTTTTGTGACAGCGGTATTGCCATTATCATCCTTGGCGGTAACTCTAAATGAATAGGTCCCGTCGGGGGCAATGCTTCCGTCGTCCTGCACGCCGTCCCAGCGGAGGCGATCCGGCACATCAACACCGGATTTTACCGCAGCCAGGCGACCCAGCACATTCCGCACGGTCTTGTTTTCGGGCCTAAGCTCCTTGTTCCGGTAGGTCCGCACAGTGATGCCCGCTTCATTTTGAATTTCAAAGGTCCATTCGGCGATATACCGCTGATCGGTGATGGATACAGGGAATTCCAGGGCATCCGCCTTACCGTCGTGGTTGGGGGACATATAAAAGGTTTCAGGGTAATCCACCACGATAACTGGCGGTGTCTTGTCCGCCACGCCGACGGTCCATGCAATACCGCCGCCTACGGCAAAGGTATCCATATCTTCCCCGTAGAGGGGCCGCAGCGCCGTATGCACCGCTATATCACCATCGGAAGGCAGGGTGCCTCCCATGATCCGTTCCCCTCCGGATTTAAGGGCAAAATTCACGGTTAAGCCCACCGAAGTAAGGGGATACGGCTCCCTATCATCGTTCAGCTCCCTGAAATTGAAGCCCGTGGAACCTGAAAGGGTGATTAATTCCGCTATTACCAGCTTAAGGCCGATTTTTCCTTCGGTATTTTGAAATCCGGGGAAGCCCAGATCAGCCATGAGGGCGGCTTTGAAGGGATCCACCTTGCCGGCG
Source organism: Spirochaetia bacterium (assembly GCA_025997615.1). Lineage (GTDB taxonomy): Bacteria > Spirochaetota > Spirochaetia > Treponematales > Breznakiellaceae > BNUV01. The sequence goes on from BNUV01000003.1 coordinate 8,157, forward strand.
GCGCCGTGAAGACGCAGCAGATCAATGGAGGCCCCTATTTCCGGCGTAAAAGCAGTGGGCACATCGCTTTTTCCCAGGGTCCGGAACACCACCGCCCAGGTAAAATTTTCCGTAAACCCGAGATTATTGTCCAGAAGCTTCCCCATGTTGTACCGGAAGCCCAGATCGCCTGAAATATTAAAATCGTCATCAGGATCGGTGATGACCCCCAGGTTGAGACCAAGGCCTACCAGCATCCCTGGATATAACTCCTTGGATGCGGTCAAGTTTCCGCCAAAAAAGGTCCCCACCGGAAACCATGTCGTGGGGCTGGTCAAAAAATGTACTGATCCGCCGAATACCCCGATTCTGGTGGGGAAAAGGGCCCCCAGACCAAAGGCATGGCCCCATTTGGATGAACCGTCGATTTCCTTTCCCGGAATGGCCAGATACCCGAGGTCAAAGACGATGCGCTGGGCATCCCCCGTCGCCGCCGGGTTCATGGTGCTGGCAGACGCGCTCCCCTGCGAAGTGATGAAACCGCCGGATCCCGCCAATGCAGGCGAAAAAAGACTCGGCGCCGCGTCGGCCCCCGGAATAAGGCTATCCGCATAAAGGACACCGGCTCCCATGAGACTTATCAGAAGAAACAGTTTTCTAATCATGTTGAATCCTCTCTATAATATACTTTTTATATATTAATCATAGAGTATCGGTGAAATAAAGCAAATCCCCCATAAACCTAAGTCAGCAATTCAAATTTAACCTTTGTTTGCCCTTGACTTTTCCGTTGATTTGCAGTAGTATTATAGATGGTTGGGCTGGTGCCGGTTACGGCACTATCCCGGCCAGCCACCCGGCCCCGTGGAACCCAAGGTTCCTTAAGGCCGGGCATTTTTTTATCTGCGAATTATCGAGCGCAACTCATCATAAGACCAGGTATATAAATGCCCGGTATGTTCAAAATAACAGATAAAATAACCTTCACCGGTACGGTTTTTCAGTTCTCCGGCAATTTTGGCCCTTACGCTGTCTATTTCCAAATCAGACAAAAGCCGTATGTAGACCGAATGTTTTTTTGCAACAGCACGTCCGTTAACCAATGCCGCCCCCTGTTTATAGCCCTGCCGAAAGTCCGTGCCAAGAGTTGAACGGTTGCCGGAAACGGTTTTCAATTCCGTTACTTCGCCGTTTATAACCGTATCTGCATAGATTTTCCTCTTGCCCTCGTTTTTCTTTCTCCGGCAAAAAGTACGCCATGCTTCCTCGGCCCGTCAAAATCCGCACCTGGGACATCTCTTTTTCCCACTTGTCCGGTTCCCGCCATTCTTCCGGCAATCTGCTTTTTGCCACCCAAATATTAGGCTCCCTCAAAACCCATTCCTCGCCCGGGAACAAAGCTGAAGCCAAAGCAAGGGACTTGCCCGAATCGCTTCGCGGTTCGGGATCGGCATTATCAGAGGCCAAGCCGTGGCTAAAAAAAGGCATAAAACCAGTCTATACAAAATTTATGCAAGGCAACAAGGTTTTAGGCGGCAGGGCATGGCAGTTCATGTACCCGCCCATTTTGTCATCGCCGTCATACTCGCAAAGGTATAAATTTCGTGCCTGGCACCGGTGGCGGCAGCGCCCAGGTTCCTTAAGATATTGTGCCACCTTTGTGCTCACTAATTCAATTTCCAGAGAGCACCTATAATTTTATTGGTGGTTATAGGGTCACTGAAATTCCAGGCCCAACCAAGAAATGTATGGTTATCCCAAGTTGGGTCGGCAGGTTGAATTGCATATTCACCATGATAAACATTTTGAATCTCCGGGTCGTCTCCCTCAACTCCATTCCTGTCATCGAATGTTACCGTATGTTTTGTTTGCTCTACCCAAATTGCTGTTATCGTTGTTGGACCGGTTACTACCTGGCTCTCAAATGTCCAATGTGAAAATGTCCAATGAGGCACTAATGTGGGCGGGGGAGTAAAAGTCGCAGATATAGGTGTTCCCAATATAACTTCTATTGTATCGTCGGGAATACCATGCCCAAATATGCGCGTTACTGTATATTTTGTTACACCTGGGTCTTCCCCACCACCTCCACCAGGGTTTCCCCCTGGGATCACCGGGCCCTCTGGATTGCCACCACCAGTGCCACCTTCTTTCCCATCACCGCCAGGGTTTCCCCCTGGGATCACCGGGCCCTCTGGATTGCCACCACCAGTGCCGCCTTCTTTTCCATCTCCACCAGTGCCGCCCTCTTTTCCATCATCGCCAGGGTTTCCCCCTGGGATCCCCGGGCCATCTGGATTGCCGCCACCATTGTCTCCTAAAACCCACTTCCAGTCGGTAAAATCCATGGAGTTGCTGGCATTGGTCAGTGTCGCATCCGTGCTGGAGTTGTTCCGTATTATTACTGCATTCCGGCCTGCTTGCAGCACCAAATTGGAGAAGGTTACGCTTTGTTGTTCTCTCTCCAATGTTACCGTTACGGTACCGTTTAATGTGGCGGCTTTGCTGGCATAAAGAAACTGGATCGTCTCACTCACTTCGGGAAAAACCGCCGTGTTAATCAGACCCACACCAGCCTGTTCCCTAGCGTCTTTATACAGGCCCAGTGAAGGAATCGCTGACCGCAGATCGCTGGGAATAATTTCGACATTTGTCGCATCAGACGGCACCTTAAAGGAATCTCGCATGGAAACCATATAATTGGCGCCAATGGTGGAGAGCAGGTTGAGGGTCAGTACGCCGCTGGTGTCGACGGTACCTGCGTTTTCGGAAATGATAGTGGGAGTAGGGGAGAACTCACTGGCATCATAATCCACCATTTTGAGAACATATGTTTCTCCGGATTTATAGGGCGTATATACTATTTTACTAGAATCTTTGTCCCAATTCATCTCGTAAATTTGCCCGCCCGACAGCAGGTTGTCCCCAGAGGCGCCACCCCCGGTTGCCGGGAAGGTAATGGTCACGGTAAGGCTTGTGCTGTTGCCGGCGCTGTTGGTAACCGAAGTTGCGCCGGTGTAGGTAAAGCTGTCCGCCGCTACCCCGTCAAAAGTAAAGCCACCCTTCGCGGTGAGGCTCAACTCCGCCCGGTAAGCGGTGGCGGCAGCAAAAGCGCCGGTAAAAGTGCTGCCATCGGTCTTTTTCCAGGCCACCGATCCCGTGTACTGGGTGGTATCGATTGCGGCGGTACTCGGCGTCGCGCCTCTGACCGGCATGGTAACAGACAAGGTCAAATCCACAAGGGACACTGTGTCAGCGGCGGTTGCCGGAAAAGTGATGTTCACGGCAAGGCTTGTACTGTTGCCGGCGCTGTTGGTAACCAAAGTTGCTCCGGTGTAGGTAAAGCTGTCCGCCACTACCCCGTCAAAAGTGAAGCCGCCCTTCGCGGTGAGGCTCAACTCCGCCCGGTAAGCAGTGGCGGCAGCAAAAGCGCCGGTAAAAGTGCTGCCATCGGCCTTTTTCCAGGCCACCGATCCCGTGTACTGGGTGGTATCGATTGCGGCAGTACTCGGCGTCGCACCTTTGACCGGTATGGTAACATACGAGGTCAAATTCACAAGGGACACTGTGTCAGCGGCGGTTGCCGGAAAAGTGATGATCACGGTAAGGCTTGCGCCGCTGCCGATGCCAACCGTTGCTCCGCTGTAGAAAAAGCTGTCCGCCACTACCCCGTCAAAAGTGAAGCCGCCCTTCGCGGTGAGGCTCAACTCCGCCCGGTAAGCGGTGGCGGTAGCAAAAGCGCCGGTAAAAGTGTTGCCATCGGCCTTTTTCCAGGCCACCGATCCCGTGTACTGGGTGGTATCGATTGCGGTGGTGTCCGGTGTCGCGCCTTTGACCGGCCTGGTAACATACGTGGTTAAATTCACAAGGGACACTTTGTCAACCGCACCCGCGGCAGTGGTTTCCGGGAAGGTGATGGTCACAGTAAGGCTTTTACCGTTGCCGGCGTCGTTAGTAACCAAAGTTGCTCCGGTATGGGTAAAGCTATTCGCCGTTACCCCATCAAAAGTGAAGCCGCTTGCGGCATTCAGGGTTACTATCGCTGTGTATGCGGTTTCTGATGCAAATGTGGTGGGGTTGCCTTGCCATGCGACGCTGCCCGAATACTGCACATTGGTGGACGGCACATGCAGAACGGTGTCCGGCGCCGCGTTTTTGACCGGACTGGTAACATACGCGGTTAGATCCACATCGGTCACTGGGGTGTCCACGTCTGCGGCGGTTTTCGGGAAGGTGATGGTCACGGTAAGGCTTGTGCTGTTGCCGGCGCTGTTGGTAACCAAAGTTGCGCCGCTGTAGGTAAAGCTGTTCGCCGCTACTTCGTCAAAAGTGAAGCCGCTTGCGGCATTCAGGGTTACTATCGCTGTGTATACGGTTTCTGCTGCAAATGTGGTGGGGTTGTCTTGCCATGCGACGCTGCCCGAATACTGCGCGTTGGTGGACAGCACATGCAGAACGGTGTCCGGCGTCGCGTTTTTGACCGGACTGGTAACATACGCGGTTAGATCCACATCGGTCACTGTGGTGTCCACGTCTGCGGTTTCCGGAAAAGTGATGATCACGGTAAGGCTTGTGCCGTTGCCGGCGTCGTTGGTAACTGTTGCGCCGGTGTAGGTAAAGCTGTTCGCCGCTACCCCGTCAAAAGTAAAGCCGTCCTTCGCGGTGAGGTTTAACTCCGCCTGGTAAGCGGTGGCGGCAGCAAAAGCGCCGGTAAAAGTGCTGCCATCGGCCTTTTTCCAGGCCACCGATCCTCTGTACTGGGCGGTGTTGATTTCGGTGGTGCTCGGGGTTTGGTCTTTGATCGGCGCCTGTACCTGGCCGCTCAGATCCAGTTGACTGACCCTGTCAGGGTCGGTTGGACCATCCATGGGGCAGCCCGCAATGACCAGGGCAAATAACAGCGCCAGGCAGACAGACCAGACGAAATTACGTTTTGTGTGCATATTTTTTCCTTTTTATATAAGACAAATATTAATTATCCGGCAATGCCGGTATTTCCCGGAGAAGGCGGCATGGCCGGTAAGTATCGCCGCAAAAAGGCAGGTCAAAATGGCAGTCTTCTTAAAAAACTATCAAAAAACATAAACCCCCCCAAGGATATTAGGTCTTTGTATACCTATTATATATAGATAATTATCAACCCATTAAATATAAGTTGTCAATACCTATTGCTACTGTAGTATAAGGTTTGGGAGTTTTATTATAGAATCGCTTGAATTAAGAAAGATACTCTCCGCCAATATCAAGGCCGGAAGGAAAAGGCTGGGGCTGTCCCAGGAAAAACTAGCCGAATGGGCCGGTCTTTCCATCCAGATGATCAACAGTGTTGAGGGGTGCCGGGTCTGGGTTGGCGAAAATACCCTCTTAAGCCTGGCCGAAACCCTGGGCATGGAGGTATTTCAGCTTCTTACCCCCCCGGCGGAAGAAAAAAAATTAGACCCCGACCTGTTTGCCCCTCGTTTACTGCTTTGCCTAAAACAGGAAATCAAGGCCGATGTGGAAGCCCGTTTTGACCGCTTTCTTAAACTGGAGCGCAAGGGGTAAAATTAGAAATTAGTGCCTGGCACCCGGGGATTGAGCCCATGCGCCGGGGTCTTGACCACCGCCCCCCGGTTCTATAAATTTATTCATATGACCGATGTGCAGAGCGATTATCCGGAAGACGAAGATTTTGACACCATTTTGTCTTCCGATATTGATTTTTCCGGGACCCTCACCTTTGATAAACCTTTTTTGATCCGGGGCAGGGTGACCGGGGAGATTGACGCCCGGGGGGCTCCTTTTGATTGACGAAGAAGCGGTGGTGGAGGCGGAGATCAATGCCTCCCGGGTGATAATCCGGGGCTCGGTGAAGGGCAATGTTACCGCATCGGAAAAAGTGGAGGTGATGGTTTCCGGCAGGCTGGAGGGAAATGTCGCCGCCCCGGAAATTTTTATGGAGACCGGCTGCGTGTTTAACGGCCGCTGCACCATGACCAGGGCGGAGACTGTTCCACCCGCGGTCCCCCAGGGCCAACTATCCCTATGAAAAAAACGGCCTCGCGCTTCATCAGTCTGGTTATTCTTCTTGCACCGGGCTTTCTTTTCGCCCAAACCCAGAGGCCCGATGCCCTTCAGGAATACAAAAATGGCAGCTACGAGCAATCCGTGGAGATCTGCAAAAGGGAGATAGCCGCCAACGCCAATAATCTGGAATCCCATGTGGTGATATGCTGGAGCCTTATCCGGCTGAACCGGTATCAGGAAGCCCTTTCCTATGCCCGGGCGGGCCGGGATATCAGCCGCTACGATGCCCGGCTCATCGAAATTCTCGGTGAGATAAGCTATTTCCAGGGCCGCAATGCCGAGGCGCTCCAATATTTTCAGGAATATATCAGCCAGGCCCCCGAGGGGCAGCGGATCGATATGGTTTACTATTTTATCGGGGAAATTTACATCCGGCTGGGCCGTTTTCGTCATGCTGATATAGCCCTCTCCACGGCGGTCCACTGGATGCCGGGAAATGCCGCGTGGTGGACAAGGCTGGCTTATGCCCGGGAAAATGCCGGGGACCTGGCCGATGCGGTGCGCGCCTATGAACGGGCGCTGGCCCTGAATGCCCAGCTTGCCGATGCCCGCCGGGGTCTGGAACGGGCCCGCCAGGCGCTGACCCCCCGTTAATTGATCGATCGATCTATGCCGTCCTTTTCCGTTTATACCCTGGGCTGCAAGCTGAATCAGGCGGAGACCGAGGCCATAGCCTCCTCCTTCAAAAAGGCGGGCTGGACGCTTCTCCCCTGGAATCAGGATGATGGTGATGATAGCCGGGACCTTATTATCATCAATACCTGTACGGTCACTTCCATGGCGGAACAAAAGGCCCGCAGGGTCATCCGCCAGGTTCTGCGGGATATGTCCGCCAGGGTCATCGTTACCGGCTGTTATGCCCAGCTTGAGGAAAACGCCATCGCCGCTTTGGCCGGGGAGGCCGACAAAGACCGCCTCCTGGTGATTCCCGGCAGCCGGAAGGGGAGCATTGCGGATTTGCCCGCCCAATGGCTGAAAGCTCAGGCGGTTTCCGGGCTGCCTCCACCGTCAGATTTATGGAACCCTGAGGATTTTTCTTTTCATTCCCGGCCCTTCATCAAAATAGAAGACGGCTGCGACCGGCGCTGTTCCTATTGCCGGGTAAGTTTGGCCCGGGGTAAAAGCCGGAGCCTCGAGGCAGAAAAGGCGCTGGGCATTATCAGGATGCTGGAAGAAAAGGGCGCCGCCGAGGCGGTATTGACCGGGGTCAACCTCAACCAGTACCGGGATACTTCAACAGGCCTGGATCTGGCGGGCCTTCTGGCATACCTGCTGGAGGGTACCGACCGGATCAACCTGCGCCTTTCGTCGCTGGAACCGGAGGGCCTGACCAGTGATCTGCTTAAAGTGCTGGCCCTCAGGCGCATCCGCCCCCATTTTCACCTTTCGGTCCAATCTGGCAGCGCCGTTATTCTGGAAAAAATGCGCCGCCCCTACGGTCCCGAGGCCGTCGAGCAGGCCGTCGCCGCCCTTCGTTCCGTCAAAGACGACCCCTTTCTGGCCGCCGACTTTATCGCCGGTTTTCCCGGAGAAACCGTGGAAGAATTTGAAAAAACCCTTGCGCTGTGCCGCCGCGTGGGTTTTGCCTGGATTCACGCCTTCCCCTATTCCCCCCGGCAAGGCACCGAGGCCTTTCTCTTTAAAAACCCCGTCACCGAGCGGGAGGCGGGCAAGCGGGTGAAGGCCCTCTTGGCCCTGGCCCGGCAGGGCAGAGAGGCTTATATACGCCGCTGGACGGACCGGGAAACAGAGGCCGTCTTCGAAACCGGCCATTTCCCCGGTTTTGCCCCCGCCCTTTCGGCCAACTATCTGAAGCTCCTGGTCAAACTCCCCCCGGGGCTCCCGGCGGCGGCACTTGCTTCTCCGGGCCGTCCCTTCCGCTGCCTCCTCCGGCCCTTTCCCCCGGAGGAGGGGCCGCTCCCCGCCAGTTTTGACGCCGCTGCGGAATTTTTAGCAAATCTTTGACAATCTTTGACGCAGGCTCTTGACCTTGTCGGGTTTTTTGCTTATGATGTCTTTATCCGGGCCGCTAGCTCAGTAGGTAGAGCAACGCCCTTTTAAGGCGTGGGTCACGTGTTCGAATCTCGTGCGGCTCATTGTGATTCTTTGTTGAACAAGGAATTTTTCACCGGAAACTGTATAAAAAATCATACACCTCCTATAGGGACGGACTATGGCACCGTATGATCGCCCCCAGGCATTGGCTATTTCTTTACCATTTTTTCTGTTTCCCGAATTAATTCGAGCAGATTTTCATCCTCCGGATACGCTTCCTCTGCATACCCAAAACATTCCAGCGCATCCTCATATTCCCCTAATTCATAATGATTTATTCCCTGGCAGTAAAGAGCGTCATATACCAAATCAGATTCCACGGCGATATATTTTTTTATTGCTTCATAGAAAAATTCTTTTGACGCTTCATAATCACCGGCCATCTGCAGCAGCTCACCTATTCCATAATAGGCCTCCGGATCTTCCGGATCCAATTCGTTCAGTTTGATATACATCTTTAGCGCATCTTCCCACCGGTTCAGGTTTCGATACACCAGAGCCAGATTGATATACGACACCGCATTTTTATCGTTAAGGGCCAATGATTGCAGATATATTTTTTCAGCCTCTTCATATTTTTCCTGCCGCCGGTACACGATACCAAGATGATCCAGGGCATCAACAAACAGGGGATCAAGCTTTACCGCTTCCTGTAAATAGGGTTCCGCTTCGGCAACTTTATTCTCGCTCAATAAAGTTGAACCTTTTATATAGGCATCGCGGGCTTTCGTGTTTTTGGTGGAGTATATCAATCTGGCTCTGGTGTATCGAAACCTGAACCGGTGGGAAGATGCGCTAAAGATGTATATCAAACTGAACGAATTGGATCCGGAAGATCCGGAGGCCTATTATGGAATAGGTGAGCTTCGGCAACTTTATTCTCGCTCAATAAAGTTGAACCTTTTATATAGGCATCGCGGGCTTTCGTGTTTTTGGTGGAGTATACCATATCTCTTTCGGGGATGAATTTTGCATCATTGGGAGATTTATCTGTTTCCTGCCCCTGTGCCATGGCGCCGCCGAACAAAAACAAAAAGAAAACCAATTGAGTGATAGTTTTAGCCGCATTTTTCATAAAAGCCTCCGTATAATTTATCAAGAACACCCTCACTGTTGATGATCCACCGGCTGTCGGTCAATTTTGACAGGAAAACTTCATCGTGGCTTACCAGGAGCAGGGCCGATTCCACTTCGCCCAGCATTTCTTCAAGGAGCTGTATTGATGTCAAGTCAAGGTGATTGGTCGGCTCGTCCATGATGATCAGTGAGGGCTCGGTAAAAACGCCTCGGGCAATCATCAGCTTGCGGATTTCACCGGGGCTGGGGAGTTCTGATTGCAGAAGGCTTGCAGGGTCCGATCCGAGACGGGAAAAACGGGCGATAATTTCCCCCCTGGTTTTTTCATCTTCTGCAAAAACTTCCCGGAGAATTTTTTCACTTTCTCCGGCGGCGATTTCCTGGGGAACGGAAAGGAGCGTAAGCTGCGGCGGAAGTCCCCCGGTGATATGACGTATAAGGGTAGACTTTCCTGCGCCATTGGGGCCGGTTAAGGCGATGCGGCTTTCGGGCAAAATAACAAGCTCATCGAATTTAAGAAAACGATCTTCGCCCAGTGGAATAATCCCGGCGGGGCTGTAATACAGGCGATCCATTTTTGCCTTTGCAGTTTTAAGGCTAAGGCCCTTTTTCCGTTCCCCGCCGGCGGCAGTATTTTCCAGCGTGCCATCCAGACGGCTAATCCTGTGCTGCATATTTTTGTATAGTTTTGCCGCGGTAAGGTCCTTGCCGGTGAGCTTTGCCCGATTGATTTTTCCTTTGGCGTCACGATCTTTAGGATCAACATAACGGTTTGAATAACGGTTTCCGGAGCTTTCCATTTCCCTGCGCCGTCGGTCCGCCTCTGCCGCCAGACGGTTCTGTTCGGTTTTTATATTGTTCCGCCGACGCTGTAGTTCCCGTTTTTCCCGGTCTTCTTCTTCAAGACCTTTGGTGATACCTCCGGGCCGCAGAACCGCCTGACCGCTGCGGATAAAGAGACAATTTTTGCAGAGTTGATCCAGCAGCGCCCGGTCGTGGCTTACCAGGAGTCCTATCCCTTCATATTCTTTCAGTCCCATGGCAACAAGCCGCCGCCCTTCGCTATCCAGATGGTTGGTAGGTTCATCCATGGCCAAAAGGGGCGGGTTTTTCCAGAGAGCAACGCCAAGCTGCACCCGCTTCCGCTCCCCGTGGCTCAAGGTGTCCCAGCGTTCAGGGTAATCCATGTTGATTTTAAGGCGGTTCATCAGATGCTGCGCCGCGCGGTCACCGGAATAAAAAAAATCTTCCCAGGAAAGAGGGGGATCGTCGGTGCGCTGGGAACAGTAAATACCGCCGCTCCCCTGGATATTTCCCGTTGAAGGCGCCAGTTTTCCGGCGGCCAGCAGCAGAAAAGTGCTTTTCCCCGCGCCGTTATCACCGGTGATGCCGGTCCAGCCCGGCGGAAATTGAAGGGTAATGCCTTCCAGCACCGGGTTTATTGAGGACGGGTAAGAAAAAGAAACATCGTTAAAGCTTAAAAATTGCACCACAAAACCCCGCAGAAAAAATACCACGGGGATATGGTTTTATGCAATCGCCTCTTTCATGGCCTTCACATATTCATAGAGCTTCGGCCCCGCCTGTTCCCCGTACTCTTCCACGATCTTCACTAGAGCGCTGCCGACAATCACCCCATCGGCGGTCTTCGCTATTTCGGCGGCCTGAGACGGCGTGTTGATGCCGAAGCCCACCGCCGCCGGAACCTTAGTCCGGGACTTTGCCGCTTCGATAATGGCCGCGAGATCAGTCTCTATTTTTGATCGTATGCCGGTAACGCCCATGGAAGACACGATGTAAAGAAACCCTGTTGCAACAGCGGCGATTTCTCCGATACGCTGCCGGGAAGTGGGGGCAATAAGGGAGATGACGTCCACTTCGCAGGCGGCGGCAATACTGCGTAATTCCCCCTGTTCTTCAAAAGGCAGATCCGGAATGATGATGCCGTCTACACCGGCCGCCCGGCATTTTTTGAAAAACTTTTCATAGCCGTAGTGAAAAACCGGATTAAGGTAGGTGAGGAAGACTAACGGCGTTTGAGTTTTTTGCCGGAGCTTTTCTACCAATGTAAAAATTTTTGCCAGTGTAGTCCCGGCGCGGAGGGCGCGGATATTGGCCTGCTGGATCACTTTTCCTTCGGCGATGGGGTCTGAAAAAGGTATGCCGATTTCCACCAGATCCGCCCCTCCGCGGATCATTTCCATGACAAATTCTTCACTTTTTTCTATCGATGGATCGCCGCCGGTGATAAAACCGATAAAGGCTTTTTTTGCTTCTCCCTTATCATTCAAAAAAGCATTTTTGATTCTACTCATGGATGTTTTTCCCCCTGTACCGCGCCACCGAAGCGGCGTCCTTATCTCCCCTGCCGGAAAGACAAATGATGATATTTTCTTCCTTGCCTAATCGCGGGGCAACGCTGCGGGCGTGCGCCACCGCATGGGCGCTTTCGATGGCGGGAATGATCCCCTCCATGCGGGAAAGATACTCAAATGCTTCCACCGCTTCTTCATCGCTCACCGGCACATACTCCGCCCGTTTTTGATCGTGGAGCCATGCGTGTTCCGGCCCTATGCCCGGATAATCCAGCCCGGCGGAAATCGAATACACTTCGTCGATCTGTCCTTCATCATTCTGACAAAAATATGATTTCATGCCGTGGAAAATCCCCACGCTGCCTTTGGCGATGGTGGCGGCGTGCTTGTCTGTGTGGAGCCCTTTACCGGCGGCCTCACACCCGATGAGCCTTACTTTTTCATCGTTAATGAAATTGAAAAAGATTCCCATGGCATTGCTGCCGCCGCCCACACAGGCGATCACCGCCGCGGGGAGTTTTCCTTCTTTTTCCAGAATTTGCGCGCGGGCCTCTTTGCCGATAACGCTCTGGAAATCCCGCACGATAGTAGGAAAGGGGTGGGGCCCCATGACGGAGCCCAAAACATAGTGGGTATCCTGGACACGGCTGACCCATTCCCGCATGGCTTCGTTCACCGCATCTTTTAACACCCTTGTACCTGTAGTGACGACGTTCACCTTGGCCCCCAAAAGTTCCATCCGGTAAACATTGAGGCTCTGCCGTTTGGTATCTTCTTCACCCATAAAAATTTCACATTGCAGCCCCAGTAATGCGGCGGCGGTAGCGGCGGCAACACCGTGCTGCCCCGCACCGGTTTCGGCAATCACCCGGGTTTTGCCCATTTTTTTTGCCAGTAAGACCTGCCCCAGCACATTGTTGATCTTGTGCGAACCGGTGTGATTAAGGTCTTCCCGTTTAAGGTATATTTTTGCCCCGCCCAGATCGGCGCTCATCTTTTCGGCAAAGTAAAGCATGGAAGGTCGCCCGGCATAATTTTTCAGAAGATCGTCCAGCTCCTTGATAAAAGCCGGATCGGAACGAAATTTTTCGTAACTCTGTTCCAGGTTGATAATCTCGTTCATCAACGTTTCGGGGATATACTGTCCGCCGTATTCACCGAATCTGCCCTTTTTCATTTGTCCTCCTTTTAGTCCGTGCTGTGCGCCTTTTCAACCAGAGCGATGATCTTGTCCCGGTTCTTCACGCCGTCGCTTTCCGCCCCGCTGGAAACATCCAGAGCGTAGGGCCCAAAGCTCATGGCCCTATCAATAGTCTGCATATCAATTCCCCCGGCTAAGAACCAGTTTTTCCCTATAAAAGAATCCTTTGCATTGGCAAGCAGATTCCAGTCAAAAACCTTTCCGGAACCGGCCGTCTCGTTATCAAACAAAATATAATCCGCCGCTTCGGCGATTAGACTTTTTTCCTCCGCCGCAGTTTCTAGTCTCCCGCTTTTTATCACCTGTATCAAGGGAATATCGCAAAGATTTTTCAGGGCGTTTATGTAAGTCTCGTCCTCATTTCCGTGGAGTTGGGCTATCCCAATCACCCCGTTACGGAAAAGCATGGCGATTTCCTCCGCCGGGGCATTGACAAAAACACCCACGGGAATAATGCCGTCTTTAAGTTTTTCCCGCAGTTTTGCCGCTTTTTCCCGGGATACCTGGCGGCGGCTTGGGGCAAAAACAAAACCCGCATAATCCGGTTTAGCCTCGTTGACATAGCTAATATCTTCTTCCCGAAAAAGGCCGCAAATTTTTATTTTCAATTTGTTCCCTCCGATAAACCGCGCAATTCCGCAAGGGCTGCAGTCTTATCCTCTGAGCGCATCAATGTTTCGCCGATGAGGATAGCGTCAACTCCCGCCTCCGCCAAAAGGCGCACATCTTCCGCCGTCCTTATGCCGCTTTCGGAAACAAACACAACACCGGCGGGAACCAGGGGCCGCAGCCTGAGGCTTAAACCCGTATCAACCTGAAAAGTTTTAAGGTTCCGGTTATTCACCCCGATGATCCGCGCCCCCGCATCCAGGGCGGATTTTACCTCATCTTCCGAATGGGTTTCCACCAATGCTGAAAGCCCCAGGCTGTGGGCACATTCGATAAAAGTTTTTAACGTTGGCGCATCCAAAAGGCCGCAGATCAACAGCACCGCCTTTGCACCCAAAAGTTTTGCCTCGTAGATCTGGTAAATGTCCACGGTAAAATCTTTACGGAGCATTGGAATTTTTATCGCAGCGCTGATCTCACGGAGATATTCATCACTGCCCAAAAAATATTCCGGCTCGGTAAGTACCGATACCGCCGCCGCTCCCGCTTCTTCGTATTCTTTGGCGATTTGCAGATAGGGAAAGTCCCCGGCGATAATGCCCTTCGACGGAGAAGCTTTTTTCACCTCACAGATAAAAGAAATACCCGGTGGTGACAAAGCTTTTTCAAAAGGGTAGGGTGGGGCCGCTCTTTGGGATTGTGCATAGTGCGCCGCCTGTTCGCAGATCGTTTCCAGTGGAAGCGCCGCCTTTGCCCTCTCTACCCGGCGGCGGGCGCTTGCGGCGATCTTGTCCAGAATTGTCCCCTCTACAGCGGCAGCGTTCACGAAAGTCCGCCCCCGGATTTTGCCGCCTGCGACAATGCCGTGAATTGCTCAAGCTGCTTTTGCGCCTTGCCTGAGTCTATGGTTTCAGAGGCGATATGTATGGCGTCTTCCATGCTTAACGAAGGCCGGGCAATATACAAAGCCGCTGCGGAATTCAGCACCACCGCATCCCGTTTGGGCCCCTTTTCCCCCGCAAGAATCGCCCGGGTGATCCCGGCATTTTCCGCCGGTGTGCCGCCCAGGAGATCCTCTTTTTTGCAGCGTGTAAGACCAAATTGTTCAGGCGTTATGATATACGATTTGAAACTGCCGTTCCGCACTTCCCGCACGGTAGTGGGAGCGCTCATGGAAATTTCGTCCAGGCCGTCCTGACCGTAAACCACCAGGGCATTTTTGACCCCCAGATTCGACAGTACCTGCGCCATGGGTTCCACCAGCTCCTCGTCGTACACTCCCAAAAGCTCCATGTTGGCCCCCGCCGGATTTACCAGCGGCCCCAGAATGTTGAAGATAGTCCGTATCCCCAGCTCTTTCCGCACCGGCGCCACATACTTCATGGAGATGTGATAATTCTGGGCGAAAAGAAAACAGAGGCCGATGTTTTGCAAAAGTTTCAAACTCTGTTCCGGCGGAATGGTGATGTCCACCCCCAGGCTTTCCAGCACATCCGCCGAGCCGGATTTGCTGGATGCCGCCCGGTTTCCGTGTTTTGCCACCGGCACCCCCGCCGCTGAAATCACCATAGCCGAGGTGGTCGATATGTTGAACGAGTTGGACCGGTCCCCGCCGGTGCCTACTATTTCCAGCACATCCATATCGTGGAGCAGCCTGATACAGTGTTTGCGCATCCCCGCCGCTGCCGCCGTGATCTCCTCGATAGTTTCGCCCTTCACCGCCATTGCCGTAAGAAAAGCCGCCATCTGAATTTCACTGGCCTCGCCCCCCATTATCTCGTGCATAACTGTCTCGGCCATTTCATAGCTCAGGTTTTCCCGGTTTGCCGCCTTGATGATCGCCTCTTTTATCATGCTATACTCCTGTTAATCGATGATCCTATGCTTAGAAAATTCTCCATGATCTTTTTCCCTTCCGGCGTGAGAATAGACTCGGGGTGAAACTGAACGCCGTAAACGGCATATTCCCGGTGGCTCACCGCCATCACTTCGCCGTCTTCCGTGCGGGCTATAACGCTGAGGCTGTCAGGAATGGTGCCGCTGTCCGCCGCCAGTGAATGGTAGCGTCCGGCCTCTATCACCGTCGGCATATTCGCAAAGAGCGGGCTGGATACGTCCAGTGTTACCGCCGAGGTCCTCCCGTGCATCAGTTCCTTTGCATAGGTGATCACGGCGCCGAAAACTTCGCAGATAGCCTGATGCCCCAGGCATACCCCCAGAATGGGAATTTTTCCCGCAAAAGTTTTTATCACCTCTTCGCAGATTCCGGCATCCGCGGGACGGCCCGGACCGGGGGAAAGGATCAGGTGATCGGGATTCAATACCACGATCTCTGAAAGGGAAATTCTATCGTTCCGCACAACCTTAATGTCGGGGCAGAGCGAACCGGCGAGTTGGCTGAGGTTGTAGGAAAAACTGTCGTAGTTGTCGATGAGTAGGATCATTGTGCCTCTCCTTCACTGGCGGCCTGTTCCAATGCGTTGATCACCGCCTGAATTTTATTTTTACATTCCTGATATTCTTTTTCAGGAACGCTGTCCGCCACGATCCCTGCGCCGGAGCGGACATACACCTTGTTGTTCTTTTTCCACGCTATGCGGATGGCAATACAGGTATCCATGTTGCCCGTTAACGCAATGTAGCCTATGGCGCCGCCGTAGATACCCCGTTTATGGCCCTCCAGTTCGTTGATGATCTGGCAGGCCCGGATCTTCGGCGCCCCCGAAAGTGTTCCCGCAGGAAGCGCCGCCGCCACCGCATCCAGGGCGCCCTTGTCTTTAAGAATTTTTGATTTGACCGTGGAGCCAATGTGCATCACATGGGAAAAGCGTTCGATGGAAAGATATTTTTCCACCGTTACCGAAGAAAATTCACTGATTCTGCCCAGATCATTCCGCCCCAGATCCACCAGCATATTATGCTCCGCCAGTTCTTTCGGGTCAGATAAAAGTTCTTTTTCCAGGGCCTTGTCTTCTTCCGGTGTAGATCCCCGCTTCCTTGTGCCGGCCAGGGGAAAGGTAAAAAGTTCGCCGTCTTCCAGCCGGATCAATGTTTCCGGGGACGCTCCGGCGATCTCGATATCATCACTGGAAAAATAAAACATATACGGCGATGGATTTATTTTACGCAAGCCCCGGTACGTTTCAAACAAACTTCCTTCGATGTCCGCCTCCAGTTGATTGGAAAGAACCGCCTGAAAAATATCCCCTTCACGGATATGCTCTTTGGCCTTTTCCACCATGCCGCAATAACGCTCTTCATCAAAAAGGGCGCGGAAGGGGGAACGAATTTTAAGGGAAGGAATATCAGCAGGTTTTCCGTTTGTAATAACCGACGCCATATATTCCAGTTCGCTCCGGGCCCGGTTGTAATTTTCCTCCAGGGCATCGGTTTTTATATTGATGATAAGGATGATTTCTCCCCGTAGATGATCCCAGGCGATAACCTTGTCGAACAGCATCAGGTCCATGTCCTTAAAACCGCTATCCCCGGCGTCTTCGTCCGTTTCCAGTTTGAGTTCCGGCTCGCCGTATTTCACATAGTCGTAGGAAAAATAACCCACCAGGCCCCCGGAAAAAGGGGGGAGTTCCGCAATCCGCGGGCTCTTGTTATCTTCGATAACCTGCCGCACATAAGAGGCCGGATCGTTGGTTTCAATCCTGAGGGTTGTCCCGGCTTTGATGGTCAACACTCCGTTGAGGCAGGAAATTTCCAGTTTCGGGTCATAACCCAGGAAGGTGTAACGGCCCCAAAGGGCGGCGTCTTCCAGACTTTCCAGGATAAAGCACTGGCGGCTCAAGTTTTTGAGGATTTTGAAGACCTCCACCGCAGACTTTTCCCCCTGGGGAAGGCGTTTCCACACCGGAATCATCCGGAAATTTTTGGCCAGTTCCCTTAAGCCCTCCGTCAGGGGCTCGTTGCTCTCGTTCATCTATCCTCCTTGAGTGTTTCTATATATAGAAACACCGGTATAATGTATTGTTACCTGGAAACGGGAAGGATGTCAAGAGGTTTTTGTAAAAAATGTTTTTGTAAAAAATTTCACCCGGTTATGCTCTTTAATCTTTTGAGCCTTAGGGCAAAAGAGTCTGCAAATTCAGCCCGAATTGAATGGCCATGTCCGCACAAAGGTCAACACTTTCGCAGGCAAGATCTGCTGCATGGTGGGCATCGGAGCCGACGATACAGAGGGGATTGTAGTGACGGGCCAGCTCCCAGACCCGGGGACTGGGGTAGCCCCGGTCATAGTGCAGTCCGTTGGCATTGATTTCTACGGGAATATTCCGGGTCGCAGCGGTCTCGAAGATCAGGCTCATGGCGTCCGTCACGGCATCATCAAAATAGCTGTATCCGCAGAGAGGTACATCGGGGTGGGCAAGGAAGGTGAACACCCCTGTTTTCAGGCCTTCGCATACTTCCATGGCATAGCGGGACACTTCTCCGGGGGAACGGATCGCGAAGTTATCGATACTTCTGTCAGCACTGGTATGATGCCCCAGGATCAGAATTTCATAGCCATGCTGTTTTCGCAGCCGGCTGTAATAGGCCAGCAAATCGGGATAATATTCACATTCAAAACCCTTGCGAACCCTGATCCGGTCCGCATATTTTTCGATGAGACTGTTTAACTCGGCGTCAAATGCGTCAAACTCATGGCAGTACATTCGGCGGGAATCGGGGTCTCCCGGGAGGGGCACATGTTCAGTGATGGCTAATTCTTCGAGGCCCTTGGAAAGGGCTTCCCGGATATAGTCTTCGATCTCGCCGCTTCCATGGCGGCACCAGCGGGTATGGGTGTGATAATTTGCAATCATGTTATGGTAATTTCTTTATAAAGCTCCAGCATTTCCAGGGGCAGGTCCGACTCAATTATGTCTACCCCCAGGGCCAGTGCATCCTCCAGGCGGGATCTGGTATTTATCACTGAGCCGTCTACGGTAAAACCCCGCCGGTGGAGCTGTTCCACTAAAGGGGGACAAAGATTTTCGATATAACAGAGATACACCTGGGCTTCCATATCTTCCATGAGCTTTACCGGATCCCGGGGCACCATAGGGACAATCAGGCCCAGGTTTGTTTTGGGGGCCAGCCGTTTGATTTCATAAAGGCTATGGTAATCCAGGCCAAAAACAAAACACATATCATAAAAACGATAATAGTCCAAAAGGCCGGCAATGGATTGCGTTAATTTTTCCATATCTGTATACATACTGCACAGTTGGGTTTTAAGCTCCAATGCCGCCGGCATACCGGCGCTTGAACACCAGGCCAGACTTTCCTCCAGTGTGTCAATTTCAAAAGCGTTTTTGAGCTCAGAGAGGCTGTACTGCCGTACCATGCCCTGCAAAGGCGACGCCTCGCTTAACTCAAAATCGTGGTATATTACCGCTTCTCCATCGGCGCTCATCTGCACATCAATTTCAATATGAGAGATACCGCTGTCTGCGATTAAACGGTAATTGGGGATAGTGTTTTCCCGGACACCGGACTTATGGCCCCGATGGCCGCCGATCATAAGCGGCGTAGCGGCGCGGCGGCGAAAATTCGGCAGAAAACTCACGAAAGATTTCTCCCGCTAAGGTTCACTCCCTTTTCGGTATCAAAGAGATTAAGCCCTTCGTTAAATTCAAGATAAACATAGGGTTCGCCGCTCCGGCGGATTCCCCGGTACATATCGGCGGCAGAGGTATCCGGCATGGTTACCCGCACAAAACTTTTACCCACCATCCCGGCCAGCAATAATTCCTTGCCCAGGTTTTCCACTATCTGCAATTCCATTTTTACCGTATGGGGACCATGCTGAATTTTCACCTGGATCTGATGGGAGCGGACCCCTATTTTTATTTTCCGGTCTGCGGACTCAGGCGGCTGCGTCACCATGGCGCCTTTCGGTACCGGAAATGAAAAATCGTCTCCTGAAATTTGATTGTCTTTTAAAACCGCGTCAATAAAATTCATTGGTGGATTTCCCATAAAGTGGGCCACGAATAAATTGGCGGGGTAATGGTACAGAACCTCGGGAGTATCAAACTGCTGTATGCAACCGTTATCCAAAATAGCGATCTTATCCGCAATGGCCATAGCTTCTTCCTGGTCGTGGGTTACGATGATGGCGGTAAGACCCAGATCCTGCTGCAACCGTTTTATCTCATCACGGATTTCTATTTTGAGCCTGGCATCCAGGTTCGACATGGGCTCGTCCAGGAGCAGTATTCGCGGTTCCTTTGCCAGGGCCCGGGCCATGGCAACCCGCTGCTGTTGTCCTCCTGAAAGCTGGGCGGGACGGCGGTCCAGGAGATGCTCTATTTGCAGTCGTTTGGCAGTCTCCCGGGCTTTTTGATGGCGCTCGGGTTTTTTCATTCCCTTTTGTTTCAAGGGGAAGGCTATATTGTCAATTACCTTCATGTGGGGATACAGGGCGTATGACTGGAATACCATGCCAAGATTACGCTCCCGGGGAGGAAGGGCCGTTACATCCTGATCGTCAAACCAGATGCGTCCTGCGGTGGGCTCCAGGAGGCCCGCAATACAATTCAGGGTTGTGGTTTTACCACAGCCCGAGGGACCCAGCAGCGCCAGAAATGTTGAGGTTTTAATAACCAAATCCAGTTTTTCCAGAGCCACCGTGCCCTGATCAAACTCTTTGCGCAGGCCCTCTATGCGAATCATATTCCCTTACCTCCGGACATATTCCCCTGCATCAACTGTTTCTGGGAAAAGAAGAAAAACACCAGTACCGGCAGCATATATATAATTGCCATTGCCGAAAAGATGCCGTAATCGGCGATCATCTGATCGTTGCGTGAAAGGGTCCGGACATAAGTCGCCAGGACCGGCGTTTTTGAAGTGAAAATCAGGGTGTTAAATAAAAGGTAATTGCTCCAGGCGCTCATAAATGCAAAGAGACTTATTGAAGCAAGACCCGGTTTTACCATGTGGATAATAACCTGGAAGAAGGCGGTAAAACGATTACAACCGTCCACCAGGGCTGAATTTTCTATATCATCAGGTATGGCGTTGAAAAAATTGCGGATAATAAATGTAGAGCCCGGCAGGCGCAGGGCGATAGCCGCCATGATCACGCCGAATAGGGTATTAACGATTTTCAGGTACATCAGCACATAGAGCATACCGATAAGCAGCAGGACGCCGGGGAAGAGGCGCAGGGCAAACAGGGAAAAAGTGATAAGCCGTTTCCCGCGGAAGTCTATGCGGGAAATCGCGTATCCTGCCAGGGCGCTTATCATCACCTCAACAATAGTTACCACGATGGTAAAGATGACTGAATTGCGAAAGGCTTCGCCGATTGGCGGCACATCATATTGGGCAAGGCGGATAGACTGGTACAAAAACCGGAAATTTGAAAAGGTGAAATTGCCCTGCCTGTCCATAAAGGCGTTGCCCAGGAAACTAAAATAAACAAACAAGATGGGCAGGCAAATCAGAATCATAAGTACAATGGCAATCCGTTCTTTGCGTAGTTCATCCCGGGAAAGTTCCCGGCCGCCGGTAGATTTTTTTCCGGGTTGGGGCATCATGACTCCTTATTCTGAGCGGCAGTTACCGCACCGATGGCAAGCATTAACACGGTAACTACCGCAATGAGTACCAAAGAAATGGCCGATCCGTATCCGTACTGCCTGTCTACAAAGGCTTTGTGATAGGCCGAAAGCGCCCAAACTTCGGAGCGTATTCCCGGGCCGCCATTGGTGATAAGCAGGATGGTAACATAGTTGGTCAAAAGTCCCAGGGTTTCCCAAAGGGCAATAAAGGTGATATGGTAACGCAGGTTCGGCACAATTATATTAAAGATGATCGACAGTTCCTTTGCGCCGTCTACCCTGGCGGCTTTAAACTGATTTTCCGGGATGCTTTTGATGGCGCTGGAAAAAACAATCGTACCGTAGGCTATGCTGCTCACAAGGGTTGCAATTACCGTTACGGTAAAGGGCTGCAGGGCGATCCAGTTCAGGGCCCCGCCGCCCCAAAGCCGCTGATAAATTTTATTGACTAAACCATTGGGCGATGCATCCAAAAGCCAGATCCAAAGCACCGAATAAACCACCGCCGGGGTAACCATGGGGATCATTAAAATCGCCTTAAAAATTTCACTGATCCGTTCACTGCGGATGAAATAAGTGGTGAGAATGGCGAGGGCTAAATCCAGGGCCAGGGTAAAGAGGATGGTGATAGACACATAGAGTACGGTGTTACGGGCAATGATGCCGGTGTTAGGATCTTTCATCATCCGCAAAAAATTATCCGGCCCGTTGAACTTCCATACAAAACTGGAATTCAGGCTGGTAAAAGCCATTACCACCGTAAGAACCGCCGGCAGCAGATAGAGGATCAATACAAAGGCAAGAAAGGGCGAAAGGAATGTGTAAGCCTGTACATTGCTCCGCTTCATAACACCGGACCCTTCGCTGTCCTCCTTATTTATAGACCACCGAATCGGCATCCAGATTTAACTGTATCTGGGTTTTAAAATCCGCCACCGCTTTGGCAGGACTCACCTGACCGAGTTCCAGCAGAACGATCTGTTTATGCATCTCGGTGGTATACGTATTAATGCCCCGGACTGTTGGCAGCGGAATAGCGTAATCGGCCATGTAGGTTACCTCTTTTAATATAGGATTAGCCTTGATGACCGCGGTATCATTGGCCGTCTTAACACTGGAAAGGGTAAAAATTTTGGAAGCATGTTCGGCCAGTTGTTCATAGGAGTTGCCGGCCAGTTCCCTAAAGAGATCCTTGCAAATATCGGGATATTTGGTTTTAGCGTTAATACCCATGCCCTGGGGCGCCGCCACGGTAAAGGGCTTGCTGTTGTAACGGCTTACCGGAAACAGTATGAAGGAAACGTCCTCCACAAGCTGCTCGGGAGTTTTGTTCACCGAACCCGCCACATAGGTGGAAGAATACAGGGGACCGTAATAGGCAAAAGAATCGCCGTTACCTACCATTTTGTTGATAGTGTCCCATCCCATTTGGTTGAGGTTAGGCGGGGTAATTTTGCTTACATTGGCATTGTCATAGGTAAACTGGAAAAACCTGGTCAGGGCGGGCTCGTCAAATACCAGTTTATTATTTTGATCGTAATACTCGCCTCCCAGCACCCTCAGGATTTCAAAAAAATCATGCCCCGCGCCGGGACGATGGGTAAGGCCGTATTGGGCGCCGCCCTTCTTCTGTACCTCTGCGGCCAGGGCCATAAACTGATCAAAGGTAAATTCCCCCGCGGCAATTTTTCCCGGCAGAGCTTCAATTTCTCCCTGAGTCCAGCCGATATGGGCCAGGCCGGCCTTGTTGTAGTACAAAACCCGCAGCGGCAGATCGAAGGGCATGCCGTAAGCCTTGCCATTGATGGTGAAGGGGGCAAAGATATTATCCATAAATGCGGGGCTTACCACATCGCTGATATCCAGCAGCATACCCGCTTCCAGCAATCCATAAATATCATCGCTCAGGGAAAAAATATCAGGGCCTTCGCCAATCTTGTCGGCAAAGAGGATATTATTATGATACTCGGTCCAGTCGATCCGCTGATAATCGGTCTCGAATTGGATGGTAATATCCTTTCCTTCAGAACGGTAACGTGCCATAAGGCTGTCCGCGGCGGCGATTACGCTGTTTGGAATAGAAACAAAGTCCATGTTATGGGCAATCTTGAGGGTTACGGTAACCGGTCCGGCATTCTGCGGCTTTGCCGGCTTGGAACAGCCGATAAGCGCAAGACCGGCCAGGAAGAGATAAAGATACCTTTTCATTTGAGTACTCCTTGATATGCAGTATGCAGTTTTTCCCCCTATTCCACAAGCGGCTCAGGCAACTGCCCTCTACCCCCGCGGCTTGAGGGAAATAAAACAAAGGGGGATGGTAATCGCTACGACGGCTATCCAACATTCGGTAACGCCTTTCCAGCCGCCTGAATCCGCCATAAGGCCGGATAGGGGACCGGAAATTGCAGCGCCAATGTAGACGGCGCAGTCCAGAAAGCCCGCAACGGTGGAGATCCTTTTTTCCTGGTAAAAGTTGAGGGGCACAAAGGAGGTGAGAATATTGTTCAGGGCGTAGAGGGCGGCAAATATGAGGGAAAACGCAAGGCCCATATATACAAGGCCCTGATCCAGCACCGCTCTCAATAAAAAGACCGAGAGCAGGGAAGCAGATGAAAATATCAGCAGGGTATATTTTTCTTTTTGCCGGAAGGTTTTATGTACCCATCCGCTCAGGATGAGGACCGGCAGATTCATCAGGGGGGTCAGGGACATGATAAACAGTACCTGTTCCATGGGAAGGGATTGGGATTCGGAAAGAAGATTCGGCCCCCAAAGAACGAGGCCTTCCTTTACAATACCTCCCATAATGCAGATCAGGGCCGCCGCCCAAAGCCTTGTGCGGAGAATAAAGGGAAAGAGCCCTTCCCGGCGCGTTTTCGGCCCGGTGATTTTCCGGGAATTGCTCCGGGGGCCGCTCTGCCTGAGGGACAGAAACCAGAGTCCGGCTATAAGGATGAGGAAAATACCGGGTATGAAGAAGACCGCCTTTATCCCCGCAAAAAGGCTGATTCTTCCCACCACGGCGTAGGACAGAAAGTATCCGATGATGGGCGAAGTGGAGAGGAACACAATACCCTTATGCAGATGTTCCGGGGGGCTGCGTTCCGAAACCAGCCGGATCAGCGGGCCCCAGAGCATGGACTGGGCATAGCCGTTCAGGGCCCAGAGAAATACCATAACCGGGAGGCTGCCGCTTAACCCAAATAAAATATTGGACAGGCCCGCCACCGCGAGCCCTGCGGTGACAAACCATCGGGGGCTAAGGCGGTCCCCCAGGGCGCCGTTGATAAGCTGGCCCGCGGCATAGGCGGCGAAAAACCCCGAGGCCATAAGTCCCAGGGATACCCGGGAATAGGTGCCGGCGGCAGAGAGGGAGGGGAGGGCGATGGACAAATTTACCCTGCCGAAATAGGCCCCGGCGTAAACTACCCAGCAGAGAAGCCAGAGAAAAAAGCAGGGCTCGGGTTTTTTCACAGGGCGGCCCATCATCAGCGGTTTATTCCTCCTCCGGGACCGAAAGGACCTGTATTCCCAGGGTGCGGTATTCTTCAAGAACGGTTTCCGGCGCCAGCCAGTCTGTTATCAGAATGTCCAGTTTGTCCGCCGGGCAGATATGGTTCAATGTCGTAACGCCGAATTTGCTGTGATCCGCCAGGCCGATGACCATGTTCGCCCGCTCAATGGCGAGACGGTGGGTACCGGCATCCTGGAGGGAGTAATCGGTAAGACCGGCTTCGACGCTGATGCCGCCTACCCCGATAAAGGTTTTCGTGACATAGAAATCTTTCAGATTGGCCTCGGCCAGGGTTCCCGACACGGTAAATTCATCATCCCGGATCTCCCCGCCCAGGAGGATCACCCGCCATCCTTCCGTTTTCTTGGCAATTTGAATGAGCTCCCGGGCTATCAGTATCGCATTGGTCAATATGGTAAGGTTTTTCCGGTCCCCAAGGTGTTTGACCATTTCACCGGTAGTGGTGCCGTAATCAATAAAAAGACTGTCCCCGTCGTTGATCAGGGTTGCCGCCTGCTTACCGATGGCCTGTTTTTCTCTGCTGTTGGTCTGTTCCCGGTATTCATAGGCCGGTTCGGCGGCGCTGTAATAGCCCTGGAGGATGGCGCCGCCATAAACCCGCTGGAGATGGCCCCTTTCCTCCAGAAATTCCAGATCCCTCCGGATGGTTTCTATGGAAACCTGATATTGCTCCATCAGGTCCTGGACCTTGACCGTTTTGAGTCTTTTGATCCTTTCTACAATATCCATTCTCCGTTCGTGCTGCATAAAAAATCCATAAAAAACTAAAAATACTTGACAATTGCATAAAGCAACAGTATTATAAAAATACAACAAAACTTGTAATAATACAAGGTAATATTGTCATAAAATTTGTATAATTACAAGTATATTTTGGTTAGGAGGAATTAAGATGATGAAGAGGTCTTTACTTATCAGCCTATCAGCTCTCATGCTGATAGCATTTTTGGCGGGTTGTTCAGGCAAAAAACCCGCAGGCGGCGCGGTAAAACTGGAATTTTATCAGCAAAAAGAACAGCTTCCCCTGTTTTATGAGGATCTGGCCAAGGAGTTCGGGAAACTGAATCCGGGCATCGAATTTGAGGTCAATTCGCCTCCGGATTCGGAAACCGCCCTGTTTACCCGGGTCGCCAGCGGTAATATGCCCGATTTTCTCAACCTGTGGCCCGCGGAACCACCTTACAAGGACATGATGGAAGAAGGTTTGATTCTGGATTTAACCGGTCAGGACTTCCTTAAGCGGGCTATACCGGAATATCTGGAAATGAGCAACTACCGGGGCAAGAGTTATGCCATGCCCGTGACGGCGAGCTTTTACGGCCTTTGGATAAACAAGGAAATCTTTAACCGGCTGAACCTTAACCCGCCCGCTACCCAGGAAGAATTGATAGAGGTCTGTAAAGTTCTCCAGGCTAACGGGATCCAGGCTATTGCTTCCAAGGACAAGGACCCCGCCCAGGAATTTGAACGCCTGATAGGAATAACCAACCCCGATATTACCACGGTTATAGAACGGATAGCCCGGGGTGAAACTTCCTTTACCAGGGAACCCGAGGTCCGGGCCCTGGCGGAGGCTATGCTGGAGGTCCGCAAATACGCCCAGGCGGATACCCTGGGTACCACCGACTCCCAGGCCAAGACTGATCTTTTCAACAAGAAAGCTGCCATGTATCCCGGCGGCAGTTGGCTCATGTCCGATGTCAAAAATTTCCCCGATATACAACTGGAGCTCATTCCGTATCCTAATCCGGTAAAAGGCAAGATCACCAAGATGCCGGTTAATATTGATATTGCCTACAGTGTCCGTACGGGTCTGAGCGATGCCGGGACTCAGGCGGGTCTTAAGTTTATTGATTTCCTTACATCGGCGGAGATTGCCCAGCGTTTTGCAGACTTTGAGGGCGGTCCCTCCAGCGTCATCGGTGTAAAACAGACTACCCCCGAATTGAAGGTGGTTTTTGAGCAGAGGGACAAGAAAAATACCTTCCTCACCGTCCTTAACTTCTGGAACCCCGGCCTCCGTCCCGCCTGGGTCCCCGCAGTACAGGACATGATCGTCACCAAAGATATCGGCGCTTTTATTACCGCCAGCGACAGACTGATTAAATCTGTCTACGCCAGTAACTAACGGTAAATGCCGCCCTGGTTTTAAGCCGGGGCGGTCTTTGCTTTTTGGAGGATGTTTATAATGCCGGGAAAAAGAATAGCCGCTATCGGCCGCTATCGCTTTATTAAGCAGTTAACCTTTGGATGTATGGTTCTGCCCGGAACCGTACTGTACATCATGTTTTTTATTGTTCCCATCATCTGGGGTATTTACTACAGCTTTACCAATTATAACGGTGTTGCCCGGAAATATTCTTTTATCGGGCTGAATAATTATATCATGGGTCTCAAAAATCCGCGTTTTTTATCTTCATTGAGTTTTACCCTGCGGTACGCCCTCTGTCTGGTTATTCTGGTAAGTATTATAAGCCTCTGCCTGGCCCTGCTTTTGAACCAGAAATTTGCCCTGCGGAAATATGTCAGGGCAATTTATTTTCTTCCCGCGGTTCTCTCTGCCCTGACGGTGGGTATTGTCTTTGACGAGATCTACGCCCGGGCGCTTCCGGCTATTGGCAATCTTTTTAATACAGCGTCCATGTCCATGAATGTGCTTTCCCGTAAAAATACCGCCTTTTGGGGTATCCTCTTTGTGCATTTCTGGCAGGGTCTGGCTATCCCCACGGTTCTTTTTTTGGCGGGGCTTCAGGTTATTCCCGAAGATCTTGTAGAAGCCGCCATGATCGACGGGGCCGGCAAGGTGCAGCGTTTTACCCATATCACCATTCCCTTTCTCATGCCGATTATCAGCATTGTGCTGGTTCTGGCGTTGAAATCGGGGCTCCTGGTATTTGAATACATCATGGCCATGACCAAAGGCGGTCCCGGCGGCAGCACCGAAAGCCTTGCTTACCTCATTTATAATCATGGTTTTATAGAAAGAAAATTCAGTACGGCCGTCGCCGAATCCATTATGATGGCTGTCCTCATCTGCGGCATTTCCTTTATTCAGATCTCATGGTCGAATAAACGAAGAGTATATCAGTAGGAAACCACCATGAAAGAATCGCCTGTTTATAGAATCGGTTCCGGGATAATTCTTGGCACAGGAATTTTGATTATTCTTTTCCCCTGCTATTTTGTTGTCATCAGCGCCTTTAAGAGCAATGCGCAAATCATCAGCAATTTTTTTGCGCCCCCTTCCTCCTTTTCGTTAGAGAATTTAGTATCGATTGTCGGTCGGCAGAATTTTTTCCGCTATTTTTATAATTCAATCTGGGTTACTTTCATGGGACTTTTGGGGGGATTCATAATTCTTCCCATGACATCTTATCCCATTGCCCGGATGATGGGGAAATCCAAAATTTACCGGTATCTTTACTATTTTTTACTGATGGGGATTTTCGTTCCCTTCCAGGTAAAGATGCTGCCCCTGATAAAACTGACCGATATGATGGGTATGATGAACAAGCTGGGTCTTGTCATCGTCTATTATGCAGGTTCCATCTGCGAAGGGGTGTTCCTCTATGTGGGCTATATTTCTTCCCTTCCGGCCTCCATTGAAGAGGCGGCCTATATAGACGGCGCATCTCCTTTTCAAACCTACTGGCGCATTGTGCTTCCCCAGCTTACTCCCATAACCGCCACCATTATGATAAGCAACGGCCTCTGGTTCTGGAACGATTTTATGCTTCCCCTTTTAATGCTTAACAGATCCACCCGGGACTGGACTCTTGTTTTATTTCAGTATAACTTTAGATCGAAGTATTACATTGATTACAGTATGGTTTTCGCCAGCCTTTTTATATCCTGTATACCGATGATTATTTTCTACATCTTTATGCAGAAACATATAATCAGCGGATTGAGCGGCGGCGCGGTCAAGGAGTAGTATCGCTATGGAAATTCTTTTTTTGGGAACTGCCGCCGCCGAAGGAATACCGGCCCTGTTTTGCCGCTGCCAAACCTGCCGTGATGCCGCAGAGGCAGGAGGCCTTGAGATCCGGACCCGCTGCGCATATCTTGTGAACGGACATCTCCTTTTGGATCTGACCCCGGATATAATGCTCCATAAACTGCGTTACAATCTGGATTTGGCCGCGGTGGATACCGTTTGTTTTACCCATTCCCATACGGATCATCTAAACTGGGCGGATCTTTGTTTCCGCTGTGTCCCCGTTTATGCCCATATTCCCGGAGAAAAACCTCTGGATATATATGCCAACAAAAAATGCTGCAAAACTATCCGCAGGGGCCTGGAATTTGAATTTGGCTCTCCCAAAAATCCCTCTCTTGTCCTTCATGAAATCGGCGTTAAGAGCGTTCTGGAAAGGGGCGAACTCCGGATTACCGCCCTCCGGGCCACACATGATAAAAGAGAAGATTGCCTCCTGTTTCTCGTACAGGAAGGGGAGAAAAATTTTTTTCAGGTCAATGATACCGGTCTGCCGGAAGATGATACGGAAAATGTTTTACGGGATGCCCTGGAAGGGCGGGTTCTGGATGCGGTCAGTATGGACTGCACCCACGGAAAAGAGCCGGGCAGCCGCGGCCACATGGGATTGGCGGAAAATATTATTTTTAAACAACGCCTGATTTCAGCGGGCCTCGCGGACGAGCGCACTCAATTCTTTGCCAATCATTTTTCCCACAACGGACACGCTTCCCACGCCGAACTTTGCGAAGCCCTTGCCCCCCAGGGCATAAGCCCCGCCTACGACGGGATGGTTCTTACACTGTAAGACCTTCACTTTACCCGCTTGTAGTCTTTAATCTCCTGCCGCAGCCGGGCTGTCAATTCCGCCCGGGGGAGGCGGATCTGTTCCATGGAATCCCGGAAGCGGAGGGTTACGGTGCCGTTCTCTTTGGATTCGTAATCCACGGTGATGCAGAAGGGGGTTCCCGCCTCGTCCTGCCGGCGGTAGCGCCGTCCTATGGCCCCGGCCTGATCGTAGTCCGTGGCAAAATCCTGTTTCAGCTCCTGCCGAATCTCCCCGGCAAGTTCCGCCAGGCCGTCTTTTTTCATCAGCGGGAGGACGGCGACCGTTACCGGCGCTATGGCGGGGTGGAAACGCAACACCGTGCGCACATCGTCGTCATTGCCCTTGTCGGCGACTTTTTCCTCATCATAGGCGTCGCAGAGGATCATCAGCAGAGTCCTTGTAAGGCCCGCGGAAGTTTCGATGATAAACGGAATATACCGGGAGACCGCCCCTTCACCGTTATTTTCCTGATCGATGTACTGGAGGTCCTTTCCCGAATATTCGGTGTGCCGGGTAAGGTCGTAGTTGGACCGGTTGTGAACGCCCTCCAGCTCCTTCCAACCCATGGGGAAAAGATACTCGATGTCGTAAGCGTCCTTGGCATAGTGGGCCAGCTCGTCCGGACCGTGCTGGTGCCAGCGGAGATGATCCATTTTGACGCCCAGTTTTTCGTAGTAGGCCCAGCGCCGTTTTTTCCATTCGTTAAACCATTCCACATCGCTGCCGGGTTTTACAAAAAACTGCATCTCCATCTGTTCAAATTCGCAGGTGCGGAAGATAAAATTTTTGGTGACGATTTCATTTCTGAAGGCTTTGCCGATTTGCGCGATGCCGAAGGGGATCTTCATCCGGTTGGATTGAATGATATTTTTGTAATTGACATAAATTCCCTGGGCGGTTTCCGGCCGCAGGTATATAGTGTTGGCGCTATCCTCCGCCGGGCCTATGTTGGTTTTGAACATCAGGTTGAACTTCCGGGTGTCGGTAAGATCGCCCCCGCAGTCGGGGCATTTTTTCGCCGCCAAATTTTCAGGGGGAATCTGATCCGCCCGGAACCGGCTTTTACATTTTTTACAGTCCACCAGGGGATCGGTAAAGTTTTCCACATGGCCCGAAGCTTCCCAGGTCCGGGGGTGCATGAGGATCGCCGCATCAAGGCCTACGATGTCATCGTGGAGCTGGGTCATCTCTTTCCACCAGTTCGCCGCGATGCGGTTTTTCAGTTCCACCCCCAGGGGGCCGTAGTCCCAGGCGCCGTTCTGCCCGCCGTAAATTTCCGATGATTGAAACACAAAACCCCGCCGTTTAGCCAGGGAGGTGATCTTCTCCATGGTGGCTTTTCCCCGGTACTCGCTTAACTCGGACATAATTTCTCCTATAAATATACTAAGGGAAGTATACAGAAAAAAGAAAAGTGTGACGAGGGGGCTGCGCAGGGGGAGTGGATTGCGGCGCGGCCGTGGTTATATTTACCGGTACTTCCTTACCCGATCATCTTTGATGGGGCCCTTCCAGCCCAGGCCGAAGGCAAAGTCCCATGTATTGCCTTCGCTATCGGTGTAGGGGATCATGTCCCGGCCGAGATCTTCCGCCTGAGCTTCTACCGTTTCCATATCCAGCGGCATTTGGAAGGGCAAAAGCGCAGAAGGCTCGGCTTTTCCCAGCGCCAGTTCAAGGAGCGTCCGGGTTTCCACCGAAAAGTCCAGAAGCACCGCATCGGCTGCCGTCTCGAATTCGGCGGCAACAAAGGGATTAGCGGTTCTGACAAAGACGATGACCGGCTTATCCCCCATCGCATTTCGGGTGTCCAGCACCATGTCCAGGTCCGGCTCGTTCTGCACCGTTCCGGTTTTTCCCCGGTACGAACGGTTGTCGGTCCCTGCGATGTTTTTTTCACGGGCGCTAAGGGCGGTGTAGGGCCGGTACTGGAGGCTCACCGGTACATAGCCAGCCTCCTTTGTGTAACCAATTCCCTTGGGCGATTCGATAAAGCAAAAGGCGCAGTCAGCCTCCGCCGGGCTGTCTACCACAGTGATATAGTCGGCGGCGGTCTTCAAGTCGAGGGGAACTATGTCCCGCGCAGGGGTCGGGAAACCCAGGAAGTTAAACCCCGCATTTATATGCCGCTTGGGGATATAGACCTTGGGTTTCCCTGCCTCAGAGGTCTTGAGTGGTAACACATGGTTCTTATTCTTTAGCAGCACCACGCTCTTAATCTGCGCCTCTCGTCCTTGTTTGACAAATTCTGCGGAGCCTGCGGTTTTCGCCGATTCTTCCGCATCCAGGTAGGGATTCTCGAACAGGCCCACCCGGAATATATTACGGAGGAGCCGCCGGCTGGATTGCCGGAAGCGATTCGCCATAAAATCCTCGCCATGTTCCTCCACTCCCCTGCGGTACGCCTCCAGAACAGGGCCTTTGTCGTTATTTCCGCCGAACTGGTCCACCCCGGCCATGAGGATTTTATAATGCCGCTCTGCCACTGTCAGATTCTCGACGCCCCAGCATTTGCCGGATAAGAAGAGGTCAATGGCGACGGAATCGGGCGTTATCCCCCAGTCGGTACAAACTACGCCGTCGTAGCCGTATTTCGTCCTTAAAAGGTCCGTGATGATGTACTTATTGTAGGAATTACCCACGTTTTCGCCGTTCTTTGTGTCATAGTTCCATGAAATTGTATAGTAGGGCATGATCGCCGAGGCGGAGCCTGTCTTCCCCGCCAGCTTGAAGGCGCCTTCGGTAAAGGGTTTAAGGTGGGTTTCCTGTGCGTCGCCGGGGTAGACGGCATATTTCCCGTAGCCGAAATGCGCATCCCTGCCTCCTTCGCCGCTCCCGCCGCCGGGCCAGTGTTTAGCCATAGCGTTCACGCTATCGTAGCCCCAGCCGGGCGCAGAGGCGGCCTCACCCAAAGAGCGTTCATCGCCGGAAGTCTGAAAGCCGTCGCAATAGGCCCGGGCCAGGTCTATGCTCAGTTGTATCCCCTCGCCGAAGGTGCCGGAGAAACGCCACCAGCGGGGGTCTGTCGCCAGGTCTATCTGCGGCGACAATGCCGTCGTAATGCCCATGGCGCGGTACTCCCTGGACGCTATCTCGCCGAACCGCTGGACGAGGGCCGGATCGAAGGTGGCCGCCAGACCCAGATGGTCGGGCCACACGGAAAGGTCGCCGCCTGAGCCCATGTCAAACTCCGCCGTAGCAACGGGAGTATGCCGGGGGTCGGAGCTGTTGTTGACGGGGATGCCAAGACCGATGGATTCAACAAAACTTTGGGCGTTGTTATTCCAGCGGGCAGCGGCGGGGGTGTTATCCGCCATGGCAATAAGCACATGGCGAAGATTATCATCCTTAAGGAATTTCTTTTGAGCCTCTGTCAGGTCCCAGATGTTTTTACGGGTGTCCACCTCATCCTGCCCGCTATACCTGGCCAGGGGATTAACTTTGGAGATTGCCTGGTGAGCGCTGTAGAGCATAAGCCCCGCAATTTCGTCTATGGACATCCGGGCGGCAAGGTCCGCGGCCCGCGTTTCCAGGGGGAGCCGCCAATCCTCGTAAGGATCGAGGGCACCGTTGCGGTTGAGGTCTTTGAAGGCGTAGCATCCTGCACAAGGATTGCACCCGTTGCCCCTACTCCCAGAACCGGCCCCCCCTCATTGATGTAGAGCGTGTAGCCGTCTTTTTCTACCGTCGTGAATTTCACTGTGTCGCCGCCTTTTCCCGTGTTTTGTTCCTGAAAAGATACCACAGGCATATCCAGATACCCCGGATATTGGTGGTTATGGTAACGCCAATCCAGACGCCGCTCAGGCCCAGGGATGTCCGGGAGAGGAGCAGGGCAAGCAGCGGTCGCATCAGGTTGGAGATGATGCTTACCGCCGATGGTATGATGGTTCTTCCGGTTCCCTTAAAAGCCCCCGCCGCCACTGCTTCAAGGTTCATCGCCAGTTGGCAGAACGCAAAGATGCGGAGGTATCTGGTCCCCAGTGCAACCAGTTCCGGATCGGGAAGAAAAAGCGAAAAGATGAAGCCGCCGCAAAAAAATAACAGCAGCGCAACGAATATCCCCCAGGCCGCCATGGCCAATGCGGAGAGCCTTATCCCCCGGTGTATCCGGTCCCATTTCCCTGCGCCGTAATTCTGCCCGATGAAGGAAACCAGCGCGAAACCGAAGCCGCCCCCGATAAGCCATGAGAGGGACTCTATCTGGGAACCGACCTTGCCGGCTGCCATCGCATCGGCGCCAAAGGACGCTTCAATGCGGGAAGCCAGCATTGTAAGAAAACAGAACAACAGGCTCTCAAGGCCGATGGGGACGGACCATTTCAGCATCAGCACTATTTTTTCTTTTTCGATGCGTATGGTACGGAGAGAATAGACGGCAAAGGGACGGTTCCTTGACCGGGCAGCGGCAATTAACAAACCAAAGCAAACAATAAACTGCGCAATAACCGTTGCGATGGCAGCGCCCCGTACACCCAGGCCCGGGCCCAAGCCCCCGCCCAGAATGAGAATTGGATCCAGAATAACATTGACGGCCAGCCCGATGCCGTTGATAACAAAGGGCGTATGTGAATTACCTGATGCGTTAAAAGTTCCGACTATTACCGCAGAGATAAAGGTAAGCGGCACCCCCCAGCCTACTATCCTGAGATAGACCGCCGTATCCGCCGCCACATGCGCTTCCCTAAAGTTAAAAAACCCCGCAAGCTTCCGGCTCCACAGCACCATGGAGAGCCCACAGAGCCCTCCCAGCACAGCCGCAATCAGCAGGGCGTTCTGCGAAAAGGCCAGAGCGGCCTGCTTGTCCCCCTTCCCGATTGACTGGGACACCCCGATGCTGGCGCCCATCATCCCGATCATCATGAAGCCCATGGAGAGCCACATGAACATCCCCGCCGCCCCTGATGAGGCCACGGCGTCGCTCCCGACCCTCCCCAGCCAGAACATATCGGTAACGTTATACGCCATCTGCATGAACTGGCTGCCCACAATAGGGGCCGCCACCAGCACTAACTTACTGAGGATGCCCCCTTTGGTGAGGTTGTATTTATCAGCGGCGTGTTTGCTCATGCCGGTTATCTTGGGGGATCTTTTACTTCAGCTCTTCATCAAAACAAACCGCAACCTTGCCGCAGTTTCCATCAGCCATCAGTTTATAGGCTTCGTCAGCTTTTTCCAGGGGGAAACGGTGGGTCACCAGAGCATCGGGATGCAGATTCCACCGCACCAGTTCTTCCACCAGATTTTCCATGAGCCATATACTGGTAACCCATGAACCGTAGATGCTCTTTTGCGGATGAATAATATCCGGGCTGGGATTAAAATTGACCGTACCCCCTTCACCCACCAAGGCGATTTTTCCCCACTGCCGCGCCGCCCGGATCGCCGTAGCCCGGCCCTTGTCACTGGCGGAAGCGTCAAAGGCCCGTTCCACCCCACGGCCCCCGGTGAGGGCTTTTATTTCATCAGCATTGGAATCGGCGGGCTTAAGAATTTTATCCGCCAGACCAAGTTTGTTTGCCAATTCTATCCGCAGGGGATTGCTTTCTATGCCGAAAAGTTTCCGCGCCCCCAAGGCTTTGCAGAGCATGAGCGTTGCCAGACCCACGGGCCCCAGGCCCACCACCAGCACATCGTCATTGCCCGAGATCCCCACTTTGGTGATAGCCTCGTAGACCGTGCCGAAACCGCAGGCCACCTGAGCGCCGTCGGTGTAGGAAAGCTCCGGCGGCAATTCCACGAGGTCTTTTTCATCGCAGAGCATATATTCCGCCATGCCGCCGTCCCGCTGCCAGCCATAGGCCGCCCGCAGGGGGGAGGAGCAGGAGATCATATAACCCATGCGGCAGTCGTGGCAGACCCCGCAGCCGGAAATGTGATAGACGATGACCCGCGAACCTTTTTTGAAACGCCTGATGCCCGGCCCCTCTTCCACCACCTGCCCGCAGGGTTCGTGGCCGGCGATAACGTTCTGATACCCCTCGGCCCCCTTGCCCGTATGTTCCCGGTAAATGGCCCGGATGTCGCTGCCGCAGATCGTGCAGCATTTTGTCTTTACCAGCACCTGCCCGTGCCCCGGCCTGGGGATGGCTACATCCTTGAACACCACTGTACTGTTTCCGGGGAGATACGCCCCCTTCATGGTTCCTTCCATCATGTCCTCCATAATGCGGTCAGCAATTCTACAGCAATTCCGTCCGGCCCGCTTTTTTGATCTGCTCTACAATATCCTTCACCCGCTGGGTTTCGCCTTTTTTGGTGATGAGCGCCGCAGGGGGGGCGCCGTCTTTACCGGAGCGTATCACCACGATAAGGTCTTCCACCCCGGCCAGCGCCACGGGGATGTCGGAATCCACAAAGGTGGATTCCGATTCCAGCCGGAAAACATCGGCATCTTTTTTGTCCGTCAGCCGGGCGTATTCGTCCCAGTTTCCCACATCGGTCCAGTTAAAATTGGCGGTAACCATTATCCGGTGGGCGCATTTTTCCGCGATGGCGTAATCAAAAGAGATGGCGGGGGATGCGGCGTAGGCCTCCGCCAAACCGGGCCAGTCTTCCAGAATCTGCAATCCCCCGGGGCCGCCTTCGGGGCCGCCGAAACGGTAGGGCGGCGGGGGATTGTTAAGTTTTTCAAAGGGACCGATAAGCTCCGGCGCATGATGATGAAACTCCCCGATGATAAAGGCCGAGGAAAAGGCAAACATCCCCGAGTTCCAGAAGAAACGCCCCGCCTGAAGAAATTCCTCCGCGGTCTTTTTGTCCGGCTTTTCCCGGAAGGAGGCCACGG
Source organism: Spirochaetia bacterium (assembly GCA_025997615.1). Lineage (GTDB taxonomy): Bacteria > Spirochaetota > Spirochaetia > Treponematales > Breznakiellaceae > BNUV01. The sequence continues at coordinate 44,145 of BNUV01000003.1, forward strand.
GGTAAACGCCCTCCCGAAAAGGCGCCTGGCATTGTTCTAATCGTTCGATATAGCCGTAACCGGTTTCCGGTGACGAGGGTTTGATGCCAAAGACCACGAGCTGGCCCTGTCGGGCACATTCCGCCGCAACAGCCGCATCCCTGCGGAACTGTTCCAGGGGGCCTATCAGGTGGTCGCTGGTGAGCACAAGGATGGACCGGTCCTTGCCGGAGGAAAGGCTTGCGTATAAGGCGCCGGCGGCCAGAGCCGGGGCGGTGTTTTTTGCCAAGGGTTCCCCGATTACGAGAAAATGCTCCTGGTCTTTTTGGGGGAAATCCTCGCAGGCGGCGATGACGTGGGGGAGGTGATCCTTCCCGGCGATGACGATCACCCGGCCGCCGGTTTCCTCTGACCTGTCAATGACCGCCAATGCCCGTTCCAGGGCTAAACAGAAGAAACTACGCCCATCAGAAAAATCGAGAAACTGTTTGGGCTTCCGTGAATTACTGGCAGGCCAGAGCCGGGTTCCCGAGCCCCCGGCCATGATAATGCAGTCGTCAAACATCAGGTCAGTATAAAGGATACCGAAATGGTTTGCAACAGGGCGTGTTTTTTGCTATGATAAGGCCATGGAGATTTTGCTTCTTGGAAACGAACAGCTCCGTCAAAAAGCGGAACGGATAAAAACGATTGACGGCGAAATAAAAAGCCTTGCGGAAGATTTGCTTGATATGATGCGCCGGGGCAAGGGCATAGGGCTGGCCGGGCCGCAGGTGGGGCGGGCTTTGCGTATTTTCGTGGTTCATGTGGATAAGGATACGCCCCGGGTTTTCATCAATCCTTCTATTATCGAGACTTCTACCGAAACGGTAAAATATGAAGAAGGCTGTCTTTCCGTGCCGGGGATTTGGGCCGATGTGCTGCGGCCAAAAACCGTGCGGGTTCAGGCCTGGAACGAGAAGGGTCGGCCCTTTAATCTGGAGGCCGGAGGGATTTTGGCCCGGGCTATCCTCCACGAATACGATCATCTGGAGGGCGTCCTTTTTGTTGACCGGCTGCCGGAACACAAGCGGGACTGGGCCATGAAAAAATTTGAAAAGAGCCGCCCCCATGTCAAGGGAAAGCCCCCTCAAGGGTGATGATGATACGGATACTTTTTGCCGCCAGTCCGGACATTGCGGTGCCCACGCTGGAAACTTTGGCGCAGGAAGGCGGCGGCGATTGGGAACTGGCCGGGCTTTTGACCAACGCCGACCGCAGAAAAGGCCGCTCGGGCCAGGCAGAACCTACCGCCGCCGGTGTTGCTGCGGACCGTCTGTCTATCGCCCGGTTAAAACCGGAAAAACTGGACGGCGCTGCCCGCGAGGCTGTGGCGGCTCTGAAGCCGGACCTTCTGGTTTCTTTTGCCTACGGTAAACTCTTCGGGCCGAAATTCCTCGCCCTTTTTCCCCTGGGCGGCATCAACATACACCCGAGCCTGCTCCCCAAATACCGGGGGCCCAGCCCCATCCCCGCCGCAATCCTCCACCGGGAAACTGAAACGGGCATCACTATTCAACGGCTGGCCCCCGAGATGGACACAGGAAATATTTTGCTGCAGGAAACGTTCCCCCTGGAAGGCCGGGAAACGACGGCCTCGTTAAGTGATACGGTGGCCCGGAAAAGCGCCGTCCTTATCAAAAGGGTGATCCGGGATTTAGGCTTGGGCGAAATTGAGGAACGGCTCCAGAACCATGGGGAAGCAACGTACTGCCGCCTCCTTTCAAAAGAAGACGGCCGCATAGACTGGTCTTTATCCGCCCCGGAGATTGATGCCCGTATCCGGGCCTTTAGCCCCTGGCCTTTAGCCTGGACTAAACACGGGGAGGAGATGCTTTTTATTCTTGAAGGGAGGCCCGGGGACTGCCCCCCGCCGGAAGGCGCTTCGTCAGGCAGCGGTCCCGGCACGGTCTTGGGCATAAGCAAAAATCAGGGTATACTGGTACAAACGGGGGACGGCGTATTGGTTTTGGAGCGTCTCCAGTACCAGACCCGGAAGGCGCTGGACTGGAAAGCCTTCATCAACGGCGCGCGGAACTTTTTGCAAGCCCGGCTTGCCTGATATCGGAGAATAACGAATGAAATTTGAAGAATATGTATCGAATCATCTCAGGTTTTTTATTTCATTAGCCGCCGGGCTGGTGGTTTTTGTGGGCATCATTGCGGTGTCGGTATTTTTTGTTTTTGTCCGGGGGGCCGAGCAGGTCATGGTTCCCGATGTCCGGGGCAAGGAAATTATCGCGGCCCTGATGGAACTGCAGACCAAGGAACTTTACCCCCGGCTGGATCAGCGTTTCTCCCAATCTGCCGCGGAAAAAGGCCATGTGCTGGAGCAGTCGCCCCCGGCGGGTACCATTGTCAAGGCAGGCCGGCGGATCCGGCTGGTGGTAAGTCAGGGCGTATTGATCAACCGGATAGAAAATTATGTGGGCCGCAATATCGACGAGGTGCGATTGGATCTGCAGGCGCTTTTGGCCGCTGCGGGAAATGCGTCGCCGGTGGTCATCACCCTTAAAGAACCTTTCATGTATGAATTTTCTTCCGAAGCGCCCGGCACGATTCTTCAGCAAAAACCCGAACCGGGTACCGGCATTTCCGGTCCTACGGCGCTGGACCTGGTAGTCAGCCGGGGGGCGGAGGCGGCGCCGATCAAAACCCCCAGGCTGATAACTCTTCCCATGGCGGAGGCGCTGAAAACCATCGGTAATGCGGGAATCAATTTTACTGTTTCCCTGCGGCCCGTCCGCGGCAAGGAAAATCCCGGCATCGTTACATTTCAGGATCCGCCCGCCGATAGCGCTCTTGCTGCCAACACCCGAATTGCCCTGACCGTTACTTCTCCATTGGAAAGGGTCAACGAGAAGGGCGAAGTGTTTTCCCTCTTTCGTTACGAAATGCCCCGTAACCCTTATCCCCTGGCGATCCGTCTGGAGGCGATCCTCCCCGCACAGGGAAACACGCCGGGAGAACGCCGCGAGCTTTTCAGCGGTGAACACTCAGGCGGCGAACTCACCATTCCCTATCTTCTCCCCGAAGGCTCCACACTGATCTTCTTCATGCTTAACCGTGAAAGATACCGTGAAACAGTGCTGGCCCTGGAGCCGGATCTTTCGCTGGAACAGCTTTAGGAGAAAGATATCTGTCCACCAAAACATGATCCTCCCGGAGCGCTGATGCTATCAGCGCTCACCGGACTATCCGTTTGATCTTCCCCGTGGCCGTTTTCTCAAAGTTTTCAGTTTTTATTTCAATGCGGCCCAGGCGGGAGTAGGCGGGAAGTTTTTTGTTGATTTGGTTTTTCAGTTCTTCCGTGTCGAGGGGGCCGGAATTTTCTGCAAGCCGGATGAACGCCGACAGTGTTCCGTCTTCTCCGGCATACACAAGGGCTTCGTCAACAAACTCCGATGACAAAAGAAGCGTTTCAATTTCTTCGGGGTAAATATTTTCGCCCGAGGGGCCCAGGATCAGCGCTTTAATTCTTCCCCGGATGTAGAGAAAGCCTTTTTTGTCCAGATAACCCAGGTCTCCGGTTTTAAGCCAGACATTGTCTGTGCCATCAGTGGTGAACGCTTCTTTTGTCATATCATCATCTTTGTAGTAGCCCATCATTACATTGGGCCCTTTTACCTGAATTTCGCCCTCGGGGGAAATGCGAATCGCTACGCCCTGCACGGCGGAACCGGCGGAGCGAAAGGGGAAATGATAGGGGGCGCTTCCCGTTACCAGGGGGGCTGCTTCCGTGAGGCCGTAGCCGGGGGAGTAGGGGAAGCGGGCTTTGCGTAAAAAACGCTCCACATCTTCCGCCAGGGCAGCGCCGCCTGAGCCAAAAAACCGGAGGGAGTTTCCGAAAAGGGACGCCAATTTAAGGCCCATGATTTTTTCCGAAAGAAAATGTTTCTGAAGTTTCGGCGCGATAAGCGCACGGTAAATTTTTTCGATAAATAAAGGGACGGTTACCATGGCGGTGGGGCGGAGATTTGCGATGGCGGGGATAAGAACCGCCGGGGATGGGGGCCTGTCGAGGTATGTTACCGAGGCGCCGCACATAATTACCGTAAGAAGTCCCAGGGTACATTCGTAGGTATGCGCCAGGGGCAGCACCGAAAGGAGCCGGTCCCGAAAATAAATCTTCATCAACGAGCGGGAAGCGGCGGCGGTAAAAAGCAGATTCCGGTGGGAGAGCATAACCCCTTTGCCGGCGCCGGTGGTCCCCGATGTATAGATGATGGCGGCACATTCGTCTATTGATACCTTTGGAAAGGTATCAGGTGTATTTTTGACGTTATTTTCTTTTTCAATAGTATCAATATAAATCCGGGGGATAGTTTCAGCGATACCGGCATCTGCAATTTTGGCGGTCATTTTTTCACTCAAACAGATGGCGGAAACTTCCGCATGGCAGGCCATCATTTTGATCTGCTCCGGTACAAATTCCGTCAGTACCGGCACTATTACGGCGCCGGTCAGGGCGATACCGAAATAGGCGGCGGGCCATTCGGGGCGGTTCTCCGAAAGGAGCATCACTTTTTTTCCGGGGCCTATGCCGAAGCCGGAGAGGATAGCCGCAAACCGCCGGGAAAGGAGGCCGAAATCTTCATAACTAAGACGGTCGTAAACGCCGCCGTCCCGGTATATCTGAAAAGCCGGTCTTTTTTTGTACTTCGCCGCCGCCGCCAGGACCAGATCCCCCAGGCTCATATTTTCTGTATTGGTAATCACAATCAAGTATAGACCGGGAAAAGGGCAAAAAGTTGCACCGGTTCTATTGCCAATTAACCATTCCTCGGGTAAAGTAGACTATGGCTTGTACAAGGTTCCGTATTTTGCCGCTTGCCCTCGCCGGTTTTTTGCGCGCCTTCTCTTTTCTTCCGGCCCAGAATCAGGCGGATACGCCGGACCCGGCCGCTTACATAGGTCTTAGTCTGGAGGATCTTTTGGCCCGGTATGGAATTCCCCGATCGGTTTATGCGGTCCGGGGCCTTGAATCCTGGCAGGACGATGTAGTTTTTGTTTATGCCATGGGGGATTTTTACATTTACCGTGACCGGGTGTGGCAGTTGGGGCTCAAGACGGTTTATGATATAAAAGTGGGGGATTCCAAAGCTTTGGTTTCCCTGGTTTTTGGTGAGGACCTCCAGGAGGCGGAGGATCATGTCCGCCGGCCGCTTTTTGGCTGGAACTGGCCGCTGACGCTCCGGTTTAATATCAATGGTTCCGGTTTGGTTTCGGCCATTTATATTTACCGTTCCGATCTTTAATATGGAGTATTATGTCGAGAATTTGTCTTTGCCTTACCGGAAAAACTATCGCCCGGGATTTGGAAATTCTGGAGAAGTACCGGAAATATGTTGATATAGCCGAATTGCGGGTTGATTGTCTGGACCCCGATGAGCAGTTTCAGATCCGCCGTTTCCCCGAATTGGCCGGTGTGCCGGTGATACTCACCAATCGCCGGATTGTTGACGGCGGTCATTTTTCCGGCGGCGAAGGGGCGCGGATCATTATTTTTTCCAAGGCTTTGGCATTTGCCGCCGCGGATCGCCGGAGAAATTTTGCCTATGTCGATCTGGAAGAGGACCTTAATGTTCCCAGCCTTGAGGAAGCGGCCCGTACTTTTGGTACGCGGATCATCCGTTCGTATCATAATATTCACGGAGTAGAAAAAAATATTCCCGGAAAATTGCAGGGTCTGCGAAGAATAGGGGACGAAATTGCAAAGGTAGCGTTAATGCCCCATTCATTGACGGAGGTTTGTGAAATATACAAGGCCGCCAAAGAAACCGCTGGTATGGATAAAATACTTATCGCCATGGGGAATTTTGGAGCCAGTACCCGAATCCTGGCGGAGTACACCGGTTCATGGTTGAGCTATACTTCCATAAAAGGCGAGGCGGATTTTCCTCCCGCTGCGGAGGGGCAGCTTGATCCTAAAGAGCTTACAGAACTTTACCGCTTTAAAAGTCTTACCGCAAAAACAAAGATCTTTGCCGTGACGGGTTTTCCCCTGCAGGCCACCGCCAGTCCGGCTTTTTTCAACAGTGTTTTTAATCTTGAAAATACCGATGCGGTTTATATTCCTGTGCCGGCGGATTCTATTCGATCTTTTCTGGATCTTGCCGGGGAGATCGGTATAGAGGGAGTTTCGATCACGGTGCCTCACAAAGAAGCGGTGCTGCCGTATCTTTTTTCCCAATCGGAAAAAGTCGGATCCATCGGGGCCTGTAACACTATCGTTAAAGACGCCCGGGGCTGGCTGGGTTTCAATACGGACGCGCCGGGTTTTTCCGATTCGCTTTTGGATTTTGCCGGGAAGAAAAATCTTCGTCGTCTTAAAGTAACGATGATAGGCGCCGGGGGAGTGGCCCGGGCAGTGGCGGCGGAACTTTCGAGGCTCAAGGCAAAAGTGTTGATCCTTAACCGCGGCGCCGCCCGGGCCCGGGACCTTGCCGGCCTTTACGGTTTTGACTGGGGTTGTTTTGATAACCGCGGGCTTCAACTGATGGAGAAGCATACGGACATTATCATTCAGGCAACGCCGGTGGGAATGGAGCCGGATATAAACGCGGACCCGCTGGAGATGTATCATTTTTCGGGCCGGGAGCTGGTGCTGGATCTTGTTTACAAACCGGAACAAACCCGTTTTCTGAAGCGTGCGGCGGCGGCGGGGTGCCGGACACGGAATGGTTATGATATGCTTATCCGGCAGGCGCAGTATCAATATGCTCATTTTATGGGAAGGGAGTTCCCTCTGCAACTAATGTCAAGGATCAAAACAGGATAAGCGTGAGTCAAATGGAACAAATGGATCAAAAGATAATGAAGAAACTGGCGGCAAAGGCTGCCGTGGAAACTCTGGTAAAAAGCGGTATGAAGCTGGGGCTTGGCACCGGTTCTACCGCCCTGCCTGCGGTGCGTCATATAGCCTTGCTTCTTTCCGCGGGGAATTTACGCGATATTCTTGCGGTGCCTACCAGTTTTCAAACTTCCATCGAGTGTGAAAAATTGGGTATACCGCTCTTTACGCTCAATTCACGGGAGATAGGCGGCCGCCTGGATTTGACTATTGATGGCGCCGATGAAGTTGATTCCCGCGGCCGCTGTATCAAAGGCGGCGGCGGCGCTTTGCTTTTGGAAAAGATTGCCGCCTACGCATCGGCGGCGTATGCCATTGTGATAGACGAATCAAAATGTAATGAAACCTTGGGGCTGAAATTTCCCGTGCCGGTGGAAGTGGTTCCCGAGGCCCGTATCCCGGTAACATTAGCGCTGGAAGCGCTCGGGGCGGAGGTTGTACTCCGGGAGGCGATCCGAAAAGCGGGTCCGGTGATTACCGATCACGGAAATATTTTGCTTGATATAAAATTCAGAGATGTGGTGGATCCGTCGGCGCTGGAAACGGAAATAAACCGTATCCCCGGCGTGGTGGAAAATGGTTTTTTTACCCGACTTGCGCCTGAGGTATTTATCGCCCATGCGGATGGAAAAGTGGAACACAGGAAGCAGGATGCCCGTAGATAAACACATCAATTTTTTTGAACTTGCCAAGGCTGCGGAAAAACCAGGTTGTCCCCTCTGCCGGATCATTAATGATCGTGCGGAACGCTACATCGACAATATGCTTTTTGAGCACGTCGCCGACCGGGGTTTCAGGGCAATTCACCGGGAGGCCGGTGGTTTCTGCGCCTTCCATTCAAAGGGCCTCTCGGCATTTCGTGACGGTTTGGCGGTGGCGATTTTAGGCCGGGATATTCTGGAGGATCGTATAAGCGCCTTTGAAAAAAACAAAGCCTGGAACCCCAAAGGCCGCTGTCCGGTCTGCCTTGAAAAGGAACGCATCGAAGAAGAATATTTGAGTTTTCTTGTCTCTTCAGGTGGTGAAAGCCCCGAAGAAAAAGAACTCCGTGAAGTTTTCACCGCATCGGATGGTCTCTGCGCCCCCCACTATGGGAGGCTTTTGGAGGGTTCTCCCCGCAAATTCGGCAGGGGCGGAAACCGTTCGATCACCCCCATCTGGCTAAAACAATTTCACGAAAATAAATTTCGTTCTCTCCTGGAAAGAACCAGCCGTTTTATTGAGCTTTCCGCCTATGGCCGCCAGGAAGAATTCGCGAAACTTTCCGAAGAGGATCAACTGGTGTGGAAAGAGCTGGCCCTTAGTTTACGGGGCGGCGGGGAATAACATGGAAAAACTTCGTATTGAAAGAGCCTGGAAAGGCGGCCGTTTTGCCCTGGTAGCCGCCGCGGCGGAGGATCGCTATTTTCGTTTTTTCCTCTGCTGCCTTGCCACTCTGGGCACTGTGGCATTTTCATTTTTCAGCCCCCAGATCATCCGTTATACCATTGATTCGGTGATAGGAAAGGCCCCGCTGGACGCGCCGGATTTTGTACAGAACCTGGTCGAAATGCTTGGCGGGCTTCCGATATTGCGGAACAATATATGGATTCCCGCCCTGCTGGTTTTAGTGGCGGCGCTTTTATCTGGCCTCTGCAATGCGGGGCGGCGTTATACCGGTTTCGAGATTGGTGAAACTATCGCCTGGAAAATGCGGAATGTTCTTTATGCCCACATTCAAAAATTAACCTTCGACTGGCACGTAAGCTGTCAAACCGGGGATATTATTCAACGCTGCACCACCGACGTGGACAACATCCGTAACTTTATTCAGAATAATTTGAGCGAACTGATGCGGGTTTTCTGTGTTTTTGTGATCGCCCTGGTGATGATGTTTTCCATGGATATATTCATGTCGCTGGCCGCTCTGCTTATGATTCCTTTTATTTTTCTTTTTTCATTTCTCTATTTCAGAAAAGTGAGCGGTGAATTTGCCAAGGCCGATGCTGCCGAAGGGGCCATGCAGGCCGCTGCCCAGGAAAATTATACCGGTGTGCGGGTGGTCAGGGCCTTTGGCCGGGAAGCTTACGAGATGAAACGGTTTTCGGAAAAAACATTACATTTCGCCGACACCTGGACTCGTATCGGGGGAATGCTCGGCCTCTTTTGGAGCGCCGGGGACTTTATGAGCGGCCTTCAGCTTGCCATTGTGGTGGCGGCGGGGATTTTCCGCAGTGTCCGGGGCGATCTGACGCCGGGAACGTTTCTGGCTTTTTATACCTACTGTAACTGGATGATCTGGCCCGTGCGGCAGCTGGGCCGTATTCTTTCGGATCTTTCCCGAACGCTGGTAGCGGCAGGCCGTGTCCGGGATATTCTTGCCGCCGAACCGGAGATCGATCCCCCGGACACTTTGACTCCCGAAATAAAAGGGGAGATATGTTTTGACAAGGTAAGTTTTTCATACCGGAAAGACGATAATTCTTTTCAAACGCCGGTATTGCGGGATATTAGTTTTACCATTAAGCCTGGAGAAACGCTGGCGATACTCGGCGCCACCGGTTCGGGGAAATCGTCCCTTGTGCACCTCTTAAGCCGCTTTTACGATTTGCGGGATGATGAAGGGCGTATCACCATTGACGGTATAGATATACGCCGCATTGAGCGGTCCCATCTCCGCCGTCACATCGGCCTTTGTCTGCAGGAGCCCTTCCTTTTTTCAAAAACCATCCGGGAAAATATTTCCGTTGCCCGGCAGGGTCTTGAAATGGCGGAACTGCGGAGCGCCGCCGCCGTGGCTATGGTGGACGAGACTATAACAAATTTTACCGATGGCTATGAAACCGTTATAGGGGAGCGGGGCGTTACCCTTTCCGGCGGACAAAAGCAGCGGGTTGCCATAGCGCGGATGCTGGCGGGCAGCGCCCCGGTGATGATCTTTGACGACAGCCTTTCGGCGGTGGACACCGAGACCGATGCGAAGATCCGCTCCGCTCTGCGCAGTCGGGTGACAGATGCGGCGGTTATCATCATCTCCCATCGTATTTCCAGTTTAATGCAGGCGGATAAAATCCTGGTGTTGAAAGACGGAACCATGGAAGACATTGGTTCCCATGAAGAGCTTATATCCCGCGAGGGCAGTTACCGCCGAATCTTCGAGATTCAAAGCGGCGTGTCCGGGGAAGAGGAATAACAATGGCCGATTACGAAGACTTTGATTATAACAAACCCATATCCCTTTCGATCTGGAAAAAAATGTTTCCCTTTATAGCGCCTCAGAAAAAGCGTCTTGCTATCTGCGGGATACTGATGCTCTGCGCCGCTACAGTGGATGTTCTTTTTCCCCTGATCCTGGGTTATGCCATCAAACACAACATTGAACCCCGCACTACAGAGGGGATGTGGGGGCTCCTCATCACCGCCATGTCCCTCCTGACAATTCAGGCGGTTAATGTGCGCATCTTTGTAGACCTGGGGATCCGGGTGGAAGTCGGTATCAGCCGGAATATCCGTAATGCGGTGTTTTTTCATCTGCAGGGGGCGAGCCTTTCCTATTACAACAAAACGCCCGTGGGCTACATGATGGCCCGGACCAATTCCGACACGGGCCGCATCGGCGAGCTTATCGCCTGGGGTCTGATCGATTTTTCATGGTCCGTTTTTTATTGCATCGGCGTTGTCATCGCCATGTTTCTTGTGCACTGGCAGATGGCCCTCATCGTCTGCGCTACCATTCCGCCCCTGGCGGTCCTCACCCTGTTTTTTCAAAAACGGATTTTGTCGGTAAACCGGATCGTGCGAAAACTTAATTCCAAAATGACCGGCGCCATGAACGAAGGCATCACCGGCGCCCGCACGGTAAAAGTTCTGGTGGCCGAAGATCAGAGCCTTGCCGAATATTCCGGTATCACCGGTGAATACCGTCACCACGCCACTCACATGGCTCTCCTTAGATCTATTTTTATCCCCATTGTGCTTTTTACCGGCTCGCTGGCCACTGCGGCGATTTTAGGATACGGCGGCTGGGAAATCGCTGTTTTGGGGGCGGATCTTTCGATATTGGCTATTTTTCTCCAGTATGCCGGGGGCTTTTTTGATCCCGTGCAGAACATCGTCAACATCCTTACGGATTTTGTTTCTACCCAGGCCAACGTGGAACGGGTGAGCGGTCTTTTGGAACAGGAACCGGGCATTACCGATACGCCCGATGTGATAGCAAAATACGGCGATGCTTTTGATCCGAAAAAAGAAAACTGGGAAACCATCGCAGGGGATGTGATGTTTAAAGATGTAACATTCCGCTATCCCGATGGCCATGAAAATGTGCTGGAAAATTTTAACCTTCATGTGGCCGCCGGAACCTACGCCGCCATTGTAGGTGAAACAGGCGCGGGAAAATCTACGCTGGTAAATTTAGTCTGCCGTTTTTTTGAACCGACTTCCGGATCAATTCTGGTGGATGGCAGGGATTACCGTGAACGGAGCCAGCTCTGGCTCCATAGCGCCCTGGGTTATGTCCTCCAGAGCCCGCACCTTTTTACCGGCACCATCAGGGACAACATCCGTTACGGCCGCCTGGAAGCTACCGATGCAGAGGTTGAAACTGCCGCAAAAATTGTTCATGCGGATCAGGTGATCGCCAAACTGGAAAAAGGTTTTGATACCGAAGTAGGAGAGGGGGGCGACCGGCTTTCCACCGGAGAAAAACAGCTCATCTCTTTTGCCCGGGCGGTGCTGGCGGACCCCCGGATATTTATTCTTGATGAAGCCACCAGCTCCGTGGATACGGAAATGGAAGTGCTTCTTCAGAACGCCATTACCCGGCTCCTTGAAGGCCGCACCAGTTTTGTCATCGCCCACCGGCTTTCCACGATTCGCCATGCCGATATAATCCTCGTGGTCCATGACGGAAAGATCGTCGAGCGGGGTACCCATAAAGAACTGATGGCCGCCGGAGGCCGCTACCACGAGCTTTACACCCGGCAGTTTGAAGAAGAAGCGGAGGAGCAGGTGCTTCGCTCGCAGTAGCGCCTCCGCTGTCACTTGTTAACGCAGGGAAGCCTCAATTTCCCCGGCATCAGGCTGAATGGGATCGGATGTAAGACCCGGTAGATACCTGCACGCTTCGTAAAGCACGGAGCTGATATCCGCATAAATACCCACACAGTGATGAATATAAGGGCCCTTTACAATTTTGTGCTCAATAGCCGGCCAGTCCTTAAACTGGATCCAGCCGTAGGTACCGGTTGTCAGGGGGCCCTTTACCACATCACCCCGGGCCGTGAGGAGTTGATACTTATCTCCCCCGCAGTCAAAGCGACTGATGGTAACCTGGCCATTGTCCAGAAGGAAATTGCCTACCGTGGGCCGTTTTTCATCGAAATTGCAGCCTATGACCGTTTGTTCTGAAGGGTTGGCGGTTGATCGGGGGAAGACGCCGCAGTGCCAAAAAAGCTCTGCGTTGTCATTGCTGGGATGCCGGGTGGTGACATCCGCAAGAAAACTTGCCTTTGTCCATTTTGTAGCGGCCTGGGCCATAACCGATGTAATGGCGCCGTGGATATCGGTTTCGCAGATCACCGGCAGTTTATTGTCCGTAAGCTCGGAAAAAGTAAAACAACTTGCAATTCCCGCAATCTGCCTGAAGGCGCCCCAGCAATTACTGGCTATGCCGTCAATTTCAAAATCTCCGGCCCATCGGCTGATGGCATCGTACATGGCGGCGCTGCGGTAAAGGAAATCATCATCAACGCTGATCTTGAAATTCTCCCTGTAGTATTTTACCCTGCCTTCAAGATCGGCCCGGCGGTTCTGAATAGAATCTTTATACATATTTTCCAGCTCAATAAGGGTAATGGGCACTACCTCTATGCCGAAGCGTTCCAGAAGCTGGAGCTCATTACATTTAACCGACCAAAAAGTTTCGGGGCGGACGCCGAACTGCCCGATACGCATACCCCGGAAATTCTTAACCACCTGGGCAGCCGCCAGAAAAGTATTCAAGGTCCGGGAAAAAACTGCATCGTCCACACCGCAGTTGGTCATGTAGGTAAAAGGTACTCCAAACTGCTGAAGTACTTTGCCGGTGGCAAAAAGCCCGCACTGGCTGTCGGTACAGCGGTTCCCTTTAGCATCAGGAGCGTCATCCCGGGGGCCCCAGAGGAGCAGGGGCTTATTCATCAGTTTGCCGACCTTCGCCACCGCATCCTCGCAGCCAAAGTTAAGGTGAGGCGCAAAAATAGCGTCCACTCCCCTGCTTCGAAGATAATCGGCGGTCTTCCCGGCATCAAGCCCGTTACGGATAATTCCCTCGTCGTTGAGAAAATCAATGTTCACAAAGTTGATGTCTAAGGATTTTAATTTTCCTTCAACTTCCGCCTTCCGTTTTTTCGCCGCATCAATGCTGCAAAAAAATTCTCCTGAAAGATCGCGCCTTGTAAACACAAGGCCAAGGGTAAGGTTTTTTTTATCGTTCATTTTATGCCTCCATTTTGCATATCATAAGATGTTTTGAATTGCGGCAGCCAATTTTTATTGGCTTCAAACATTTCGTCCACCATGGTTTTTATTTCCTCAAGGCTTAATACCGCCTGAGTCAGAGGATCCATACAGATGGCGTGGAAAATTTTCCGGCGGTCTCCGGTGATGGCTCCTTCCACCGCAAGCTCTTCACACTGGGCGTTGACACCGGTCAGGATAGCCAGATGGGCCGGCAAGGGCCCCACATGCATAGGCCTGATTCCGGCCCTGGAGACCAGTACCGGAACCTCGACACAGCAGCCGGCGGGGAGGTTATCCACCAGGTTAGCGTTACGAACATTACCGTTAAACTGGTACAATTCCCCATCACCGATTATGGCATTAAAGATACAGGCGGCGTATTCATTGCCCCGTTCCAGATTGGGAGTTTCGGACATCCATTTTTCCATGTCCGTCTGATAGGTTTTTTTTCGTTCCAGGTATTCATTCAGACAATAACCATATACCCCGGGATTCCAGCCGGTTCCGGGATGGCAATATTTTTCGATTAAGTCCTGCCGTTTGCGGAACCATGCGTTGTATTCAGAATTATGTCCGCTGGATTCGGTAACATAATAACCCAGATGCCGGTACATTTCATTCCGGACTATTTCTTCACGGTAAATTTCCGGTTTTTCCAGGGCCTTTTGGATCAGGGGATAGGCGTCCTCTCCCTTCCACTTGTATTCAAGATACCAGGCCTGATGGTTTATCCCCGCACAGAGATAGGTGATTTCATCTTCCGCCGCCCCTATCCAGCGGGCCAGCATGGAGGCGGTACCCTGAACGCTGTGGCAGAGACCGGTAGTATTGACATGGGTATTTCCCTGCATAGCCCGGCAGAGCATGGCCATGGGATTGGAATAATTTAACAGTATCGCCCTGGGGCAGAATTTTTCAATATCCCGGCAAATATCCAGCATCACCGGAATAGTCCGCAGGGCCCGGAATATACCCGCAGGGCCCCGGGTATCTCCCTGGTTTATATCCACGCCGTATTTTTTAGGAATCTCCACATCGTAACGCCATACGTCCACGCCTCCGGCCAGAATGGTTGAGACCACGCCATCGGCCCCGTCCAGGCCCTTTCCCCGATCCGTGGTGGCGGTAACCTTTGCTTTGTGTCCCCCCAGGGAAACCAGTTTGTTTACCGCCTTTTCAACCTGGGCCAGCCGCTCGCTGTTAATGTCCACCAGGGCCAATTCAACGTCATCAAAGGCGGGAAAGGTCAAAATATCCCGGGCCAGATTACGGGTAAAAAGAAAACTACCGGCGCCAATAAACGCAATTTTTTTCATGATCCAAACTCCTTATAAAACTTTTGTTTTTTTATGCCCGGTTAGTACACAGGCATGAACGGATCCAGCCCTTAACCACTTCCTTGATCTTTTCCCGTACCGGTTTCATCACATCCAGGGTATAGGGGTTTTCCGGAAGGCGGTTAAGTTCCGCTTTAAGATTGTTCATATAAGTGCAATGAATTATGGTTCCCACATTGATCTTGTTGATGCCTCCAAGGATAGCTTTCCGTATATCCTCTTCCGGTATGCCCGTACCGCCGTGAAGCACCAAAGGCACGTCCACCGCATTATTCACTTCCTCAAGACGCTTGAAATTGAGTTCCGGTTTTCCCTTGTAAAAACCATGGGCATTACCTATGCCGATGGCCAGGGAATCCGCGCCGGATTCTTTTACAAGGGTAACACATTCCGCCGGATCCACCAGAAAATCATCTCCGGTAAAATCGCCTTCTATGCCCTTACCCCGGATACGGCCCAGTTCGGCTTCCACGATAACCCCCCGTTTATGAGCATAGTCCACCACCCGGTTTACTATTTTTATATTTTCCTCCAGGGGATATTTTGAAGCATCCATCATAACGGAAGGAAACCCTGCGTCTATAGCCGCATAACACATTTCCTCGCTAAACGAATGATCCAGATGAAGCAGTACCGGTACAGAGGCTTTTTCCATAACGGCCTTGCCCATGGCAGCGTTCAGCTCCACACCGAAGGCCTCAATTACCAAAGGATTGGCGGATACCATGATAATGGCCCGTTCTTCTTCGGCGGCCTCAATAATAGCCTTGAGATCCCAGATGTCGGAGTAATTAAACGCCGGCACTGCATACCCCATTTCCCCTGCTTTAATGAGCAGATCTTTCTGTGCAATCATACTGATGTCTCCTTTTTACCCCTTAAGTCCCGATGTTGCGATACCATTTATAATAAAACGCTGGAACACCACAAAAAGAATCAGCGGTGGAATCGACGCCAGGAACATGGCCGCCAATTGTACGTTCAGGGGATACAGTGTCGAGAAAGCGGAGGCATACTTTGTTACCACATAGCTCATGGGCTGGAGATTCGGAAGGCTTATCACGACCAGGGGCCACATAAGGTTTCCCCATGCTCCGAGAAAACAAAGGATCCCTGCGGTAAGGATGGAATTTTTTGACAGGGGCAGGGCAATACGCCAGTACTGGGTAAAATGATTTGCCCCGTCGATTGACGCCGAATGGAGCAGTTCTTTAGGAATAGTTTCCATAAATTGGGTCAGAATAAAAAGTCCCGATGCCGAGGCCATGCCGGGAACCGCCAATCCCTGCAGGGTATTTACCCAGCCAAGGGAAATTACCACCCGGAAGGCTGGAATAATGGTAACCGCCTGGGGGATCATCATTGATGAAAGGGCAATCAAAAAGAGGGGCCGTTTCCCGGGGAATTCAAAAAGCGAAAATTCAAAGGCCGCCATAGAAGCGATGAGGAGCATCCCCAGGGCCTGAAATACCCCATAGGCCACGGACACCAAGGTCCCGCTGATAAACTGGCTGTCCTTAAGCACTCTCTGTATGGAAGAAAGGCCCTCGGTTAGGGAAGTGGGAAGCCAGTGGAAATTCACAAATACCGCATCGGATCGGGGGGAAAACAGGATATTGATGACCATATACATGGGGAATACCGCCACAAAAGCCCAGGCCGCCGCGATAAGGAGAAATAGGAGCCGTTCAGGGCTATACCATTTCCGGGGTGATAATTTTTTCACCTTCATTATTGATCCCTCCTTCTGCGGCTGCTCCGGATGATAAACCATGCACCTGTGATGATCAGGGTAAGGAACAAAAGATAGGTCGCATAGGCCGAGGCTTCTCCCAGCCGCTGGCGCCCGAAAGTGAGCCCTACCACCATCATTGTTGGATAGGTCATGACAGTACCGACGCTTCCGATTTTATCCAGGCCTGATTTGCTTAAAACCCAGGGAATATCAAAAATCTGGAGCGCTCCTATTAATCCGTTGGTCAGAATAAGAAAAACAATGGGCTCAAGCTGCGGAAGGGTTATCCTGAACATTTTTTGCCACATATTGGCGCCGTCTACTTCCGCGGCATCATAGAGTTCCTGGGGAACATCCTTAATAGCTATCATAAATATCATAATGTTGAATCCGCTGGCCCGCCAGAAATCCACCAGAACCGTAGCCGCCATAGCATAACCGGGGGTAGTTATCCAATTGACTGACTGGAATCCTATTTTAACGGCAATAATATTGAGAAGCCCGATGTCGGGACTGAGAAGCCAGCGCCAGATGGAAGCCGAAAGTACCATGGGTAAAACCATGGGAAGAAAATAAAGGCTTCTGAATACAAGACTCTGCTTATTTGAAAGACTGGAAGCCACCATAGCCACCAATAGAGAAAGGCTTACTCCAATGGCAACAGTTAATATGGCAAAGATAACAAGGTTCTTAAACGAAGCGATAAAATCGCCATTGGACCAAACCCGGATAAAATTGTTGAAACCGGTAAATTCCGGGGTTCTGATCCCGTTCCAATTGGTAAAGGCTATGCTGACACCGAAGAAAAGAGGCCATAAAAAGAAAAGCACAAAGACTACAAAGAAGGGAAGAAGCATCAGATAGTGCTTTATATTTTTCGTAAAAGCCCTGGATAAAGTCATCATTCATACCTCCGCAGAAACCGGCCATAAGGCGCGGTTTCTGCATTAAAACTTAAGTGTTGTCATCAATAAGTTTGGCAATATCTGCAAGACAGGTATCGGCAGCCTGAGCGGGAGTAGCCCTTCCGTATACCACTGCATTGGCTGCATCGGAAACAGGCTTAACATCCGAAGGGAAGGGGGTGAAATATGCCGCATCGTCAATACCGCCCTTGAGAGCTTCAACCTGGGCAGAGAGAAGAGCATTGCCGCTGATATTGGCCTGGGCCATGGCTCTGTCGTTAAAAATCAGACGGCCCATTTTGCTGGCAAAGCGGCTCATCTGTTTGGCGTCACCCACAAAGGAAATCCACTTATAGGCATTTTCGGCGTTCTTCCCCGTGGAAATACCCAGCCACTCACCGCCGTGGAGACCGCCGTTCCGGCCCTTTTCCTGGGACGGAATCTGTACCACATCATAGCGGAGCTTTCCCTCGGCCGCCGCCGCCGCATAGTTGGTGTTGGGCCAGGGGCCATGGGTTACAAAAGCCACCTGCCCGGTAATGAACATATCATCCGCCGCGGCATCGTCCCGGGGTATTTTTGTACCGTATTGGGCTACCTTGTTCATAAAATCAAAGCATGTTGCAAGCTGGTCATGGGTATAAGAACTCTTTCCGTTGACCACGGTATTCTTAATGCCCCGAACACCGCCCAGGAAATTATAAACAGCCCAGCCGTCTACGGTAAAATCGTTCATCCCGTTGGAACCTGCAGCCCGGACACGGCGCATCTGATCCAGCCATTCATCCCAATCCGCAGGACCCCGCGAAGTATCGACACCTGCCTTTTGTAAGGCGTCCAGGTTCCGGTAAAGAACGGTAGACCAGCCGGTCATGGGGAGCCCCCAAACTTTCCCGTCCACCTGCATGGAATTCATGATGGCGGGGGTAAACTGGGATTTATAGTCCGCCGTTTCGGCGTTCCAGTACTGGGTAATATCCTGTACCGCCCCGCTGTTGATCATGCTATAGGCGGTGTTAAGGGCCAGGGTAAACCCGTCGGGCCCCATCCCGGAACTGGCGCCCACAATAAGCCCCGATTTGATTTCAGAATCCGGTTTACCCACCAGGTTAACGGTAATCCCCGTTTGCTCGCGGAATTCCCGGGTATAGGCATTGAATTCGGCCCCCGCATCCCCCTCCACCCAATCGTTGAAGAGCCAAAATTCCACCGTTTTACCGCCGGTCTGGGCAGTTGACCCGCCTTTTTTACTGCATCCAGTAAGCAGGGAAAGAGTCAAAACCAAAACGCACCCCAAGGCAAGAATCTTTTTCATTTTTCTACCTCCAGTATCCATAAAGGAAAATCTTCGCACAGCCAAAACGCCATGCCCTATGATTATCATCGCATACGGTTTTGTATTTGTCAACACTTTATTCAATATTTTAATAAATATTTTGACAAATTTGTAGATATAGGTTGCCATGGCGCTGCTATACTTCAACCGTGATGCCATAGAGCAGCGCGGTTTCTTCCATGTCTGTCAATCCAAAGGTAATAGAATCCAGGGTACGGGAAGGATCACTTTCAAATGCTGCATAGAGAATCTGATAATGTTCCCAGTCCGGTTCTAAAACCATTTTTGCAATACGCCGTGTATGGGCCGCCATGGGGTTAAGCCTTGAACCTAGAGCTATCATGGACGACGAAGCAAAATCAATACCGTTTCGCAGTTGAATCTCTGTTTTATTTCCATCGGAATAGCAAAGCCGGTAGTATGCAAGCGGCCGATCAAAAACGCCGTGGATAGGGTAGCCTTCACAGTAGCTTGTATGCCCGAAAAAATGAAGCCGTTTTGCCTTCATGTTAACTTTTATTGAAACAGATTGAAGGTCTTTACAGAGAACTATCGGAGGGCCCTCCGGAATATCTACAGGGATTGCGCCGATCTGCAGAATGGTTTCCGGGCAGACGGCTCCCCGATCGGGGATCGGATTTTTACAATGACTCTTTATTGTACGGTTAGGATTATGTATTACCCTGTTCCAGGCTTCTTTTTGCCCGGCCCCTTCCCTGGCATCGCGAAGACAGATTGGCTGATAAACTCTGTTGTCATATTCTATACCCAGGGTGGAATCAACCCACAATTCGTGTTTTTCAGGGCTTTTTTCATCAATAGCGTCAAAGAATCCCATCATTTGTTCATACATGGGAAGCCGGTTCCGGTTTTGATCCACAAGCCCGTCAGACAGCACGCCGGTTTCACAGGCCGGCAGGCCGCGATAAAGCTGGTACATATTCTGCCACTGCCACCAGGCCATTCCGGCCAGAACCGGTTCCGGCGCTTTATTATTGGCCAAAATATGGAGGGCGCGTTTGAAATTGGCGATCAGATTGGAATTGTTTTTTATATACCACCCGCCCCATTCGGTAAAAACCGTCGGCCTGTCTTTTAACAGTTCCAAAATAGACCAGAAACTATCCCCGCAGTCAGGTTTTTCAGGAAAGAACCCATAAGGATGGATGGTATAAAAATCCATGCCTGTACGATCAAATTCTTCTTTTGTTGATTCCATCTTCATGCAGTTGGCAGCGGACACCAGTCTGGTTGGATCAAAGGTATTACAGATCGTTTTACCTTCAATTAAGTAGTCGCCCTTAAAAACACATTCATTAAAAAGCAGCCAGAAAATGACACTGGGCGAATTCCTGTCCCTAATGACCGTTCTGCGCATGATTTCTTTGGCACAGGTGGTGGTATAAGTGTCTGAAAGATCCGACCACCAAAGTCCCGGTTCCTCGCTGACCATGATTCCGGTACGATTGGCGATTTCTATTTCTTTTCTTGAATGAGGATAATGGACAAGCCGGCAATAATTGACTCCGCATTGTTTCATTAAATGGAAATCCCGTTCAATTTGCTCTTCGGTAAGGGTAAATCCCTGGTTCTCTCCCCACATCTCATGCCGGGCGACCCCTTTAAGAAAGATTTTTTTACCGTTAAGCAAAAAATGAGGACCATTGATTTCAAATCTCCGAAACCCAATATCTTCTTCCCATTCATCCGCTTCGGTGGATATTATTAACCTGTACAGAACAGGGTTTTCAGGTGACCATAAAAGAAAGTCCTTCAGAGAGAGCATCGTTTTTCCGTTTCCTTCGATTTTCCAAAAAACATCACCCTTGTATGCCAATGATGCCGAGAAGGACAAAGCAGATCCATCGGCATCCAATACCGTAAGGCTGCCCTCAGCCCTTGTCAGATCAGGGGAAACGTTTGCGATCCATTGGACCGAGTCGATGTATTTCTCCGGCCTCAGTTCAAGATAACAATCCCTTATAATGCCGCCGTAATCTTCCCATCCGCCGGTGGGGCCGTATTTTGCGGTAATATCCCGAATTTTTGCCGTTATTTCAACTTCCCGACCGGCGAAACGGGTTACTTCAAATTCATACTGAACATAGGGCAGCATAGAACCCAGGTGCGAGCCATCGACATACACATCCCCTTCATACGCAATGCCTTCAAAAACAAGAAACAAGCGTTTATTTTGAGCTTCCGGTAAAGCAATGCGGCGGGAGAGTAATGCCTCGCCGACGCAGAAATAACTTGAAGGTACACGGACTTTTTCTTTCCGGCCCCCGGCTACAGAAAAATCCCATAAACCATTCAGACTAAAACGTTTCCTCATGATATGCCTCCTTGTTTTTTGCTACCGATCAGTATGACCTACGAGTCTATATTTGTCAACACTTTATTTAATATTTTAATAAATATTTGGATAAATTTGTAGATATATGTTGCCATGGATTAAGAAGGCTGATACACTGGACCCAAGGAGCCTTCATGAATGTCGCACTGCTGAAAAAAAGCAATCTTTTTAGGGTTTTATATACCATAAAATGCTCCGGCCCCATGACAAAACCCGAAATCGCCACCAGGACCGGGTTGACCTCCGCCACGGTGCATACCTTTGTCAACGAGCTTCTGGGCAAGAATCTTCTCATCGAGGAGGGCCGAAATGCCTCAAACGGCGGACGAAAAGCCCAAATTTACCGCTTCAACTCCCGGATAAAGTACGTTATCGGGGTTTATCTGGCCCTTCACTCCATAACCTGCTGTATAAGCGACCTGGATTTTGACCTTAAAATCGAAAAAATCAAGCCTATTAACCTCAGCGAAGAGGATGTTCAAAAGAATATCCATAACCTGATTGATTTGATAAACCTTTCCATCGCCGAATCAGGGCTCTCCAGGGAGGATTTTGCCGGAATTGGCATCATGGTCCCCGGCCCGGCAAACCGGAAAAAGGGGATAATCTTAAAATTAGTTAATGCTCACAAATGGGTAAATATACCCCTCAAAAACATTGTCGAGGAAAGTATAGGGCTTCCGGTCATTGTGGACAAAGACGATTACGGAATAGCCCTCCACTACAAATGGGTTACCCTGGACAGCCTGCGGCCTAACGTGGTCCTCATCTCAATTACCGACGGCATAGGTTCCGGGCTTCTCATAAATGGGGATGTCTTTAGGGGGAGCCACTATGTGGCCGGAGAGGTGGGTCATATGTCGGTGGATCCCCGGGGAAGTATCTGTAACTGCGGAAACAAAGGCTGCCTGGAACTGTATTCCTCCAATGCGGGAATAGTGCGGAGGGTTATTGAACACATCATGAAGGAGAAGGTAAAATCCCCTCTCAAGGCCCTTTACGCCGAAAAAGGGAGTCTTGATATTGAGGATGTGGTAAGGGCCGCCAGGGAAAAGGACAGCCTGGCCGGCAGGATCTTTACCGAGGCCTCTCTCTATATCGCCATCGCCCTGGGAAACGTCATTAAAATGTTTGATCCGGACGAAATAGTCCTGAACTGTTACTGGCTTGAGGAACTGCCGGAACTATTTTCTACGATTGTCAACCATGTCTATGATAATAACCATATGGTGGATAGGAGCGATGTCAAAATCAGAATGAACGACATAAAACAACTGTTGATCAAGGGCGCGGTTACCCTGCAATACAATGAAATATTCGGCGCTTATGAAACATGTCCCTTTATTTAAGGGTAACTATTCCGCCAGTTTCCTGAACAATTCCCCAAAAAGCTTGTCCCGGTTTATGTGGTACACATAGCGGTAAAAGTGGCGGCCCGGATCAAAGCTGTAGTGGTGATCATACTGGGGGATGGGGCTGTGTTCCAGCCGGTCGAGCATAAAATCGCCGTCCAGGAGCCATGCTACAGCGGTAACGTCCCATATTGCCCGTGTCCAATTCGGCAGACCGCCGTCTTTAATCGCCGATTCCGCCGTGTAGTCCACAAGGTAATCGCAGAGTTTATTTTTTCCTTTAAGCCAGTGTTCCAGCTCGGGACCGCTGGCGGCAAAGGCGGAAACGACCCCCATACAGGGAAGCTGTACCAGTGCAGCGCCAGAGCCGAAGATGATCCGGGCGGCGGCCACATCCTGCATCATATTAAATTCTTTTGTATCAGGCCAATGGAGGGCGTGTCCCCCAAGCCATACAATAACAATGCGATCCGTGATCTCCGGTTTCATCAAAATCGCAGAGGCCACATTGGTGATGGCCCCGATGGCGATGACATAGAGAGGTTTTTCCGGGCTATACGCCATGGCCAGTTCCGCCAGATCCCGGGCAGCCTCCGAATCTACCGCTTCGTTTTCCGAGGGAAGGTATTTTACCGATCCCCGTAATACCCGAGGCCTTAGATCATTCCTATCCATCAACTTAAGTACATTGAAAATTTCGTTGTAACTTTTTTCCATACCGTCTGCGGGCCCCGATGAATTTTGATTAAAAAAAGGTGCGGCATAGATCCCCTTAAGGTTCAGTTTTTCTTTTGACTTAATCAAAAAAGCCAGGGCAAATTGATCGTCGATCTCGTTGTAAGTATCCGTATCAATAACCACATCCACCGGGCCGACAGGCTTTTGTAAGCGCCGGAGTAAAGATTCATTGTTTTGTTTCATGGAAGCATTATAGTTTAGCCTGAAAGATATTGTCAAGCAATCGAATTGCGGCTATGATTAACTATAATAGGGTGAGGCGATTATGAAAATTCTTGTTTTTGGCGCTTTGAATATAGACCTTGTTTTTTCGGTGGATCACATTGTTTTGCCCGGTGAAACCATCGGCAGCGCTTCTCTTATGAAAAGTGCAGGCGGCAAGGGGGCAAACCAGGCGGCGGCTCTGGCCAAGGCGGGGCTGCCGGTGTATATGGCGGGAAAAATCGGGCGGGACGGGGAATTCCTTCTGGAGCTTCTGCGATCCTACGGAGTTAATACCGATAAGGTGGCGGTATACGAAGGGGCCACGGGACAGGCTTTGATTCAGCTTGATAAAAACAAACAAAACGCCATAGTCCTTTACGGTGGCGGCAACAGCGCGATAACGCCGGAAGAAATACATACCACGATTGATAGTTTCAGTGCCGGGGACCTTATCGTATTGCAGAATGAAATTGTTCATGTCCGGGAGATCATGGAGTATGCAAAAAAACGGGGTTTGCGGATATGTCTTAACCCGTCGCCCTGCAACGAAAAAATAAAAGATTTGCCCCTGGATATGGCCGATATGTTTTTTGTCAACGAGATTGAGGCGGCGTCTCTGGCGGATATGTCCCCCGACACGGACATTCCCCGGGTGCTGGAAAATCTGGTTAAACGTTTTCCCCATGCCGAGATCATCCTTACCGCCGGAAAAGACGGCGCCTGGTACGGCTTTGAAGGGACAAGAGGAAAAGGTGAAATTATCGATCTGCCGGTGGCGGACACCACCGGCGCCGGGGATACTTTTACCGGTTACTTTATCGCCGCCCGGGAAAAAAACATGAGCGTTAACGATGCATTGGCTGTTGCCTGCAAAGCTTCTTCTATCGCCGTTTCCCGCAAAGGGGCCATGGAATCAATTCCCCTGGCGGATGAAGTTTTCTTCCCGGGGTTTGATATAAATGCCCACAAAGGTTAATCTTAATACATGGGGAGAAATTTATGGAAAAGATGAAAATCGCTATTATCGGCTGCGGAAAAATTGCCAACGGCGCGCATTTGGGGCCCCTTTCGGCCATGCCGGATGTGGAAATCAGATATGCGGTGGATCTTGTGGAGGAACGGGCCCGGGCAGCGAAGGAAAAGTACGGCGTAACGCAGGCTATAACGGATTATAAAATTGCCCTGGCGGACAAGGATGTGGAAGCGGTCTATGTCCTGACTCCCAACTTTTCCCACTACACCATCACCATGGATTCGCTGCGGGCGGGTAAGCACGTGTTCTGCGAAAAACCCATCACCAACAATTATGCCCTTTCAAAAGAGATGGCCGCCGAGGCGAAAAAACAAAACAAGATTCTCAATATCGGGGTCTGTAACCGTTACCACAAATCGGTGGAGATGATCAAGGATTATGTCGGCAAGGGTAAGCTGGGAGATCTTTACCACATCTACTGTTCCTTCCGCAGTTACCGGAACATACCCGGCCTGGGCGGGGCCTTTACCTCCAAGAAAGAATCGGGGGGCGGTGTCCTTATTGACTGGGGCATTCACTTTTTGGATCTTATTCTTTACATCACCGGTGTCAAGATCAATACCGTTTCCGCCAATGCATAT
This sequence comes from Spirochaetia bacterium, assembly GCA_025997615.1. GTDB lineage: Bacteria > Spirochaetota > Spirochaetia > Treponematales > Breznakiellaceae > BNUV01. The sequence goes on from BNUV01000003.1 coordinate 69,073, forward strand.
AACAAACTGGGCCGGGATATTCCCGCCTATGTGTATAAGGATATGTGGGCCGGCCCGCCCAATCCGAACGGGGTCTGCGATGTTGATGATATGGTAACAGGTTTCATCCGCACCAGCGGGGCCAGCATCAGCTTTAACGGCGCCTGGGCCCAGAACATCGATCACAATGAAATGTTTATCGATTTTATGGGCGACAAGGGCGGCATCCGGCTCCAATACGGCAAGGATTTTACATTTTATACCAGCGAGGGCGGGGCGCTTCAATCCGTAAAACCCGATTACAATATTCCCGATATGTACGAGCGGGAAGATCTTCGCTTTATCGAAGCCGTCAGGAAGGGAATCAAAACACGGAGTTACATTGACGAGGTTCTGGAGAGCGCCCGTCTTCTGGACGCTATTTATGAATCTGCCGACAAGCAGATTGAAATCACCTTGAAGTAAAGGGGCTATCATGAAAGTAGGAGTCTTAACCGATAATTTTCGCTGTTCGTTGAAAGAGGCCCTCGCCAAGGCGTCCAAATTGGGATTTGACGGGGTGCAGATTTACGCCACCCGGGGGGAATTTGATCCTTCCTTACTCGCCAACAGAGGCGCCCTTGACGGCTACCTGAAACTTTTTAAGGATCTTAACCTTGTGGTGAGCGCTCTCTGCGGTGACATGGGGGGCCATTGTTTTGAGATCAGGGCCGACAATGCGGAACGTATTGAAAAGACCAAGGCGATCATCGATCTGGCCGCCGCCTGCGGGACGGGGGTAGTTACCACCCACGCCGGGGTCATTCCCGATGATGAAAATTCTCCGGTTTTCGCCGCCATGCTTGAGGCCCTGGATACCCTGGGAATATACGGCAAAAAAGCGGGCGTTACCCTGGCCATTGAGACGGGCCCGGAAAAACCTTTGACCCTCAAAAAACTTATCGATCAAACCCACGGGGGGGTAGGGGTAAATCTTGACCCGGCAAATTTTGTCATGGTTACAGGGGTTGACCCGGTGGAGGCCGTGGAAATTTTGGGGAAACACATAGTCCACACCCATGTTAAAGACGGGATCATGAAGAAAAAAACCGATCCTAAAATCATTTACAATATTTTCGCCGAAGGCGGGATCGAAGATTTTCGCATGAGCGATTATTTTATCGAAACACCGGTAGGGGAGGGTGGGGTGAATTTCGATGCCTACCTGGCGGCCCTGAAAAAATCCGGTTACGACGGCTTTTTTACTATTGAACGGGAGGCCGGAGAGAATCCTGAAAAAGATATAGGCGGGGCTTCCCGGTTCATCCGGGGAAAACTTGCCGCAGCGGGATACCGGTGAGTTCTATACTATCAATTTGTTAAGCCGTTTCAATTCAAAGAACATGACGGCAACGGTCAGGAGCAGGGAACAAAAATCCGCGGCGGGCATGGCGTAGAATACGCCCTTAATGCCCCATATTTCCGGAAGCAGCAGAACCAGGGGAATGTAAAACAGTATCTGCCGGGACAGGCCCAGAATGCTGCTCTGAACCGGCTTCCCTATAGATTGAAAATAATTTGCGCTGATTACCTGAAAGCCCACCACCGGCATGAGCAGTGTGCTTGTCCGCAGACAAAGGACACCCAGGCTTAAAAACTCTCCCCGCTCTTTGGTAAAAAGGCTGATAAGGGCCGCGGGGAAAAGCTGAATCCCCATAAATCCTATGATGGTAAAAATACTTCCGGATATAATGGCCCATTTGTAGGTGTCCCGTACACGGCGGTATTGTTTGGCCCCGTAATTGTACCCGATGATAGGCTGGGCGCCCTGGGTAAGTCCCTGCAGCGGTGTGAATATCAACATGATGATGCTGAAAACAATACCCATGGCCGCCACCGCCAAATCGCTGCCGTAACGGTACAGCATACGGTTCTGCAAAACATTAACCAGGCTCATGGCAATCGTCATGATGGCGGGGGCAAAACCGATGGCCATGATCTTGAAGACGATCCTGGGCTCAAGCTTCAGACCGCGGATACGGAAACGGAGAGGCGTTAATTTTGAGTTAAAATAAAACATAACCCAAACAAAAGAGGCAAACTGCGAGATGATCGTCGCCCATGCCGCCCCCGCTACACCCCAGCCGAAACCAAAAATAAAAATTGGATCCAGAATGATATTTATGCCGGCCCCCAGGATCTGGGTGAACATGGAAGTCCGGGGGTGACCGTCGGATCTGATAAAGTGATTGATCCCCGGACCCATGGCGCTGAACACGCCGCCGTAAAGAATTATCCGTAAATAGGAGCTGGCGTAGGGCAGAACGGCTTCGCTGACTCCTAAAATTTTCACCAGAATATCATCCAAAAAAACCAAACCAAGTACAATAAAAATACCCGGTATAACAAACAGCAGGACAAAGGCATGGGCCATAATTTTTTCAACTTCGTCCCGGCGGCCTTCCCCCAGGCGAATCGAGAAAAGAGTATTTGCGCCTATGCCTATCAACATGGAAAAGGCCATGATGATCATCATCACCGGCATGACGATGCTGACCCCGGCCAGGCCCAAAGGATCCACCCCCTGGCCCACATAGGCGCGGTCTACGATGTTATAAACGGTATTTACCAGCATACCAATAATGGCGGGTATGGAAAAATCAAAAAGTAATTTGCCGATTTTTTCGGTTCCGATCCGGTCGGTGTTTTTGTTTGTTTGCCCCATGAGGTTATCTTTAATAAATATAGGACTTCCTGTAAAAATAGTCAATTGTTTAGCACACGTAGATCTAATGAAGCATCTCATGAAGGCGTCCCGTGAACGGAAACTTAATGCGTCAGGTTCGGCGAACCGCCCGGAAAAGATCCTGGCGGTTCAGCTCGAACCAGATGGGGCGGCCGTGGGGGCAGCGGGGAGAAGGCAGCTTCAGGGCGCTTTCCGCCAGGGCCATGGCGGCGGTTTCGTCCAGCCAGGTCCCGTCTTTTACCGCGCTGTGACAGGAAAGGGTGGCGGCCCAGTGTTCGGCCATATTAACACCTGAGTTTTTCAGATCAAGAATTTCCCGTATCGTTTCCGCATCGGAAAGCCGCCAGTTTACCGGCAGAGCTTCGATATACCAGCCGCCGTCTCCGGCCTCAATAACGATACCCAAGCCGGCCAGATCTTCTTTTCTTGTTTGAAGAAAATTATCATCATCAGAACTTTCCGCATTGAAGGGGATGGGCACGAGGAGCTCCTGCCGGGGGATGGGCTCTGCCAGAAAACGGTCGTAGAGGATACGCTCGTGGGCGGCGTGCTGATCGATGATAAAAAGCCGGTCATTTTTTTCCACGATGATAAACAGATCAAAGACCCGGCCTATGTAACGGGCGCGTTCTCCGTCGTAGACCGGCGCCGGTTCCGCCGCCTCTACACCGTTTGCGTTTACGGAACGGCCCGGCAGCGGCGCAAACAGCGGCGCAAATGAGTGATGCCCTTCTAACAACGCTTCCAGCGCTAATACCGATGCGGTGGACCTTGCCGCTTTATTTGGTGGTTTATCGCTAAATCCTTCAAAGACCGGGCCTTCCGCCGGGCCTTCTGCAGCTTCCCCCCCGGCGGTGTTGGCGGTGAGAATTCCACTGGCCGAATAAAGATTCAGGCGGTGGGAAAAATTCCGCAGGGCCTGGGTAACGGCGTGGTGTATGGCCCCCGGATCGGCAAAGCGGACTTCACGTTTGGCGGGGTGTATGTTGAAATCCGCCAATGCCGGATCAATCTCCACATAGACCGCCCCCACCGGATGAACGCCGTTGGGGAACCAACCCTGAACGCCGTATTCGAGGGCCTGCATCAGCGAAAAATCCTGAATACGCCGGCCGTTGGCGAAGATGTATTGCCGCCGGCGATCATTGCGGTAAAGCTCCGGGCCGCCTATCACCATGGTGATTGAAAAACCCTGCCCCGAGGCGTTGATCTCGTGGAGAAAATTCCCCTCGCCGCGATCCAGCGCTGTCGCTGCAAAACGTTCTTTGTACGTTGATACCGGGGGCAAAAAACTTTTCAGTTTATCATCCTGAACAAAACGAAAACTTAAATGGGGAAAGGCCATGGCTTTATCATTAAAAATCTGCAGACAGAGATTTGCCTCTGCCCCTTCTCTTTTAAGAAAACGTTTTCTGCCGGGAAGGTTGTCGAAGAGGCCCAGAGCGCGGACGCTGGTCCCCTTTGCCCGGCGGCTCTGTTCCAGATGCGGCTCTGTGGAGCCCGGACCTATGCCGAGCCGCCAGGCTTCCCGCCCGTCAACACTGGTGAGAATTTCCAGCCGCGCCACCGCCGCTGCCGCCGCCAGAGCTTCGCCCCGGAAGCCCAGGGTTTCCGCCTGGTTAAGGTCTTCCAGGGAACGGATCTTGCTGGTGGCATGGGTCTGCCAGCAGAGGGCCAGGTCCTCTTTTTCCATGCCCCGGCCGTCGTCAATCACCTCGCAGCGGCGGATACCGCCCCCCTCGATCACCGTTTCGATAAGGGTCCCCTCTGCATCGATAGCGTTATCGAGAAATTCCCGCACCAATGCAGCAGGCCTGTCCACCACCTCTCCGGCGGCGATTTTCCGGGCTTCTTCCGGGGGCAAAACCTGAATGCGCCGCGCGGGGGCGGAGCTTTCTCTCATCATTATTAATCTTCCCCGCTGTCAAAAAGCCCCAGCTCCGCTTCTTCACCGGCTTTACTCTCCGGGGCATTCATCAATAGTTCGATCCGGCTTTCCGTTTTTTCCAATTCCTTTTCCAGCGTCCGGGCCAGGCGGATCCCCTCCTCAAAAGCTTTTAAAGCTTCGTCCAGGGGAATATCACTCTTGCGGATTTTTTCGCCGAGCTTTTCCAGCCGTTCCAGCCGCTCCTCAAAACTTTTTGCCGGGCCTGCACTTTTGGGACTGATCTTTTTTTCCTTTTCCTTCGCCATTATTTCATGCCTCCACTGTTTCTGCGATTGCGGCGATTTTTCCTTCCAGGGGCCGGATGATAAGCCGTTCCCCGGCCTTAACCGCTGCCGCCCGGCGTATCACTTTGCCGCTTTTTTCGCTGATGATCACCGAATAGCCCCGCTCCAAAATCGCCTGAGGGCTGCCCGCCTCCAGACTGGTCCGCGCAAGACGCAGCCTGTTTTTGAACAGATCTATTTTATCGGAAAGCCCATCCAAAAGGGCCTCCTTGGCATCATCAAAACGCACCAGCCGGGGCTGTAGAATCGCGCGGAAACGATATTCCAGATCCTCCGTGCCGAAGGGTTTCATCAAAAGCCGAGCCCGTTCGATTTTTGTCCACATGGCATCCCGGATAAGTTCTGCGGTGGATGAAACCGCCAGCCGGGTCTCCTCCCAATTTTCGCTCACCAGCTCCGCCGCCGCCGAGGGAGTAGGGGCCCGGAGATCCGCTGCATAATCCGAAAGGGCCCAGTCAATCTCGTGGCCCACGGCGCTGACCACGGGAATCTCCGATGCAGCAACGGCGCGCACCACCGCATCATCAGAAAAGGGGAGCAGGTCCTCCAGAGCGCCGCCGCCCCGGCCCAAAATAAGCACCTCCGCCAAATGCCACCGGTTGGCCTGCTCGATCCGCCGGGCAAGAATGGCCGCCGCCTCGCTGCCCTGCACCGGCGCCGGAAGGATGATCACCCTGATGCCCGCAGCCCGGCGCTTGAGCACCGTGAGAATATCCCGCACCGCCGCCCCCGTGGGGGAACTGACCACCGCCACCGTTAAAGGAAACCGGGGGATAGGCTTTTTCCGGCCCTCGTCAAAAAGCCCCTCCGCTGCCAGCGCCCGTTTCCGTTTTTCCAGCAGGGCCAGAATATCCCCGGTCCCCGCCTGTTCCATCTCCTCGCAAATTATCTGATAGGTCCCCCGCTGATTATAAACCGAAATTCCCCCCCGGACCCGCAGCAGCATCCCGTCTTTTGGTTCAAAATTCAGGTACCGGAGCCGGTTTTTGAACATCACCGCGGAAATGGCGGCCCCCGCATCCTTCAGCGTAAAGTAGAGATGCCCCGTGCTGGAAGGCCGGCAGTTGGAAAGCTCCCCCTCCACCGTCACTGCCCCAAAGCTCCCCTCCAGACACTGCCGGATCAGATCGGTAATCTCCGAAACGGTAAATTTCTTTCCCTCAGCCATAAGTCCAGTATAAACACGTTCCATGTTTGATCAAGCTCCGTTTTCGTAGTATATTGATCATGGATGAACGAGGGCAGTTTTATCATTAAAGGTGATTTTTGCTGGAGCAAAAGTCTTACGGTTCTCGAAACCAGGCCGGGGGCGTTTCTGGTTTGTGTTGAGGGGAAATCCGCCGGGGTTTTTCCCCGTGTGCCGGAACAGTATGCGGGGCTGCCCCTTGTTGATTATTCAGACAAGTTAATTGTACCGGGCCTGGCGGATCTCCATATACACGCCCCGCAATTTTCTTTCCGCGGTCTCGGTATGGACAAGGAGCTTCTCGACTGGCTTGAAACCAGGGCCTTTCCCGAGGAGGTAAAATACCGGAACATCGAATACGCCCGCAAAAGTTATGGTTTTTTGATTGAACATCTGAAGCGGGGGCCCAACACCAGGATCGTTTTCTTTGCAACGGTCCACACTGCCGCCACACTGCTCCTCATGGATATGCTGGAGGAATCCGGCCTTGTCTGTTTGGCGGGTAAAGTTAATATGGACCGGAACAGTCCCACAAATCTCTCTGAAGAAAACGCCGCCGCTTCACTGGCCGCCACCAGAGACTGGCTTGATAAATGCAGCGCCTATAAAAACGTAAGGCCCATCCTCACCCCCCGGTTTATCCCCTCATGCAGTGATGGACTTATGGAAGGTTTGGGGAAACTGCAAAGGGAATTTAATCTGCCGGTGCAATCCCACCTTTCGGAAAATCACAAAGAAATTGAATGGGTAAAAAAACTTCATCCTGATATTTCCGGTTACGGCGCAGTGTATGATCGTTTCGGTCTCTTTGGCCATTCCCCTGCAGAGGCGGGTGCGCCTGCGGTGATGGCCCACTGCGTTCATTCGGATGAAAAAGAAATTGCGCTTTTGTCTGAACGGCAGGTGTACATCGCCCATTGCCCCCAATCAAATACGAATCTGTCGTCGGGTATTGCGCCGGTGCGGCATTTTCTTCAGAGAGATTTGTGGGACTGTTCCGGTCCATATTAACTTTACCCGCCACACTGCTCCTCATGGATATGCTGGAGGAATCCGGCCTTGTCTGTTTGGCGGGTAAAGTTAATATGGACCGGAACAGTCCCACAAATCTCTCTGAAGAAAACGCCGCCGCTTCACTGGCCGCCACCAGAGACTGGCTTGATAAATGCAGCGCCTATAAAAACGTAAGGCCCATCCTCACCCCCCGGTTTATCCCCTCATGCAGTGATGGACTTATGGAAGGTTTGGGGAAACTGCAAAGGGAATTTAATCTGCCGGTGCAATCCCACCTTTCGGAAAATCACAAAGAAATTGAATGGGTAAAAAAACTTCATCCTGATATTTCCGGTTACGGCGCAGTGTATGATCGTTTCGGTCTCTTTGGCCATTCCCCTGCAGAGGCGGGTGCGCCTGCGGTGATGGCCCACTGCGTTCATTCGGATGAAAAAGAAATTGCGCTTTTGTCTGAACGGCAGGTGTACATCGCCCATTGCCCCCAATCAAATACGAATCTGTCGTCGGGTATTGCGCCGGTGCGGCATTTTCTTGAGGCGGGTATTCCCGTGGGTCTTGGCAGCGACATTGCCGGGGGCATCCACAGTTCAATATTCCGGGCCATGGCCGACGCCGTTCAGGTTTCAAAACTCCGCCGCGCCCTTATCAACAGCGAAGAAAAGCCGCTGACGATTGAAGAAGTTTTTTATTTGGGTACGGTGGGCGGCCACTCATTCTTCAAAGACTGCGGTTTCGGCAATTCAGGTTCCTTTGATCCCGGCAACGATTTTGACGCGCTGGTGATTGACGATGCGGAACCGGCCCTGGGTTATCAACCGGCGGAACTTTCCATTAAGGAGCGCCTTGAACGGGCGATCTATCTTTCGGATGACCGGCACATAAAGGCAAAGTTTGTGCGGGGCAGCGCGGGGGGAATTAATTGCGGCGTTATTTTCTCCCCACGACGATAAGTTTTTCCGCATACTGATCGTAGGGGCTCTCGTCCCAATCACCGTAAACATCAACCGTAGAAAAACCGGCCTGCCGCATAAGGCTCCGCAGCTCCACGGCCGAATACAAACGCTGGGTAAAAGTCCGTTCAATTTGCTTTTTATCGCCAATGAGAATCCAGGTGTTTTGGAGGCCGGCCCAGGAATCCACCGGGGCATAACGGGTAAGGACCCGGTAACCCGCCCGCTCAAACCATTCGGCCTCGACAAAATCCCGGACCGCTATCTCCTTGCCCAATGTTTCGATGATAAAAGAGGCGCCGTTTTTTAATGAGTCATACACATTTCTGACCATTAAAAGATCATCCGCCGGATCTTCAAAATAACCAAAGGAAATATACAGGTTTACCGCAGCATCAAAAAAATCGGGACGGCGAAAGGAGCGGGCGTCGCTGTGGACAAATTCAATGTCAAGCTTTTCATAGGCCGCATCGTCCCGGGCGGTTTCCAGATATGCCCGGCAAAGATCAACGCCGGTAACGGCAAAACCCCGGCGGCAGAGCTCCAGGCTGGTCCTGCCCATGCCGCAGCAAAGGTCCAGCAGCCGGGGGCCGGGCGGTCCGGTTCTATCATCCGGTGAATCTTCGTAAAGCGGAAGCCTGAGAAGGCGGGTAACCGCATCCGCCGCCTGGGGGAGCTCCCTCCAATGCCGGTCGTCAAACATGATGGGGGCGTATTCCTGCCAAAAAGTTTCATCGTTAAACCATTCTGTCCGGTAGGCCATGGGTTATTATACCTATCGGCGGTGATATTGTACAGAACGGCCCTTTTGGATAGAATTAAATTATGAAGATCCGATCGAAAATAATTCTGGTGGTTCTGCCCCTTATCATTGTCACCCTGATCCTGACGGAAGCGGCCTCGTATTTTACCGCTTCCCGGGGCATTTCCCGTATAGCCCGGCAGTTTCTGAACTTCAAGGCCGAAGAGCTGGAAAAATACGCGGCAAATCAGTGGGAATTGCTGGTGGAAAACGATTATGCGGGGCGGCCCGACATGGTTCAGGCGGCCCGGAATTCCATAGAGATCTACGCCCGGAGCATCACCCTGAGCGACACCGAGATTATTCTGGGCATTGAGGGAGTTTCCGGCGATGTTGCCATGTACACCAAAGAAATCACCCTCCGGCCGGAAGAAAAGGCCCCGCTGCTGGAAAAACTCGGGGAAGAAAATTTCGCCCTGGGCTCCGCGGTCATCGACGGCAAGGAACGGGTCTACCGGGCTTTTTACTTTACCCCCTTCCAGTGGTACATCCTTTTAACCGAAGAGAGTACGGCATTTTATCAGGACGTAAACCAAATTACGTTTCAGACTCTTGTGATTATTATCGCCGCCTCTGCCATTGCAGTGACCCTGCTTCTTTTCTTTGCCCGTTTCCTCACCAGGCCCCTGGGCCGGGTGATAAAAACCATGAACGGCATCATAGGCGAAGGGAACCTGAGTGAGCGGGTGGAGGTGGAATATCAGGACGAGACCGGTACCTTGGCCCACACATTTAATATCATGATAGGTGAACTGGACAAGGCCTACAAACAGATTAAACGTTTTGCCTTTGAAGCGGTGCTGGCAGGAAAAAAGGAGCAGCGGATCCGCCAGATTTTTCAGAAGTATGTTCCCAAAGATTTAATCGACCAATTTTTTGCCGCGCCGGAATCCATGCTCACCGGAAACAACCGGGACCTGGCGATCCTCTTTTCCGACATCAGGGGCTTTACCACCATTTCCGAAGGCATGGCGCCGGACGATCTTGTAAATTCCCTGAACCGTTATTTTTCAGGCCAGGTTGATATTATCATGAACCGCAACGGCATTGTTGATAAATATATAGGAGATGCGATTATGGCTTTTTGGGGCGCGCCGGTAAAACACGACGACGACGCCCTCCAGTCCGTCCTTTCGGGTCTGGACATGATCGAGGCGGTAAAAACCTTTAACGAAAAACAACGGCAGCTTGGAAAGCCCGAATTCCGTATCGGCATAGGCATAGCCTGGGGAACGGTGACGGTGGGCAACATAGGCAGTGAACGCAAAATGGACTATACCGTTATCGGTGATATGGTCAACCTGGCCTCCCGCATGGAGGGCCTGACAAAAACCTATCATGCTGAAATTCTTATATCGGAAACGATTTGTGCGGAACTGAAAAAACAGGGGGCTCCTCTTCCCGTCCGGCTTTTGGACACGGTGGCGGTAAAGGGCAAAACCCGGGGGGTAAAAATCTACACGGTAAAACGCGCCCTGGATTCTACGGAAGAACAGGCCTGGGCCCTCCACCAGGCGGGGATGGACCTTTACTACCGCCGTTCCTTTGCCGGGGCCGTAAAAAAATTCCGGGAAGTGTTAGACCTGATTCCCACCGATTTCAATGCGGCAAATTTAATGGAACGCTGCCAGGCCTACGCGCAGACTCCGCCCCCGCCCGATTGGGATGGTGTTGAGGTGATGCACACGAAATAATTATTCGTATTTGTTTACCGTTTCCACTTTTCCGTTTTTAATATCAAATACACTCCATTTCACGCCGATTTTTCCCTGGGTTACAGGGAAACGGTCCTGGAGTCTGTTGTTGTTGTAAATACTCACCACGGCTTTGGCGGCGGCAAGTTTATTGCCGTTTTTCTGATTCCGGTTTGTGTAATCATGTACATAAATATGATAAACGGCATTGTTGTCAGTTTGAGTGATAGTCACCGTTTCAGGCCCGTAACCTTTGGTTTCGTCCCGGTCAAGCCAGGCCGTTCCGTCGGCGGATTTTTTCATATCGTGATAGGAAATATGGTACTGCCCATCCTTAATCACATGAATATCCAGATCCGCCGGATCCTTTCCCCAGTCAAGAACAATTTTTATATAACCCAGCGGCGCAATCGGCGGCACGGAATATTTATTGAAAATGATTGAACCCAGCGCCACCCTGAAACTGTCATCGACCGCCATAAATCCGTCTTTACTGACGGAAAAACTATAGGTCCCATCGGCGGGGGTATCAAATATGGCCAAGCCGTCGGCATCCGTCACCGCCTGCCCCAGCTCCTTAAAATCCACCCGCGCCCCGGTCAGCGCCGCCCCCGTATCGGCATTGGTAAACCAGAGGGCCGACTGCTGCGAAAACATCAACTGTGCAATTCTTGCCGATACCCTCCCCGTATTTAAACTGCCCTGCTGCGCCTGCAGTGCCGCGGCGCCCGCTAATGCCAAGGCCAGAAATACAATCTTCTTCATAATCGATTCTCCTTCGATTGAAAACTTAATTATGGATGAGCGTAACTTTTTGTAAAAGCGCTGTCAAGGGGTACATGGACAAATTGCCCCGGACGGTATATACTTTGATAATGGAAACAGAAATTACCATAGATGCTGATTTACTCACCGAGGCGATGCGGGTATCGGATCGGCAAACCCATCGGCAAATGGTGGAAGAAGCCTTAAAATGTTTTATTATGCAAAACCGACAGGCCGAAGCCCGGGATTACCGGGGTAAATTGCAATGGGAAGGAAATCTTGACGAAATGAGGGCCTCACGGTGGTCTTTGTAGATACTTCCGTTTGGATAGATTACGTCCGCGGTATTGACGCTCCTCATACCGCTGCACTTGATCGGGAGTTACAGTATAACCAGGTCGTTTCAGGCGATCTTATAATAGCGGAATTTTTGCAGGGTTTCCGCAGTGATCGGGATTTTGAAGCCGCCCACTTGTCAAGCTCAGTTTCGGCGGGGAGCGGGTCCGGGCTGGCAAAAAAAGCTGGTGGAGTCCGCTTCCGCAGCCCTTGTAAGGTGCACGTTTCAGGTTTTTGTTGATGGGAATGATGGAAGATGGGGGGGGGTATTCGGGTAATGGCGGTTGAGGAGCAAATGGTCTGCTGCAGCGGGGAATTCCAGATCATTTTTGCCAGCCCGGCCCCGCTCCCCGCCCAACTGGCGCGCCAGTAAACGCATATGCCCCCAAAAGGGTGACTGACACCATAGGCGTTTACAATGGAAAAACATTTGGGCCTGCAAGTATATAAAGCTGAATAAATCAGCGGGAGGCCGGATTGTCCGTGCCCTTAACGGACACAGAAAGCGGGGGCGCAGCCAACCACACTACTCGCATGGAGGTTGTTCGCAAAACCAAAGAAGTCGATAATAGCGAGATTGGCCGCAGACGAAGAATAGGGGGAAGCCTCCCAGTACCACATTCCGTAGTTACCGTTGTTTTCCAAATTGTATTTTATTCTTTTTGCATTGCTTTCGTAGAACTCCAGCCGCGCCTGATTTTGCGCCGTTTCGTATTTTTTATTTGACCAGCTATTTGAGCCATGCAACTCCCACTCTGTGGGCAGCCAGAGCTTATCGGCAAGGGCATCTGCGGCGGTGCCCCCTTCTCCGCCGTTAGATATGCAACGGGTGGGCGCCCAGATAATGCTTTCGGGCAAACCGGCGGCAGCCAGTCCCGGGAGGAATTTGCTTGTTAAATAACTGCGCATTTCGCTCTTGGCATAGCCCCCCGCATTGGTATTGGTTGGGTTCATGCGGTGGCTTACAGGTACGTTTTGGAACTGGAATACCACATGGGCCGGGGCGTTGCTGTTGGTCTTGGTAAAGGAATCCACCCCTACAACAATTAGCCGGAGAAGGGTCCCGTGTTCGCCCAGGCTGGTGTTCACCGCGGAAAAGCCGCCGCCACCCGCGTCCGCCTGCACAGTCAGCGAGGGAAGGTCCAGGTAATCGCCTGTAACTATCCGCGAACGGATCACATCGGCGCGGTTTGGTTTGCCGTTACAGGTTTGCAGGAATTCGTGGATTGCGTTAAAAGCGGCCATTACATTAGCGGCGCGGAACTCGGTCATAAGATTGGCCCCGCCTGATGTCTGCGGAGTTGTCGCAGGCTGGACCGCCGGGGCAGGACTTGGAGCCGGTTTTGGAGTCGGAGCAGGGCTTGGGGCCGGTTTTGGAGTCGGAGCAGGGCTTGGGGCCGGTATCGGAGCCGGGACAATGGCGACTTGACGGCGGTTCAGGGAATAGTTGCGGTCGCTGATTATGCTGCCCCGCTGGAAGGGGCGCTGACGGTTATTTGTTAGACGCATGGTTTCCTGAATGATGTCCGTGGCTACCAGTACCAGCGGATCGGTGGAACTTATGTTTTTCAGAAAGGCTTCCGCAAAGGGGCTGTTCCGCTTCCCCAGGCCGTCGTCGGCCTTGTCGCCGGGGGCGGTGGAAAACATCACAAAGAGATCGCCGGGTATGTCGTTGATCACCGTAAGGCCCCGGCTTCCGGAGCTCCGTCCGGCGGACCGGGGCAGGGGGTTGTCCCGGCAGGCGTCCAGAATTACCACATTGGCCCGGTTACGCGCCTCCTCCAGCGCAGCAAGCAACTGGTTCAGAGAATAGGAATCACTTCGAATTTGCATTTCATTATCCACGTTGACATCAACCGGCAGCAGATAATTCTCGTCTCCAATCTGTACTGCGTGTCCCGCGTACCAGAAAAAACCCTCGTTGGCGGAATTGGCGGCAAGGCGCTGGGTATAGGCATATATGGCGTTGATCAGATCCGAGCGGCTTACATTGGACTTCATCTCCACCTGATAGCCCAAATTCCGCAGGGCTTTGGTAAGGTCCTCGGCATCGTTGATCGTATTGGTCAGCTTCCCGATCCGCTGATAGTTGGCGTTACCGATCACCAGGGCGTATTTCTGCTGTGCGCTCAGAGCAGACAGCGCCAGTACCAGCATCAATACACACAAACCAGGCTTTTTCATCCTCATTTCTCCCTGAAATACAAAACGCCTCTATTGGCTAAGACTCTGCAAAGCCTGACGGATAGTGGCAAGCTGCGTCTGTAAATCGGCGATGGCGGTGTCCTTTTCGGCAATGGTATTGTTCCTTTGCGTTAATGTTTCATTTAATGTATCATGCTGGGCTTGCAGTGCATCTTTATCTTTCTGCAAAACAGTAACCTGACTTTGTAATTCCGTAACCTGCCGCCCCAAACCGGAACCTTCGGCGGCATTTTTTTGCAATGCAGCAATTTCGTTTTTCTGATCCTGCAGCTGCAGATTCAATGCGGAAATCTGGGCGTTAAGGGGCGCCTTAACCGCTTCTTCGTCCACCGGCGGTACGGAGGAAAGCTGCCTTACCTTCAGGGTTTCGTCGATAAGGCCCTGGAATGCGGCGATGGCGGCCAGGTGCATATCTTTTCTGTTTTGCAGCGCCCGGACATTGCGGAACGAGGGGGTATTGATAAATTCCCGCATGGCATTTAAGGTGTCCCCCGCTTCTTTTAGCTGCTCGGCATGGAGCTGATTTTGCACGGAGCTGTAGAAACCTGCGAGCTGGCCCTCCACCAATGCTGCCCGCTCCTGTTCGCTGGAAAGACGCCGCAGTTCTTCCTGGGCTGTTCCCAACTCGGCCCGGCTCTGCTCGTAACGGCCTGAAAGTTCACCGAGCTGTTTTTCCGCCTGGGCTTTCTGATTGGCCTCCCGGATCCGGGAAGCCTCAAGAATTTGCGCCCGTTCGGTTTGCAGATTGGTAAGGCTGGTCCGGTATTCCTCCTGCAGACGCTGGAGATTACCGGCGGATTGCTGACGTTCCGTTTCCAACTGCGCCCGGAAAGAATTAAGCTCCCCGTCAAGCCGGAGAATTCTCTCGGCGTCAAAGGCCCGCAGACGTTCGGCGATGGCGGCCTCGGAAAGATTCTGGGCCATAAGCCGCTGGCGTTCAGCTTCGATTTCACGGGCCATGATCGCCCGCAGTTCCGCCTCCCTCTCATTAAGCTGCCTGTCCGCTGCCTTCTGGAGCTCCTGAACTTCGATATCTACATCGGCAAGTTTATCGATCATGTCGGTGATTTCCCGTTCTTTGGCGGTTATCTCCCGGGCGGTTTCTTTCCGTATTTCCTGAATAAGGGCCCGTTCGGTGATGCCCAAAACAACGGTCCCTTCGCGGACTTTTAAATCTTCCTGACCGTGGAACGAAAACAAAAGAAAAAAACCGCCCGCCACCAGGATAACAGCGGCGGCGTTAATCAGCAGGGGGAAAAGCCCGCCCTTTTTTTTCGCCGGAATTTTAAAAGAAGATTCAGGAAGCTCGAGGTGATTTTTTTCCGTTAATGTCTCAAGCCCCGAAAGAATTTCCCTTTGTTCTTCCACGGAAATTCCCGAATCGGTTTCAAAAACAATTTCCGTGTTATCCGGCTGCGTTGTCGTGTTTAACGTTTCCATCATAGCTTCCCCTATTTGCCTAACTCTATTTTTTGCACTTCCTTGTTTGACAGCCGCAGGCCCCCGGCCTTGAGGCCCCTGACGGCATAATCATGGGCCTTGAACGATTCCTGCAAAACCTTGAGCCGGGGCTTTGGTTTATACCTGGCGATAAAAACAAACTTTTGCCGGGTATCAACGTGAAGCACTTCGGCATTCTCCGGCGCCAAAGAATAATCCTTGTTCATGATCCACCCTTCAATGATGCAGCGTTTGATATAGGGACAAGCGCTGGCAGCATCTTTGTAGATCACCGTAAAAATTATTTCCGATAAAGCTTCTTTGTCGGCCACACCTATCCACCAGGCCCCGGCGCCGACAAAAGCTTTTTCCGTTACATCGGTAACAGCATACGTTCCATTCCGCCGTACTACCAATATCCGGTCGAAGGGAGAAACGGATGCCACCAGGTTCCCGGCCACGGCGGTTCCCAGGTAACCGGTCTTATTGTCGTATTTAAGATCCTGTTTTTCCGTTACTTCCTTTATGTCGATCTTTTCAAAGGCGCCGACCTTTGTTTTCCGTGCCCCCCGGCCAAGCTCTTCGTTATTTTTTATTTTGGCGATGATGCCGTCCAGAAAACTTGTGGCATAAGCGACAATATTTTTAAGGAGACGGTTTATCTCTTTGATCCTTTCCTGAATCTCCTGCATCTCGGTTCGGGCTTTGTTAATATCATAAAGGGAGATCCGGCGGATGGGAATTCTTAAAAGATGTTCCACGTCTTCGTGACTTACCCCCCGGGGCCCCACTTCTTTCGCAAAAGGTTTAAAACCGTCGATAACGGCATCCTCAACACCCTTGGCGGTTTTCATTTTTTCAATGGCTTTGTAAATTCTCTCTTCAATAAAAATCCGTTCAAGATTCCGCAGATGATACTTATCCTGCAGTTCCTTTTTTTCAAGCTCCAGTTCCTTGGTAAGAATTTTCACCAATTGCCCCGCATGGTGCTTAATGATTTCGGTCACCGTCATCACCGCCGGAAGGCCGTTCCGTATGACAAGGAGGTTCACCGAAATGGACTGCTGACATTCGGTAAACGCAAAAAGCGCATCCACCGTTTCTTCCGCATAGACTCCCCGGGCCAGCTTGACTTCAATTTCCACATTATCGGTGGTAAAATCGCTGATGGATTGTATCTTGATGCGGCCCGCTTTGGCGGCGGTTTCCACACTGTTCATCAGGCTTTCGGTGGTGGAGCCGTAGGGCAGTTCCCGGATCACCAGCCGCTTGGGATCGGAGGTGTCTATCTTTGCCCGGACTAAAACTTTTCCGTTGCCGTCCCGGTAATCGGAAACATCCAAAAGGCCGCCGGAGGGAAAGTCAGGATAGAGCTGAAACTTTTTTCCCGCCAGACACGCCTTCTCGGCCTCCAGAACCTCGATAATATTATGGGGCAGAATTTTTGTGGACATACCCACGGCAATTCCCTCGGTGCCCATAACGAGGACCACGGGAATTTTTGCGGGGAAAAGAACCGGCTCTTTGTTGCGGCCGTCGTAGGAATCGGCATAGGGCGTCAGCTTGGGGTTATAAAAAATTTCCTTTGCCAATTGCGTGATCCGGCACTCGATGTACCGGGGAGCGGCCGCCCCGTCGCCCGTGTCCATGTTGCCGAAATTTCCCTGCCTGTCGATAAAGAAGCTTTTGTTGGCAAGCCCCACCAGCGCCGGTCCTATGGACTGGTCCCCGTGGGGGTGGTACTTCATACATTCCCCGATGATATTGGCAACCTTGTGATATTTGCCATCGTCTTTCTCGAACAGTGTATGGAGTATGCGCCGCTGTACCGGTTTAAGGCCGTCCTCCATATCGGGAATGGCCCTATCCTTGATTACATAGGATGCGTATTCCAAAAAGTTTTTGTCAAAGATGTTTTTTATGTAGGCCATTCCCTGTTCCTTTCACCGGCCCTAAGCCTTTGCCTGGGGAGAATCGGGATGGATATACATCAGCTCAATTCTGTTTCCGTCCGGATCCACCACCCAGCCCTGCGTATTTTTATCCGCACCGGTTTTGGTTTCAATAAGAATGGGCCAGCCCCTGGCACGGAGGGATTCAATTTCGGCGGCCACATCGTCCGAGAGAAGGCAGAGGTGGGTAACGCCGTAAGACTGCCAGGTGTTGGGCCGCGTCTTAACACCGCCCCAGAAAAATTCCATGGTCTGTCCGGGCTTTACTTCCATGTAGGTAAGCCAGGGTTTGCCGTCTTTGTCTTTGGTACTAAGCTCTTTAAGGCCCAGCATATCCCGGTAAAAGGCCCTTGTTTTTTCTATATCGGATACCACATGACCAACGTGCTCTATGCCGGTAATCTCGTCCCGGCCACCGTTGGCGCTGTCACTAACGGCACTGGTGCCTTCAAGTTGATTGATCTCCAGGGCATTGCCTTCGGGATCGTGGATCCACCAGTTCCAGCCGTCCCCTTTGGCGACGGGTTTCATATCCGGCTTGATATAGCCCCTGGCCAGAAGCCTTTCCCGCAGGGCGTTCATGTTAGTACAGGTGATGCACCAGTGATGGGCGCCGATCTGATCGCCTGAATAATTTATATCCCGGTCTTTAACGCCGCCGTAAAAAAATTCGATAAATTCCCCGGGGGCAACCTTCAGGTAAACGATCCAGGGAGTGCCGTCTTCGTGGGGAAGCTCAAAAGCCTTTTTAAGCCCCAGGGCTTCGCTGTAAAAGCCGAGCATCTTGTCCATGTCAAGAACATTAATCGCCACATGGGCAATTCCGGTAATCATAAATATCCTCCGTTTGTATAAGCTGCTTCCATTGTAGCATATCTGCAAAAAATAATCTACCTGAATTTCTTGCGGAATTCCGCCAGCCGCTTTTTGCCTTCGCCGGTAACAGGCTTTACCCACTTGCCCGAATTCATGTACCACAAAATGATGCCCAGACGGATGAATTCATCCAGAAAAAGCATGAAAAACACCGCCAGGAAGGGCCAGTGTAACACCAAACCGCAGAGGGCGGCGGCGGGGATGCTGATAAAAAAAAGGCCGCAGATCTCTATCACCGTGCCAAAAACCGATTCTCCGGCGGCCCTGAAAATGTTATTGTTCATGTAGTTGCAGCTTCTGATAGTCCCGGTAACAAGATAAATAAACAGCATCCCCTCGGCAAGGCGGAAAGCCTCGTCCCCCAAAGAAAAATTATGCAACAGCGGGGAGCGAAATGCGATGATGACAGACCAGATAACAAAGGTAACCAGCGGACACAGAATGATAAAACGTTTGGCGTCGACATAACCTTCCCAATGTTCCCCGGCGCCTATTTGTTTTCCCACCATGACAGAGCTGGCGTTGGCAAGGCCGCCGAAAAAGGCGAAGATAAATCCTTCCAGGGTACGGAACACCGCGAAGGCTGCAATGCCCGCTTCAATCTGGCGGCCAATGATCATGTTGAGGAGGAGCTGCCCCACGCCGTAAAGAACTTCGTTAAATACTACAAAAATTATTTTGGCGAAAAATTCTTTGATAAAACCTTTGTCCCAGCCATAATGCTGACGGACCCTGGTAACAAAAGAATGTTTATCCCGGAAACAGTATATGTAAAGCACTACAACATGGACAATGCCGGAAACCACCGTTCCCACCGCCGCTCCCCGGACTCCCATTTTGGGAAACCCGAACATTCCAAAGATCAAAACCCAGTTACAAAAGGTATTGGTTAAAAGTGACGCAATGGAAGCAAAGAGGGGGATTTTTACCTTTTCCACGGAGCGGAGCAGCGAACCGATGGCCATGGCTAAAGTTTGGAGAGGGTAACTCCAGCCCGCGATACGCAGATAGGGAATGCCCGCCTGAATGATATTTTCTTTGTCGGTGTATAGCCGCAAAACATATTCAGGGGCGAGGATCGCCATGGCGCCGAAGGCGAAGCCCATGACCATCATACACACCAGGGTAAGGCCGTAGGCTTTACAGATCCCCCCTTCGTTTTTGGCGCCCCAGTACTGCGCAAAGAAGATCATCCCGCCGTTACAAAAACCAAAGTAGGCCGCAAAAAGCAGCATGGAAAAAAGGGCGCAGATCCCCACCGCCGCCATGGCGGTTTCCCCCTGGGTACTCACCATGATCGTATCCACCATGCCGGCGGAAGTGGTAAGGAGATTTTGCAATGCCACAGGAAGACCGATGATTAGAATATTTTCAAAAAAACGCCGGTTTCCCCAGAGGGGAGTTTTCATTTTTTTAGCCGGCGTCCTCGATCAGATTCTTCATGATGTAGTCCCGGCGTTCGGGGGTGTTTTTACCCATGTAAAAATTCAGCACCTGCGGCACCGCCTTGAGGGTGTTCACCGACACCGGCACCAGCCGTATATCTTCGCCGATAAACTGGCCGAACTCCTTGGGGTTTATTTCCCCCAGACCCTTGAAACGGGTTACCTCGCTTTCCTTTCCCAGCGCGCCGGTGGCTTCGTCCCGTTCCTTTTCGTTGTAGCAGTACCGTGTTTCTTTTTTGGTCCGCACCCGGAACAGGGGAGTTTCCAGAATAAAAATTCTGCCTGAGGTAATAAGCTCTTCAAAATAGGAAAGGAAAAATGTTAAAAGAAGATTGCGGATATGAAAGCCGTCGAAATCCGCATCGGTGGCGATAACAACCCGGGCATAACGGAGGCCCTCCACGGTGTTTTCAATTCCCAGGGCCATCATCATATTGTAAAGCTCTTCGTTCTTGTAAATGGCGGCCCTTTTTTTACCGAACACATTTTCCACTTTACCCCGGAGGGCAAAGATGGCCTGGGTCATTACGTCCCGGCTTGATACCATGGAACCGGCGGCGCTGTCCCCCTCGGTGAGAAATATCGTGGACGCTTCCCCCTCCTGGCCGTCATCAAAATGAAATTTGCAGTCCTTGAGTTTGGGGATTTTGAGGGCGATTTTTTTTGCATTTTCCCGGGCTTCTTTTTTCACCTCGTTCAGCTCCGTGCGGAGGCTTTCGTTGGAAACAATTTTTTGTTCCAGCGCTTTTGCCGCTTCGGTGTTTTTATGCAGCCAGTCCTCCACGGCGGCTTTACACTCCTGCACCACCCAGCCCCGGATATCGGAATTGCCCAGTTTGTTTTTTGTCTGACTTTCAAAAACCGGGCTCTTGAGCTTTACCGCCACGGTGGCAATCACCCCTTCCCGGACATCTTCGCTGCGGTAATCTTTTTTGAAGTAGGCCTGAATCCCCTTGAGGAAACCTTCTTTGAATGCAGAAAGGTGGCTGCCCCCGTCGGAGGTAAACTGTCCGTTGACAAAAGAAAAATATTCTTCGCCGTAATTGTTTGTGTGGGTGAACGCAAACTCTATTCGATCGCCCTTGTAATAGCCGATGGGATAGAGGTTATCTTCGCCGGTTTCTTCGGTGAGCAGATCGAAGAGGCCCCGTTTGGAAAGATAGGGTTTGCCGTTGACGGAAAGAGTCAGCCCCGTGTTAAGGTAGGCATAGTTGAGGATCCGCCGTTCAATAAATTCAGGGTTAAAACTATATTCACCGAAAATTTCTTTATCCGGGATAAACTCCACATAGGTGCCGTCTTTTTGCGCAGCCTTCAGTTTTCCCTTCCGCTGGGTTTTCAGAACGCCCCGTTCAAAAATCGCCTCGGCAAATTCGCCATTGCGGATAGCCGCCACCCGGAAATGCGATGAGAGGGCGTTCACCGCCTTGGTGCCCACGCCGTTAAGGCCCACGGAAAACTGGAACACGTCGTCGTTGTATTTTGCCCCGGTGTTGATCACCGAAACACATTCCACCAGTTTTCCCAGGGGAATGCCCCGGCCAAAATCCCGGACCTTGGCCATGGTTTCCCCCGGCTGCCCGCCGTCTTTTACTTCAATTTCGATCAGCTTTCCGTTCCCCATGATAAATTCGTCGATGCCGTTATCGATCACCTCTTTGAGGAGCACATAAATTCCGTCATCGGGGGTGGAACCGTCGCCCAGACGGCCTATGTACATACCGGTCCTGAGGCGTATATGTTCCAGCGAAGACAATGTGGTGATCTTCGATTCGTCGTAGACAATCTCGCCCTTAGCTGCGCCTTTGGTCGTTGCACCCTTGGGTGTTGCACCTTTGGGCGCACCGTCAGCCGCTTTTTTTACGCCGGGTTTTTTTGCCGCCGGCCTGGCCGCCGCCGCTTTTGCCGTCAGGGGTTTCTTCGTCTTTTTCTCTGTTTTTGCTGCCATGATCTTCTGCTATCCTTTCAAGGAACGATTCCAGCTCCTCAATATGTTTGTTCGATTCACCTATCTGTTTTTCCAGATCCCGAATTGCCTTTTCACCAGCGGCAATGCGCTGACGGTGTTCATCAATAACCTTCTTCTTTTTTTCGATTGATTCCCTTTCCTCATCAATCATCAGGGAAATTTTGATCTCTTCAATCTGCCGGTTGGTTCCGGCCATAGATTCCTGTATTTCTGCGATTTTGTCCAGAACGGCCTCGTCTTCGGTTTGAAACAGGGAGGAAAATTCCTTTTTGTTCGCCGGATCCGCGGCCTTTACGCCAAAAGCCAGACAGTGGTCCCGCAGGGCATCCTGCACCAGGCGGATATGCTTTTCCTGCCCTTGAATCTGCTTTGCGGGGCTTCCCTCAGAGCCGAAACTATCGCTGATCTTCCGCCGTTCCCCCCGGAGCAGCGCCAGATCCTCCTGAAGTTTCGTTAAAGCCGCGCGTTGTTCATCGATTTCACCAATCAAGGCCCCTGCATCTCTATGATCGGCCGCTTCCGGAGGCTGAGTAAGGAAAAACTTTTCCCCCAGAGATCCCTCAAGCCGCCTGAGATTGTCCTGTGTTTTCGCCAAAAAGGAGCGAATCACCATGCTTTGGGCGCTTTTACTGATCCAGACAAAGACATTGGCGCCGTTTTTATCCTCAAAAGACTCGTATCGCTCCTCAAGAGACCGGATTTTGGCGGTTAAAGCCTCGGCCTGACGCTTGTAGGGGGCGGTAAAAGACTCAAACCCCGGATCTTCCAGAATAATTTCACCTAATTTCACATAAGCGGCGGATAATTCCTTGTTTTGGCCGGAATTTTGCTGTTCGTTCCGCTGAATATCCTCGTCCAAGCCCCGGATCCGGGCTGCATCGGCCTCTATTTGCCGGATAGCATCCTCAGAATCGGCGATTTCTTTGAGAAGCCGTTGGTAATCGGGCCGGTATTCGGCAAAGGGCCCCTGAAGCTGGTCCGCATGGTCCGGTTCTTCCCCGTTGAGGCGGGACAGGAGCTT